>CAMLKG010000007.1 GCA_946480695.1 uncultured Cellvibrio sp.
TGCTTAAACTCCATCCACGCACTTTTGCTTGTGCCTGCCGGCAAAGACCAGCGTTCACCGAGCACCGCGCCGCGCTCGACGCAAATATAAAACTGCTCGTTACCTGCACCTATGTTTGCGATTTTTGTGGCTGATTCTTTGCCGGGGTTCCAGACCACGACGCTGGGGCAGTTATGGTGGGTGATTTCGATTGAGGGCGAGCCTTTAATGAATAGGGGATTGGCGATTGCCGGATAAACGCGATCTACTGGACCATTGAATTCAACGTTGCCTGCTTGATGTTTTTCAGTGTAGTTCTCCAGGTTATCCAGATATTTCCTTTCCGCCAAACCTTCCACGCGTACATTACCCAGGGTGCTGGTGCGATGGTAATTATGCATTGCCCAACTGCAGTCGAAGTCTTCAGTGTCGGTGTTATTAATGGTCAATTCGATTTTGGCACTGGTACCCAGGGTTATGCGCACTTCGGCGGAAAAATCATAGGGGAACAGGTTATTGGCGTCGCTTTGGAAAAGGAATGCCAATTCAATGCGGCCATCATTTTGCAAATGGGTTTCACCAAGTTCCCAAAATTGATTGCGGGCGAAACCGTGTTTGGGTTTACCCGGGTCTTGCTGGTTTACGCCAAACCAGGGCAGGCAGAGGGGGACGCCGCCGCGTAGTGCTGCCCCCGGCGTAAAATCGCAGTTGGGGCTTAACCACAGTAGCGCGTCCCCATCGGTGGTTTTGAATTCCAGTAATTGGGCGCCTTGCAGGGATATCACCGCCGAACAGAGCGCGGTTTCAACGACGAGTAATGGCAAGCCGCTACCGGGGGAATTGGGGTATAGCTCTTTGCTGTTGGCCAGGCGCAGGAATGGATATTTAGCGATCTGTTGTTCCAATTTTTGGATATTGTCGGAATCGGGAATATTGATGTGCATAAGGATGACCGTTACTTAATCTTTGGTTGGATTCTATAGAAATCCATGCAAGCGAACAGCCAAATTTTTTGGTTTTGTGGGCGCTAAAACAGTATGATGCGCGCCTTTTCGACAATTTGATTTTTCCTGAGCAGGTGTTTGAGTGAGAAAGTCGCAGTTAGCTGATGGTTTTGTGATTGGTCAACGCTGGATTAGCGAATCAGAAGCGGATTTGGGGTTGGGGATAGTATTGGATGTATCCAGTCGCCGCTTAACCCTGAGTTTCCCTGCGGCCGGTGAGCGCCGTACCTATGCGATGGATAATGCCCCTGTCAGCCGGGTCAGGTATGAAGTCGGCGAAAAGGTGCGCCATCAGGACGGCACTAAAATCACAATTACCGATGTTATTGAACAAGCCGGCTGTTTAATGTACGTCGGGCTCACGAAAGACGGCAATGAGTTATCCATCCCGGAATTCGAACTCGATAGTTTTGTTCAATTCAGTACCCCGCGTGACCGGTTGTTTGCGGGCCAGATCGACAAACACGAACACTTCACCCTGCGCTACCAAACCCTGCATTATCAAAACCAGCATCGCCAGTCAGCCATATTCGGTTTGGCAGGGCCGCGTGTGCAATTGCTGCCGCACCAGTTATATATCGCCAGTGAAGTGTCCCAGCGCCATGCACCGCGTGTACTCCTGGCCGACGAAGTGGGTTTGGGTAAAACCATTGAAGCGGGCCTGATATTGCACCAGCAATTGATGAGTGGCCGTGTACAGCGCGCGTTGATTGTGGTACCCGCCAGTTTGCAACACCAATGGCTGGTGGAAATGTTGCGTCGCTTTAATTTGTCATTCACGTTATTGGACGAGGCCCGCTGTAATGCGTTGGTGGGGTTGGATAGTGAAGAGGTTTCCGTCGATTACCTCGATGATTTTGAAGATGACGTTGAAAAAACGGCGGATACCAGTAACCCCTTTGAAACCGCGCAGTTAATTATTTGTTCGCTGGATTTCCTCACTAAAAATAAATATCGCTACGAACAGGCGTTGCAAGCCGACTGGGATTTGTTGTTGGTGGACGAGGCGCATCACTTGCAATGGTCCGAAAAGAAACCAGGCAAGGCCTACACTTGCATAGAAGGTTTGGCGCAAAAAGCGAAAGGCTTGCTGCTGTTAACCGCCACCCCGGAACAACTCGGGTTGGAGAGCCATTTTGCGCGTTTACGTTTACTCGATCCGGATCGTTACTATGATTTGGAAAAATTCATAGCTGAACAAAAAGCCTACCAGCCGCTGAATGAGTTGGTGCAGGAATTATTGCTGCACCAACAGGATGTTCCCGGGGTAATCCCCCCCAAATTATGGGAATCACTTGAGGGATATTTACCCAAGGAAACGTTAAAGGAATTACAGGGCCAGGCCGAAAACCACAGCCTTTCCGCAGCAATGGCGACGGCCGTGCATTATCTGCTGGATCGCCACGGTACTGGCCGCGTGTTATTCCGCAACACACGCAATTCGGTTGCCGGTTTCCCTGAACGGAAATTACATGCCCACCTGTTATCGTTAAGCGATGAAGATGTACTTGCATTGCAACGCCAACCCTTGGCAATACAGGTATGCGCCGAACTTTATTGGCAGCAAAAAACGGATAGCGAATGGTGGCTGCAAGATCCGCGCGTAACCTGGCTGGCTGAATGGTTGCGCCAGCATCGACGCAAGAAAACCGTGGTGATTTGCGCAAATGCTGATTCAGCGCAATCCATAGAAGAATTTTTGCGCTTGCGCAAAGGCTTTACTACCGCGGTATTCCACGAAGGCCTGAGTTTGATTGAGCGCGACCGCGCTGCCGCCTATTTTGCGGAAGCGGAAGACGGCGCGCAGGTGCTGGTGTGTTCCGAGATAGGCAGTGAAGGGCGTAACTTCCAATTCGCACAGGATCTGGTGCTATTTGATTTACCCACCAATCCTGATTTGCTTGAGCAGCGCATCGGGCGTTTGGATCGCATCGGACAAACCGCGACGGTGAATATCCATGTGCCTTATTACCAACATTCTGCCCAGGAAAAATTGCTCGATTGGTATCACCAGGGATTGAATGCCTTTGAAAAAACCTGCGCAATTGGCCAGGCGGTATATACGCAATTCGCTGAACGACTCTTACCGGCATTGGTAAGCAATGATGAACCCGCATTTGCCAAATTAACGGAAGAAACCCGCGCGTTTGCCAGTAATTTGGTGGAGCAATTGCAGCAAGGGCGCGATCGCTTACTGGAATTAAATTCCTGCAAGCCGGCACAAGCGCAAGCTTTGGTGCATGCCCTCGCAGAAAACGATACGAATGCAGCACTTGCCAATTATATGGAGCAGGTTTTTGATAGCTTTGGTATCGACTTTGAAAAGCACAGCGAAAAAAGCCTGGTGCTGCACCCCAGCGACCACATGCGTATCGCAGAATTCCCTGGCTTACCCGAGAGTGGATTGACAATTACCTATGATCGCCAGCAGGCGTTATCACGTGAAGATATGCAATTCCTATCGTGGGAGCACCCATTGGTCACAGGCGCGCAGGATTTAATTTCCCTGAGTGAATTTGGTAACACTGCGTTCTGTACGCTGAAATTACCGCCGTTGAAACCGGGTACATTGATGCTGGAGGCCTTGTTTGTATTGCTGTGTCCCGCACCGACCGAGTTGCAGTTGTTTCGTTATATGCCACAATCTTTAGTGCGGGTGCTACTGGATGATAAAGGTAAAGACTTGTCGGGCGTCCTGGGCATTAACCAGCTAAGTAAATTATTGCAGAAGGTGCCGCGCAATAATGCGCAAGACCTGGTCCGCCATGCGCGTCCGGTTTTGACGACAATGGTACAAAAGGCGGAAGAGATTACTGTCGCAAAACAGGCGGAATTAATTGCTGAAGCCACTGCCAAAGTGACTGAGCAATTAAACAGTGAATTGTCGCGGATGAAAGCGTTGAAGGCGGTCAATCCCAATGTTCGCCAGGAGGAAATCAATTACTTGCAGCAGCGCCTGGCTGCAAGCCAGCAGTTTTTAAGCCAGGCGAAAATCCGTTTGGATGCGTTGCGGGTAGTAATGACTATTTAATCCGTAAGGGCTTAAGCGATGGGCCCGACCGAATAGAACCAAAATTAAAACCAAGGCAAATGTTATGTATATTTTTTCTGCGAATGGTCGAGCCAAGAGAGCCTTTGACGATATTAAGGAAGGGCAGATGGTTCCGTTTATTGTGTACGTTAATTTTAAGGATTTATTCGGGGCCGAGCATCTTTGCAAATTATATTTAATGCGTGCCGGATTCATGGATATTGATATTGAAAACCGTAAATTGGTGCCCAGTAATTTAACCAGCGATCCGCGTGTAATTGCCGCCGATAAAGCCATGGCCGAGGCTTTGAAAGATGGCTATATGATCCAGATGTTTGATGAATAATAAATGCGAGCCTACCTAAAATAAAAAATCGCCAAACCCATGGGATTTGGCGATTTTTTTGAATCGCAGGCTAGCCCTTAATCAAATTTCTTTGGGCGATAACCCGGTTTTTTAGTGGCGTTATCACGGTCATTAAAGCGGGGCTTGTCACGGCCGCCATCTTTGTAACCCCCTTCACGTCCGCCGCCTTCCCGTGGGCCAAAATCGCGTTTCGGTTTGCCGCGGCCGGGGAAATCATCTCCACCGCGTGAGCCACCTTGATCAAGGGCGATTTCCAGGGGGCGATTGCGTACCCGTACCTTCTTCAATTTTGCCAGGGTTTCTTTTGGTAGTCCCGCAGGTAAATCCACCGTGGAAAATTCATCAAATAATTTAATGTGGCCGATAAAGCGGCTTTCAATTCCTGCTTCGTTGGCGATAGCTCCAACGATATCACCGGGGCGCGCTTCATGGTTGCGGCCCACTTCAATGCGGTAGCGATCCATGTTTTCATCGCTGCGTTCGCGGCGCGGACGGTCTTCGCGTGGACCTCGGTCGCGGCTGCCACGTTCATCGCGATCGCGACGTTCGCTGCGCTCCGGTTTGATATCGGTGAATTTCACTTGCAATGGACGTTCACGTTGCAACAAATAGGCGAGGGCTGAGGCAATTTCTTCCGGCGATACATCATTTGCATGACTGTATTCAGCAAGCAAATCATTAAAGAATGAAAGGTCCGCTTGCTCTTTCAGGGTATCGGTAATTTGTTGTGTAAATTGATCAATACGGTGTTTGGTTACCGTTGCGCCGCTTGGTAATTCCATTAAGGTAATGGGTTTGCGCGTGGCTTTTTCAATGGTGTAAAGCAAACGCTTTTCACGCGGCGCCACAAACAGGATCGCCTTGCCGCTACGACCCGCGCGGCCAGTACGACCGATACGGTGTACGTAGGCTTCACTGTCGTAGGGGATGTCATAGTTAACAACGTGGCTGATCCGTTCAACATCGATACCGCGTGCGGCAACGTCAGTGGCAATTACAATATCCAGCTTGCCGGTTTTTAACCGATCAATTGCGCGCTCGCGCAATTGCTGGTTCATATCGCCATTAAGGGCAGACGCGGAGTAACCGCGTGCTTCGAGTTTTTCGGCGAGTTCAACGGTCGCTGTTTTGGTGCGCACGAAAATAATCATGCCGTCGAAAGGTTCGACTTCCAAAATACGTGTTAGCGCATCGAGCTTATTGGTACCGCTGACCATCCAGTAAACCTGTTCGATGTTATCGCCGGTGGACTGGGTGCTGGCGATTTTAATTTCCTTGGCATCGCGTAAATAGTTGTCGCACACCTTGCGAATTTCGCGCGGCATAGTTGCGGAGAAAAGGGCGGTCTGGCGGGTTTCGGGCGTGTGTTCGAGAATCCATTCCACGTCATCGATAAAGCCCATGCGGAGCATTTCATCCGCTTCATCCAGCACCAGGCTTTTCAAATTGGTTAAATTCAAACTGCCGCGACGCAGGTGGTCCATCACCCGACCGGGTGTTCCGACGACCACATGGACACCGCGCTTCAATTGACGCAACTGGCTGGTCATATCCTGGCCGCCATAAATCGGCAGTACGTGGAAACCGGGCATTTCGGAGGCATATTTTTGGAAGGCTTCGGCAACCTGGATGGCCAGTTCGCGGGTCGGGGCAAGCACCAGGATTTGCGGGTTGGTTTGGCTCAAATCCAGTTTGGAAAGCAAAGGCAGCGCAAAGGCTGCGGTTTTACCGGTGCCGGTTTGCGCCATACCCAGAATATCGCCACCTGCCAGGAGGACGGGAATCGCAGCGGCTTGAATCGGTGACGGAATCTCGTAGCCAACCGTCTGGATAGCTTTCAAAACGGGTTCGGCAAGGGCTAAATCGGTAAATAAAATAGGTTCAGACATGTAATAACCTGTGTAACGGATAAGTAAAAAAATACGAAACCCCAGCCACTACCCGAGCCTTACGGCCAGATCAGCAATTGTGGTTGTTATTGTATTTTGAGGATGGACATAGTCCGCACTGCGCACTTTGGGGCAGGCCGTATTGGTGCCGCTGATGCGTATTGGCGGTACCAATCATCAGCGATGAAATGCAGGGAACCTTCCAGCAAAAAAACCATAGCGGGGAGGATTAACGGGCAGCCCTCAGACATCCTGTCTGTTCAGCATAGCCCAGGAAACGATTTTCACTATCTGAGGGCTTACTGAAAGTGCGCGAAGTATAGGGTTTTAAGTGACGGTAAGCCAGTTATATTTTGGATTGGCGGGCGATCCAACGCCCTGGAACATTCGCAACGGCACAAATTCCCGGAAGGCAGTAGAATGGCCGGCTCAATGCAAGCGACGAATTAGTCGCGTGGCTCAGTTATTGGCTCAGGGCATCACTATGGCAGAAAAGCATATTTCCACCACCGCGTTGGCGCGAATGCTTGGTAAGGAAAGCAAGGAGTTGTTTATTTTACTGACCTCGGGTGGCTGGATTGTCAAAGTTGATAACCATTGGCAGCTCACCGAAAAAGGGCGCTTTGAAGGCGGCGTGTATGTTAATCACCCGAAATATGGTGAATATATCGCCTGGCCTGAGTCTATCCAGCATCATCCTTTATTAAAACTATTACCCGAAGCGCCGCTCAATGCCACCAATCTTGCACACAAGTGGGATGTCCCGGCGCGACTGGTGAATTTATTGCTGGCGGAAAAAGGGTTAATTAAAAAAAATATTCGCGGCTGGTTAATCAGTGCGAAAGGGAAGTCCCTGGGCGGGCAACAACAGGAAGCGGAGTCGGGTATTCCGTTTGTTACCTGGCCGGAAACAATTTTGGATGAACCGGAGCTGATTGCTTCCCTATTGCAGATCCAGGGCGATGGGGGTCTTAACGAACAGGCGGCCCTGGACGGCCATCGGGTAAATAATAGCGTTCAACGTCGAATTAATAATTGGTTATATTTGGCGCGTGTTGTTCATGCGCGTGATTATTTACTGATGTGGGAAACCGATTCAGCAGTTGCTGATTTTTATATTCCGGAAGCGGACCTGTGTATCGAATGCTGGGCGGACCAATTGGAACAGGAAAAAAATCGCGCGGCAGTCATCAGTGGCGAGTTGGAAAAGCAACAGCTCTATAAAAAACATAAAGTCGATTACATTGAATTTCACAACGAGACTATTCACCAGATTGACGAGATACTTGCCCGCGAGCTGCTGCGGCGAGGTCTTGCTGTTTATTAATAACCTTTTATTAATCAGTGTTATAAGGAGTTGTTATGGCAAGTGTATTTACCCAGATAATCAATGGCAAAATTCCCGGTAATTTTGTATGGAAAGATGATAAGGCAATTGCAATACTTACCATCCAACCGATTCGGCCGGGCCATGTATTGGTTATTCCGCGGGAGGAGATTGATCAATGGAGTGACCTGCCGGTGGATTTGGCTGCGCATCTAATGCAGGTCAGTCACAACATTGCCAATGCGTTAAAGGTAACCCATCCCGCCACCCGTGTTGGTTTAATGATTGCCGGTCTGGAGGTTCCTCATACCCACATTCACCTGGTACCCATGGATTCCATGAAAGACCTGGATTTCACGTTTGCAAAAAGTGCTGATGGTGAAGTATTGAAACAAACGGCAGAAAAGATCCGGGCCAGATTGCAGGCGCACGGTTATAAAGAAGCGCAGGTTTAACCACCGCATGAATTTGCTGTTTGCCCCTGGCGTGAACTTGTTTTGGACAAGTTGCGCCATTGCCAGCCCGGCGGTATTGGCGGCAGTCGTTTTTGCGCCCTGGAAATTATTATTGGCGGATTCGCAACGCCAACATGTTTTTTTTGCGGCGGTACTGGGCCTGGCAGTTGTGTGGCTACTCCAGGTTTCAGTGTGGAGTGCAATCGCCATCCATCCACTGATGATGGTTGTTACCACCATGGTGTTTGGTTGGAGCTTCGCGTTGTTGATCGGTGCGGCCGCCTTGGTAGTGCTGGAAATTTTCCAGCTATCCCTGCGCGTGGCGACCTTGGAATGGGATATGGCGCTGGCGCAATTTGACTTGCGCGCATTTCCTGTGGATTTTGTGCTAAGCGTATTGGTGCCTGCAAGCTGGGCCTGGTTGGTCATCTGGTTGGTGGATCGGGTAAAGTTTAAAAATCCTTTTACTTTTTTTTGGGGTGTCGGATTTTTTGGCGCCATGATAAGTTGCTCGCTGATAGGCGTATGTGCATGGTTCTTGTTTTATATCACCGGCAGCGAAATCCAATTGGAAGCCGTGCGCGAACATTTTTGGATATTTGTTTTGTTAACCTTTCCAGAGGGATTCCTGAATGGCATCCTCGCTACAGTGATGACAGTGTTCTACCCCCAGTTGGTTAAAACCTATCGCGATGATTGGTACACCAAAAGCTAATTCAATAAGTGATCATAACAATAATGATACTGATAAAAAAAATCCTGGCGTGCCTGTTAGCTGTGCTCGTGATACTTGCAGTGTTTATAGTTCTGGTAATTCCCAATCGTTTGTCCTGGATCAACCTCGCTTCATTCGCTGTCATTCCGATCGAACTCCTGTTGCTTGGTTTTTTGTTGCTTATACCGGGCCGGGGCGGGTTAGCCCTGCGTTGGATAGCGTCGGTGTTATTAGCGGGGGGATTGGTTTTTAAAATTGCTGACATGGCTGCCTACAAGGTTTTTGCGCGGCCGTTCAACCCCATATTTGATGCCTATTTACTCGCGAATGGAATGGATTTGTTAAACGGAGCCCTGGGGAAGTTTGCCGCTGTGTTATTAGCCATTGCATTGCTGATACTGGTTGTTGGTATTGTAATCCTGGCGTTTGTTTTACTTTCCCGGGCGCGTCGGGTTTTATTAAATAAACCGAAAATTACCGTCATTGCATTGTTAATACTCACATGCTGTTGGGGCGGATTCCGGGTCGCGCATTCGCCACGCGCCGCTACGGAATTTATAGGCCAGCTCGCCATGCACGCGCGCAACACTCACCACAGTGTGCGGGATATGAAAGAATTCGAACACCTACTGGCAAATCATACAGAGGCGATTCCGGTGGAAGGTTTATTCCAAACCTTAAAAGGAAAAGATGTATTAATTGTTTTTATTGAATCCTACGGCCGTACCGCGCTGGATAAACCGGAATTTGCGGACCACCTGCTGCCATTGTTGCAATCGCAAACTGAAAAATTAAAAGCGGCGGGCTTTGGTGTGCGTAGTGCATGGTTGACTTCCCCAACAGTCGGCGGATTAAGCTGGTTGGCCCATGGTACCGCCATGTCAGGTTTCTGGGTGAATTCGCAGGTGCGTTACGACACCCTGGTAATGAGCAGGCATCCATCATTGAACCAATTGTTTCGTCAGGCCGGTTGGCGTTCCGTTGGTGTTATGCCCGCTATTACCCTGGCCTGGCCAGAGGGAAATTATTTTGGTTACGAGCATGTTTACCATGCACATAATTCCGGTTATCGGGGTAAAGCATTTAATTGGATTACCATGCCGGATCAATTTACCTTGTCAGCGTTCCAGCGAAATGAATTGCAAAAAAAGGATCGCCAACCGGTAATGGCCGAAATAGCCCTTATCTCTTCCCATGCCCCCTGGACACCGGTACCGGAATTAGTGGATTGGAACCAAATTGGCGATGGAAAAATTTTTAACCGGCAAGCTGCGCGTGGTGATAACCCGGAAGAAGTTTGGAAAGATCCGGCGCGCATCCGTTTGCAGTTCAGGCTCTCCATCGAATATACATTGAACACATTGGTGGACTATCTATTGACTTACGGAAACGATGACATGGTCGTCATGGCGTTTGGTGATCACCAGCCAGCGCCGCTGGTGACCGGCGATAGCGACAACCGCGATGTGCCTGTGCATTTTTTTGCGCGCGACCCCAAAATTCTGGACGCTGTTTCCACATGGCAATGGACTGAGGGAATGCTTCCATCACCGACTGGGCCCATTTGGAAAATGGACGAAGTGCGTGAACGTTTTATTAAAACCTTTTCTGTGCCCCATTAGTTAATTTTTTAACAAGCGGCGGGCAACGCCAGTAAATCCCAATGGCCGACGCGACAGGTTCCGGTAGCTGAATGTTGCAAACGGAATTGCTTCCAATCTTCCAATGCAGTTGGGCCTATGCCAAAACCTTCCGCTACCGCACTGGCAATCCCTGAAATCAATTCGTTAATTAATGGCTGTTGCTGCCCCGTCAATTGCCAGGGACTGGGCGCCAGTTGCACTGCGTAGCCCGCTTTTTGCAATTGATCTTTTAAATAATTGACGGCGTTCGGGCCGAGGGCAGGGCCGAACCCTTTATCGCGCAATTGATCCTTATTGAATGCATTTAATACCGTCTCATCCAATGGGTGTGCCGGCGACCAGGTTGTCGTACCGTCGTAATTCAGCGCGGCATAGAGCGCGGTTTTGCGCGGGTCAAGCCGGGCAATCAACGCATCGCAAAATTCTGGCGAAACCAGGTCAAACAAGGCGGACGCGGTAAGTATATTGGCGCCGGTCAGGGGCAATTCGTTAACAATATTTAAATCCGCCTGGTAATCTTCTATTAACCATTGCTTGCCATGGCGCTTGAGCGCCTCATCCAATAACTCTCCGTCCATATCCACCAGGCGCCATACAAAATGACTCGCGCCGAGCTTGGAAAGGGCACGCAAGGTTGAACCTGTACCTGCCCCCAAATCAACAAGGATACGATCTGGTGATATGGGGTCTTCTTTTTGGCCCAGCCAATCGAGCGCGGTTTTTACCAGGGATTTATCGCGTGCTGCAAAATCAGCCGGTTCGCGTAAATCCAGCCAGGCAATAGAAAAGCTGCTCATAATTTCCTCACATTAAAAATTAAATTAGCAACGCTGTCCGCGCACTCATCCCAGGTGGGTAAATTTTGTGCGGCGATCTGCGCACCTGCTTGTAACCGGCGGCGGTTTTCGTGATTGGCCAGCAATTGTGCAAGCGCATTTGTTAATGAATCCAGATCACCGGGAGGAATTAAAATACCTGCGCTGGCCGGAACTAAATCCGGTACCGCACCAGTGTTGGCTGCAACAATGGGCAAGCCAAATGCAAGCGCTTCTGCGAAGGCCATGCCGTAACCTTCAAAGTGGGATGGCAATACAAAAAGGTCTGCACGTAGAAATTCATTACTGGCATCATCTACATTCCCGACGACTGTGATTCGCTCCTGCAATTTTTTTTCCCGTATCAGTTTTCGCAAATGCGCGACCCATAGAGGATCAAACTCCATACCGCCCACAAAGCGCGCATGCCACTGCAAATGTGCAAGCGATGCGAGGGCGTTAATTAACAAATCGTGCCCTTTGCGTTTGGTGAGGGTGGCAAGGGTTAATATTTGCGGTGTTTGGTTATGGCAAGGTGCGAAGGCGCCGCGATCCGTGCCCGGGTAGGCGATGGTGATTTTTTGTTGTGGGACTGCAAAATCCTGAACAAGTATGTTGCGCGTCATCGCGCTCGTAACGATAACCGACCTCGCAGCAGCCAGCGCGCGCATTTCCGAAACTTTTAATTGTTGTGACACCTGCCTGCTTATCCCGGTTTCCAATGCCAGGGGGTGATGGCATAGGGCGATAATGATTAATCGCTGTGATTCGCGCTGTGCGATTTCACTAAGCACACCAAAGGCCAGGCCATCGACAATTACTATCGCGCCGGATGGCAGGCGCCGAAAAATATTGGCAGCTTCCGCTAATGCCGTTGCGCCAGGATTCGGAAATTCCCCGGAAAGCGTCAGGACCTCTATCGCGAATCCTTGCCTGGTTAAGGCTTTGATCAGCTCCCGGTCATAGCGGTAACCACCGGTAAGCGTATTGATGTCGCCGGGTATTGCAAAATACACGGGGACACCAGGGGTGGCTGTTGTATTCGGATTAATCATTACCGGTATAGTTCGCAATTAATTGGCATGTTGCGCCTGGGCGGTTGAGTCGGGTGCTAATTCTGCCTTAAGATCGCTGTCACTGACACAATAACGACCACAAAATAAAAGGCCCGAATTGCGGGCCTGCTTGCCGTGACCTGCATGAATTTAAATGATGTTATCGAGCGCTGGCTAATCAGCACGCAAGAATCCCTGGCCACTCCTGATCGGCCTTTTGTTACGCTCAGCTATGCGCAAAGCCTGGATGGCAGTATTGCCCTGCGTCCCTGCGAACCCCTGGCGTTAAGCAGCGATAAATCATTGCAGCTAACGCACCAGTTACGCAGCATGCACGACGGTATCCTGGTGGGTATAGGCACCGTATTAAGCGACGATCCGCAATTAACGGTGCGGCATTGGTCAGGTAAAAACCCGCAACCCATTGTGCTGGATAGCCAATTACGTATGCCCAGCGACGCGCGTTTGCGCCATTGTGTGGATAAGCCCTGCTGGATACTGACCACCCGGGCCAACAAATGGCAGGATCAGGACGGCGTGGAAATTTGCCCGTCACCACCCGGCGAAGACGGTCGCGTCTGTTTGGAAAATGCGCTGGCCTTGCTCTATGGGAAAGGTATTCGCCATTTAATGGTGGAGGGCGGCGCGCATGTGATTACGGCTTTTTTAAAAGCCAGGCTGGTGGACGCGGTTGTAATTACACTGGTTCCGACATTGGTGGGTGGTTATAAAGCAGTGGGGGAATTGGAGCATGGTTCGCGCTTAAACTTACCCATTATAAATCCGTTTTTTAGCGAGCGCCTGGGCGACGACCTTGTTCTTTGGGGAACCGTGGATTATCGCGAGGGCGATAAATGAAAACGACAGCCCGACAATTATGGTTTACAGCTCCGCGCCATGTGGAAATCCGTGAAGCAGAAATTGGCCCGCTGGCTGCGGGTGAACTGTTGATTGAGGTTATTTGCTCGGCAATCAGTGCCGGCACAGAAATGTTGGTATACCGCGGCCAACTTCCTTCCGAAATCCCGCTCGACGCAACTATTAAAAATTTGCAGCAAAACAATTATCCGTTGCAATACGGTTACGCCAGCGTCGGAAAAATTATTCAGTTGGGCGAAGGTATGGATAGCGCCTTGCTCGGCAAAAATGTATTCGCGTTCCAACCCCACGCCAGCCATTTTGTGAGCCATATTGAGGCCCTTATTCCTGTTCCGGATGATATCGCGGCGGAAGATGCCGTGTTTCTCGCTAACATGGAAACCGCGGTAAACCTTGTTCATGATGGCAAACCGTTGATTGGCGAACGAGTGTTAGTGTTGGGGCAGGGCATTGTTGGATTGCTGCTGACCAGTTTGCTGGCACAAATACCGCTGACAGAATTATTAGTGGGTGATAAATGGCCATTGCGTTTGGCTTCTGCACAAAGACTTGGCGCTACTTCATTTGATCCTTCAAATGATGATGAGCGAAGAGTCCATCAACACCGGCTAAATAAATTTCAGGGGGCGGATTTGATTTATGAATTAACCGGTGCCCCTGACGCGCTTAATCTCGCGGTGGATTTTAGCGGTTACCACAGCCGAATTATTATTGGCAGTTGGTATGGAAACAAATCCGCGCCGGTTTACCTCGGCGGTGCGGCCCACCGTAATCGTTTGCAAATTTCCACCAGCCAGGTCAGTAGCATTGCGCCGGATTTAAGCGGCCGTTGGGATAAGGCCCGTCGTTTCGATATTACCTGGGATATGATTCGCCGCCTTGAACCGTCGCGCTTTATCTCCCGTCGCGCACCGCTAGTGCAGGCGAACGCTGTTTACCAGCAATTGGACGAGCAACCCGGTGCGTTGGTCCAGGCTTTATTTGTTTATTAATGTATATCGGTTAATCGAGATAATTTTTATGTATAGCGTAGCGGTCAGGCGAGATTTTATTGCAAACCATTTTTTAATCGGCGGTGATTGGGGGGCGGAAAATTTTCCCCATGCCCATCATTACATTGCTGAGGTCATTATCGAAAGTGCGCAACTGGACAAGCATGGTTACCTGGTTGATATCGTAGAAATTGAAGCGGCTTTAACCAACAGCGTTTCTTACTTCCGTGATTCACTGTTGAACGACAAACCGGAATTTGCCGGGTTGAACCCGAGTATCGAACATTTCAGCCGTATTATTTGTGAGCGGCTGCTTGCATCCATCAATCCACCGGGAAAAGGTTCGTTTACCGTCAAGCTTTGGGAGAATGAATATTGTTGGGCTGCCTATAGACGCGAGTTTTAATTCAATTTTTCCAGCATAACAATCCTACCCATTGTGATATAAGCAGCACCTTTCTAAGGACAATTGGGTCCGTTCGGGGTTTTGCCGTGTGCTACAGTGATTTTATCTCCCAGGCAGAACCCCCCTATGAAAATCACCCAGGTTTGCGGCAACGCGCTTTACTCTATTCGATTTGTAGAATTTATTAAAAGTGACGGTAAGGTGTTGGAAGCTTATTTCGAACTTATTAATCGTCCGTTTAAATGCGTTGGTATTTTTACCACCGTAGAGTCCGCAAAAGAAGAAATGAAACGTTTAACCGATCTTCATGACCAGCTTGTTAATAAGGCAATATCCCATCGACAAAGGATTGTACAAAGCAACTGATTCATGTCCGTTTTTTATACTCCCTTTTATCCGTTAGCAATTTCCAGTGGGATTTTAATTTGCCGAATCGAATCCAACCCTTCCTGTATTAGCTTGGGATTTGTGCAAAACCCCGACGCAACCCAGCCCGATGACCAAGGCTGCCGCATCGCGCACGCGCATTAGTGCAATTACCATCAGTGCGGAATCCGCAGGGATATTGAGATAATGGAAACTCCAAAAAATGGCCGCTTCCAGGGTTCCTATGCCTCCCGGTAAGGGCAACAACAATGCAAGCCGCATGGCAACAAAAAAAAGCAGGAAGCCAGTCAAGTGAAGCTGGATGCCGGCCATCCAGAGCGTTAGTTGCAGTTCCGCAATCAAACCTATCCAGCCGGCAACAGATAACAGGGTGGCATAAAGCAGGCATTTTTTTTGCTGTTGCACGCAACTGCGAAGCTCTTCGCTTAATAAATTCCAATGCGTCGTCATTGAGTGGAGATAATGATGGCGTTGCCAGCGGTGCGCAAGTTGAGCGAGGCGTTGCGATAACCATTGCGGGCGCCGAACAATTGATATTCCAAGCAATGCGAGGGAAGCAAATAGGACAAATAGTAACGCGAGGATATTTTCCCAATCGGCGGTTGCGCTCGCAGGTGTCATAAGCAGCAGGGTGACACCCAGGATCAACACAAAAAAATTAATAATGAATTCAAAAAAACGATCCAACCCCAAGCTTAATAAGCTTTTATGCAAGGGTATTTGCGCACGTCGCCAGAGCCAAAAAATTTGCAATGGTTCGCCGCCGAATTGGGGGCCGGGCGTGATAAAGCTAATGCTTTGTCCAGCCTGGCGGATTAATAGCAACTCAAAGAAATCGAGGGTTGCATGGACGGCTTTGCCAAGCAACCACCAACGCTGGTTTAGCACGAGGATAATAAGGATATTCAGTGCAACCCAAAGGACACATTCAATAGAATCCAAACCTTGGAGGCTGGAAATTATTTCACCTAGCGGTAATTGGGCCAGTGTCCAGCCAGCCAAAATGATGGCTAGCAACCACAGGAGTGCGATAAAAAAAGAGGCTTTGGTCACTGGGCGCCGTCCTGACGGTTTATCCAGGTATCGTCACCGCGCCATAGCACATAATTTCCAGGGCCGAGCAATAATAACCAACTGCCAATGAACAGGATAAAAGGCTGGTACCACTCAATGTGGTTGTTCATCAGGTAGCTGCACAACAGCAACAAGGAAAGCGCGGCAATACGCGCGCCTGCGCCCACGAGGATGAGGATTGCAAGCACAATCAATGCGGTGCTGTTGGCGGTTGATAATGTTTCATCGGTATTGATAAGGAGCAACACCAGCACCGCGGTGATTATACGGAGGGCAGGTTGCAGTAAATATTTACTGGATGCATCAAGCTCCGCAAAAAATACTTGTGTCTTTATATGGTTCCCATCTATACGACCCGACACAATCCACCAATCAATAACAAACCCCATCAAAATGGGCAACATAAAAGCCACACCTAACAGCGTTGTGGCAGTTGATGGAAATACGGGAAGCATCACCGCCGCAACGAATCCCATTTGAAAGCCGGCAAACGCCCGGCGCAATTGGCTGGGCAACAGGGGATACACCGGGCGTTGAAGTTTTTGCCGGCAATAAATACCAAATATAAAAACATAATAGGCCAGGCTTACCGCAAGGAAGCTGGGATGCAGTTTGCCAAATTGGACAGCGATCAACGGTGCGACTAACAGGCCGAGCGCATCGAACACGGTATCCAGTTCGCGACCGAGCAGGCTGCTCCTGCCACTGCGACGCGCTATAAAACCGTCAAGCCGATCCAGCAACGCAGCAACGCCATAGAACACGCCGGGCAACCAGGCAATTATCCCGGTAGGCGTTGGTTGCAATAAAAAACCCGCCGTCAATGCGATCAACCCGCCGCGGAGCAATGTGAGACCATTTGCCCAGCCAAGGTTGGGGAATATTGGTAAGTTTTCAGCGGCACGATTAAGGGCCGCGCGGGTCCAGGTCTGCCAGCAGGCAAAAATCCAGATACCGGTAGCGCTCATCCAATACTGCGCCGGGCTGATGTGACCGGGTGCGAAAAAAAATCCCAGGCATCCGCCAGTGAACAAAATAATTAAAAAACCTGCCGTACCAATAACACGCAATTCTCGAAAAATTGTTGTGTTTTGCATCTGTTGGCCCCGCCATAATTATTATTTTTAACGCTATGACCCGAGTAACGTAAGTACACCCATGGCGATAAAAATACCGCACGCGGCTTTATGTGCAAAGCCCAGCGGTAATTTATCCATTAACCATTTGCCTGCAAAGATTAACGGGATATTGGCAATCAGCATTCCCAGTGTGGTTCCGGCGATCACGGCGAGTGTCATTAACGCCCCGGCGGAATATTTTGCAGCGAGTACCACAGTCGCAATTTGGGTTTTGTCCCCGATTTCTGCAAGGAAAAATAATACCAATGTGGCAATGAACGGGCCGTAATTGGCGAAGCGGCCCATATCCCCATCGTCTTTGTCAGGGACCAATAACCAAAGTCCGATGGCGATAAAGCTGCCGCCGATGATCCAGGAAATCCAGTGGGAAGGAATCACATCTACCAGCGCCGCGCCCACCCAGGCAGACAGGGCATGGTTTAAGAGGGTGGCGATTAATACCCCAAGGCTGATTATCCACGGGCGGCCATAGCGCGCCGCCAGGAACAACGCGAGTAATTGGGTTTTGTCGCCGATTTCCGCAATAGCAACAACCAGGGTGGAACTAAGGAACGCTTCCATTATTAACATTACCTGGGCGGGATGAAACACAAGAGATACCGCCATGTCCCGCCCGGAGCCATGGTGGTATCTCAGGTCTCATCAATCCGGAGTGGCGGGCGATCGGCATCGCCGCACAAAGGACGCTTTTGCCATGCCTGGATTATCCGGCAAGTCTGTTGACAAAAGCGCTTGGCATTAAGGACTCACGTCAGTGATGCCAGAGCAGATTACTCCCCCGAGAAGGGTGGGCGCATTATAGGTAGGGCCGCCGGAAGCAACAACCCCGGCACACTTATTCCCCCCCAAATCCAGCCAAATGTTTGACTGCTTATTTCGCTAGCAAAACTAAGTCGTTGATAATTCTATAAAAAGTGGATTGGCATTGCGCTTGCAAATACCCGTATATCCCTGCACCAGGTGAGCAGGTTTCGCTGGATTCTTGACACTGATCGCAGACCAATACGCAAATTCCTTGCCGCGGAGTTTTTATGACGCAAGCAGCGCCTTCTTTAGTTAAGGCCGTTCCGGCTACTGCCAAACCCCTCAACCTGATGGGCCAGGAGGTTAAAGTCCCGGTCATCAACACATTGGGCCGTGCGGACAAAGGCGCGGTAATTGACGGCTTTACCGGCGTATCAGACCAGCTTGTGGATTCGTTTCACCTGCTGGAAAACCGTGTGGCTGAGTTAAACCAGGAATTGAGCCAACTGAGTGATCGTCGGCTCGGTGAGCTGGCGGAAAAGGAAAAGCTGGCGCACCGGCTGGAAAGCTTGCTGAATTTTTTACCGGGTGGTGTGGTAGTACTGGATTCGTCCGGACGGGTAGCGGAATGCAACCCGGCCGCTACCCAATTGCTGGGTGAGCCGCTGCAAGGCGAATTATGGCGCGATGTGATCACCCGTTCCTTTGCCCCGCGCAAAGATGATGGGCACGAAGTTTCATTAAAGGATGGCCGCCGTGTGAGTATCCAAACCCGCAACCTGGGTGAGGATGGCCAGATCATTTTGCTCACCGACCAAACCGAAACGCGCCGTTTGCAGAGTGAATTAAGTCGCCATGAGCGTTTATCCGCACTGGGCAAAATGATGAGCGCCCTGGCCCATCAAATTCGCACACCCTTATCGTCAGCCATGTTGTACGCAGGGCATTTATGCAACGGAAAGCTGGATGGTGAACGCCGCCAGCAATTTTCCGAAAAAATCCTCGGCCGCTTGAATAATATCGAGCGGCAAGTCCAGGACATGTTGTTTTACGTTAAGGGTGAGCTGCCGTTGAACGATGTTATTAGCCTGGCGCAACTACAGGCTGAATTGGCTGAAGCGATGGAAGTGCCGCTCATGACCAGCGAATCCCATTGTGAATGGATCATCCATTGCCGCGAGCAATATATCCAATGCAATCGCGAAGCCTTAATCGGTGCGGTATTGAACCTTGTCAACAATGCCATCCAGGCAGTAGGCCGGGGAGCGCAGTTACGCATCGAGTTTAACCATTACCCGCAAGCGTTAAATGATCCGGAACTTGCCAATGAAACACCGCAATTCTGGATTCGTGTATGCGATAAGGGCCCGGGAATCCCGCCGGAAATGTTGGCCAATGTCGGGGACCTGTTTGTAACAACCAAGGCGCAGGGTACAGGCCTGGGCTTAAGTGTGGTGAAAGCGGTTGCGCGTGCGCATCACGGTAAATTTTTATTGCAATCCACTTTAGGCAAGGGCACCTGTGCCAGTTTGCTATTGCCTTTCGCAAATTTTTCATCGGTAGGGGAATAATCATGGCTTTGGCATTGCAACAAGCTGAATTTGAACATGCAATCAAGGTGTTGGTTGTTGAAGATGATAATAATCTGCGCGAGGCGCTTACCGATACGTTGCAGTTGGCGGATTATCCGGTAATTCCGGTGGCAAGCGCAGAAGACGCGCTCAAGCAATTGGCCTTGTATAACGATATTCGCATGATTGTTTCCGATGTGAATATGGGTGGTATGAGTGGCCATGATTTGTTACGTGCGGTCAAGCAGGATTATCCCCACATCCCGATGATGTTGATTACCGCTTACGCGAGTATTAGCGAATCTGTTGATGCGATGAAACAGGGTGCAGTTGATTATTTGGTGAAACCCTTTGCTCCGCAAACATTGGTGGAGGCGGTTGCCCGTCATTTGGGGGTTGCACAAACCTCCGGTGACGAACCTGTGGCTATGGCGCCATCGAGCAGGCAGTTATTGCAATTGGCGCAACGTGTAGCCCAATCGGATTCAACCGTATTGGTTGTCGGCGAATCCGGTACCGGTAAAGAAGTGCTTGCACGTTATATCCATGACCACTCACCGCGCCGCAACCAGCCTTTTATTGCCATTAACTGTGCCGCTATTCCGGAAAATATGCTGGAAGCCATGTTGTTTGGCCATGAAAAAGGCGCGTATACCGGCGCGCATACCAGCAGCCCGGGTAAGTTTGAGCAGGCCAATGGCGGGACTTTATTGTTAGATGAAATTTCCGAAATGGATATTGGCTTGCAAGCCAAATTATTGCGTGTATTGCAGGAGCGCGAAGTAGAGCGCCTGGGCGGACGCAAAACCATTAAATTGGATGTGCGTGTCATCGCTACATCTAACCGCGATATGCGCAGCGAAGTGGTAGGCGGAAAATTCCGTGAGGATTTATATTATCGCTTGAGCGTGTTGCCATTGCAGTGGGCACCGCTGCGCGACCGTTTGGAAGATATTATCCCGCTGGCGGAAAAACTATTGCAAAAACACGCCCACAAGCAAAACCGTCGCGGCGTGAATTTATCGCCAGGTGCGCAACAACAATTACTCGCATACCCCTGGCCGGGCAACGTGCGCGAACTGGATAACATCATGCAGCGCGCATTGATTTTGCAGCCGGGTAAATCTATCCAGGCGGAAGATTTAGGCTTGGGTGGTGACGGGCCTTATTCACAAAGCCCGATGCATTACAGCCAGAAACCCAATCTGTTAGAGGCAGCACAAATTATGAGTGCGGTACCGGAGCGTATGGCGATCGAGTCACCATTGGTGTCACCGGCAAGCGCATCGGCCTATGCCAATCCCGTGTATCGCGCCGGCCAGTTCCCTGTCAGCCAATTTTCGGTCGGGAATGTGGCGAACGATAATCTTGCATTGCTCAGCAACGCGCCGGTTAATCATGCCTCGTTAAATAATCCGGCCCTGGGCAATGACCTGAAGCAACGCGAATACGAAATTATTATGAACACCCTGCGAATTGAACGCGGCAGCCGTAAAAATACCGCCGAGCGTTTGGGTATCAGCGCCCGCACGCTACGCTATAAAATCGCGCGGTTGCGTGAAGAAGGGTATGAGATTACCGAGTAATTGCTTCCGCGATTGCCCCGCCGCCAGGTGGGGCAATTTTATTTCCACCGGGATGTTTCAGTGGAAATAGTCAAATTCATATTCGCAAGTTTCACGCGCCAGCCGTTTGGCTTCCCATTTTTGTTCGAGCTTGCGCCGGCATTCCATATTGCGGCGAATTTGTTGCCGCTTCGTTTTTGAAACCATCGCGTCGGCAAGAAAGCTTGCCATCGCATTGTCCAGCAACTCCTGCTCATTGATTGCATTTGCATTTGCATTTGCATTTGCATTGCTCATTGAGGGCTCCTTGGTGCGGATCGCTACGGGGATTTTCAAGCGGATGTTATTCCGCCCAAATGACAAAAATATGAAAATCCCGCGACAAAATGGTTACCTTCTGGCAACGCATTGCCGCGCGGCAAATCTTGGCCTGCTTTGTGCAAAATTCCCTGCAAAGACAAATTCCATGGCATTTATGCCAATTTTTTGTCGGTATGTTGGTTAAGGTATTCAAGGGGCCGGATCATGACAGATCGCGTAGATATCAATCGATTACTCGGCGAAATGCGCAGCTTGAAAGCGCAGACCCAGGTATTCCAACGTCCCCAGGGCGTTGCCGATGCACCCGGTGGATTACGTAGCCTTGGTGCTGTACCTGTTGAAGGGCCAACCAAGGTCCCCGGTTTCGGCGATTTAATGACGCAAGCCATTAACAAAGTGAATGACGTGCAAAAAACTTCAAGCAATATGGCGGAAGCCTACGAGCGCGGTGTGGCCGGTGTCGATATTACCGATGTGATGATTGCCTCGCAGAAAGCCTCGGTGGCGTTCCAGGCGACAGTACAAGTGCGCAATAAATTAATTGACGCTTATCGCGATGTAATGAACATGCCCATTTAGTTTATGGATGCTTTTAATAAGCAGTTCGGTTGAATCTTATTTAACGCTAAACAGTAAATCCAAGGTGTATTGATTATGGCAACTCCAGCCGCTTCCCAAACTGACAACCTGCCGGCGGAAAAACCCAAAATGGGCGGTGATTTCCTGGAAGGGTTAAGCAGCCTGAATTTACTGCGCCAAATTGGCCTGATGGTCACACTCGCCGCGAGTGTCGCCATCGGCTTTGCGGTGGTGATGTGGATTCAGGGTGAGGATTATCGACCGCTGTATGGCCGCATGGATAACCTGGATGCTGCCAATGTGGTGGATGTGCTGGAACAAAACCAGATTAAATTTAAAGTGGACGAAAACTCGGGGGCAATCCTGGTTGCATCCGAAGATGTGCATATGGCCCGTTTGAAATTGGCTGAATTCGGATTGCCATCCAGCCCGACCCAGGGCTTTGAATTAATGGACAAGGAACAGCCATTGGGTACCAGTCAATTTGTAGAGAATACCCGTTACCAACGCAGTATCGAAGGCGAGCTTGCCCGTACCATTACCAGTATTACCAGTATTCGCAGCGCGCGCGTGCACCTTGCAATTCCGAAGAAAACCGTGTTCGTGCGCGATGTAACCAACCCCACCGCGTCGGTGTTTGTCGAAGTATTTGCGGGCCGGAATGTCGATCCGGCGCAAGTGAAAGCCATTATGAATCTGGTCGCTTCATCTGTGCCCGGTATGAAAATGGCCGACGTAACTGTAGTGGACCAACACGGCAATCTGTTATCAACCGGTGAGGAAAGTGCGGAACTGCTGCTTGCGGAAAAACAACACAAATATTCACAGGATGTAGAGTCCGGTGTTATCAAACGTATTAACAGTATCCTTGAACCGGTAGTCGGGTCTGGCAAATTCCGCGCGGAAGTCAGTGCCGACATCGACTTCACCGCTGTTGAGCAAGCTGCTGAAACATTTAACCCGGATTTGCCGGCAATCCGTTCCGAGCAAACCTTGAATGAAACCCGCCGCGCGGGTGATGTCGCGGCGGGAATTCCCGGTGCGTTGACTAACCAGCCGCCCGGAACCGAAACCGCAGCGCCTGAACAAATTGACCCTGTTACCGGCCAGCCGGTGGCAGCGCCGCAGCCTACTAACAATCGTGAACAGGCTACGCGCAATTACGAGCTGGACCGTACCGTGAGTTACACCAAGCATCAACAAGGCACATTAAAACGTTTAACCGTCGCGGTGGTGGTGGATGACAAGGTGGTAACCAATGCCGACGGTACCCAGACCCTGGTGCCCTGGACTGAAAACGAATTGGAACGCTTGTCTATACTGGTGAGGGACGCGGTGGGCTTCAGCGCGGTACGGGGTGACAGTGTGAATGTATTGAACTCGCCCTTCGCCGGGCGGGTAATTGACCCCACAGTGGGCGTGAGCGAAGTTCCCTGGTGGGAACAATGGGTACTGCCCAATATCAAATACATCGCGAGCGTACTTGTCATCCTGCTAATTGTGTTTGGTTTGTTGCGCCCGATGTTCAAAAGTTTATCCAGGCAAGGCGGCAAGCTGGCGGAGGAAGAAGAAGCTCGCCAGTTGGCGGCGCTGGAAGCGGCGGGTGGTATATCCGGCCTGGAAAATATGTCTGATGAGACGGTAACCCTTACCGGCGGCCACGCGCTTATGTTGCCGGGGCCAGAGCAGGGTTACGAAGAACAAATTAACGCTATTAAAGGTTTGATTGCCGATGATCCGGGCCGCGTGGCCCAGGTTGTTAAAAAGTGGATAAATCGCGATGACTGATGCAAACGCTAACGCCAATGATAAGGCGGTCGCCAAGCCCGCACTGAAAATGCGCTCTGTGGACCAGGCGGCAATTTTATTGATGTCGCTGGGTGAAGCCGATGCGGCGGAAATCCTCAAGCATATGGGGCCGAAGGAAGTGCAGCGTATTGGCGCTGCGATGACCCAATTGCAAAACGTACAACAATCGGAAGTGCAGGGGGTCCTGGCTAACTTCCTTGATGAAGTGCGCACGCTGACAGGCCTGGGTGTGGGTGCGGATAACTATATCCGCAAAATGCTGGTTACCGCCCTGGGCGAAGATAAGGCCAATGGTTTGATCGACCGCATTTTGATCGGCGGTAATACCACTGGTTTGGATACGCTGAAATGGATGGAAGCACGCTCGGTCGCTGACATTATTCGCAACGAGCACCCGCAAATCCAGGCGATTGTTATCGCTTACCTGGACCCGGACCAATCGGCGGAAATCCTCACCTATTTCCCGGAAAAGGTACGCCTGGACATTATGATGCGCGTTGCGTCCCTCGATACCGTGCAACCGAGCGCCTTGCAAGAACTTAACGATATCCTGGAAAAACAATTCTCCGGCAACGCCGCCTCGCAAACCAAGACAATGGGCGGTTATAAGGTGGCGGCGGAAATCATGAACAACCTGGATGGTTCAATCGAAGCGGAATTGATGGAAAGCATCAAGGAAATCGACGAAGACATGGGCAACCAGATCCAGGACCTTATGTTTGTATTTGAGAACCTCAAGGAAGTGGACGATCGCGGTATTCAATCATTGTTGCGCGAGGTTTCTTCCGATGTGCTGGTGGTCGCCCTTAAAGGTGCCGACGACGAACTCAAGGATAAAATCTTCAAGAATATGTCCAAGCGCGCGGCCGAATTGTTGCGTGACGACCTGGAAACCAAACCGCCGATGCGCCTGGCGGATGTGGAAGCCGCGCAAAAAGAAATCCTGATTACCGCGCGCCGCATGGCGGATGCGGGGGAAATTATGTTGGGTGGCGGCGGCGACCAAATGATTTAATCCGGCGTTGCCATTCGTTAATGTTGTTGGGATAAAGCCACCATGTCCGATTCCATATTGCCAAACCGTATTCCAGCGGAAGCGGTTGACCAGGCGACCACCTGGATCTTGCCGCCGGTCAGCGACAATGGGCGGGTGCTGTCATCCGCGGAAAAAGAAGCGCGGGAACGGCGCGAGCGGTTGTTGCGCCGCGAACAGGAAAAAATTGAAACCGTTGAGATGCCAGTGCAGGAACAGGTTCCGCAAGTGGGCATGACCGCCGAAGAAATGCAGGCGATCTTTGACGCAGCGGAGAAGGACGGTTTCGAGCAAGGGCACAAGGAAGGTTTTGCCAAAGGCACTACCGAAGGTTATGAAGCCGGGCGCCAACAGGGCTTGAAAGAAATGCGCGCCCAGTTGGTCACCGAGCAACAACGCTTCCAGGCCTTGGCAAGCGCGTTGCTTGATCCGATACACGCGCAAGACGATGACCTTGAACAAATGTTGCTGGACATCATTTGCACGCTTACCCAAAGCGTGGTGCAACGCGAGGTTCAAACGGATTCATCGCAGATCCTGGCGTTGGTGCGCAATGCCATCGCGGCATTACCGGTGGGCAGCAAGAATATTCGTGTATGTTTGAATCCCGACGATTTGGCGGCGATAGAAACTTACGCTGCCGAGCAACAACTGGACTGGAAGTTCTTCGCAGACGAGGAGCTGCTGCCAGGGGGTTGCCGTATCGAAACCCCGGAAAGCCGTGTGAATTTTTCAGTGTCTTCGCGGTTGCAAACCCTGCTCGAGCAATTCCTCACCCGGCAATTAGCCGCAACAGACGAGGACCTGGCGGGCGACGAGTCACCACCTGGAGACGGATTACCACCCGCTCCTTTTTCCAGTGGTAACAGGTAGGCCACCATGTCCGAACGCCAACCCATTACTTCCCGCCTGCGCAACTACGCACCCCGTAAACCGGTTTATGCGGAACCCCAGGCGGAAGGGCGCATTACGCGCGCGGTGGGCCTGACCCTGGAGGCCGTTGGGTTGAATGTTTCCGTGGGGCGCCAGTGCGAGATTATCAATAACGATAACCGCCGTATTGAAGCGGAAGTGGTAGGCTTTGCGGGCGATAAAGTGTTCCTTATGCCTATCAAGCAAGTGGAAGGCTTGCAGCCCGGCGCGCGCGTAGTGCCTGTTTCAACGCAAATGGGAATGCGCGTCGGCCCGCAGTTATTGGGGCGTGTTGTCAATGGCATTGGCCAGCCACTGGATGGTAAAGGCCCCCTGATCGGTGACGAATTCCTTGATTTCCATCCCCGCGCGATCAATCCCTTACAGCGTCACCCGATCAGCGAACCGCTGGATGTCGGGGTGCGCGCGATCAACGCGCTAATTACCGTGGGCCGCGGCCAGCGCCTCGGGTTAATGGCGGGTTCGGGTGTCGGTAAAAGTGTCCTCATGGGCATGATGACCCGTTTTACCACGGCCGATGTCGTCGTCGTGGGATTGGTGGGCGAACGGGGCCGCGAGGTGAAGGAATTTATAGACCATATCCTCGGTGAAGAAGGCTTGCGCCGCGCCGTGGTGGTGGCCTCGCCAGCGGACGATGCACCGCTAATGCGTCTGCGCGCCTCACAGTTATCCAGCCGTATCGCGGAGTATTACCGCGACCAGGGCCTGAATGTACTCCTGTTAATGGATTCCCTGACACGCTTCGCCCAGGCGCAGCGCGAAATCGCGTTGGCCATAGGCGAGCCGCCCGCTACCAAGGGTTATCCGCCCTCGGTATTCGCAAAGATCCCCCAACTCGTGGAGCGCGCCGGAAATGCGGCGGCTGGTGAGGGGTCTATTACCGCCTTTTACACCGTATTGACCGAAGGGGACGACCTGCAAGACCCCATCGCCGATTCGGCGCGCGCCATCCTGGACGGCCATGTGGTGTTATCGCGCCGCCTGGCGGAGGAGGGCATTTACCCGGCGATTGATGTGGAGGCTTCCATCAGCCGTGCGATGCAGAATATCGTCGATGAAGAGCACCTCAAAATGATGCAGCGGTTCAAGCAATTGCTGGCCAAATACCAGCAGAACCGCGACCTTATCGCCATAGGGGCCTATACCCCCGGCGCCGACCCGGATACCGATATGGCCATTGAGCGCTTCCCCCATTTGCGCGCGTTCATCCAGCAGGGCATTCGGCAGGGTGTGCATTTGCCGGAATCCATTTCCAACCTTAAATCGCTACTAAAGCCACCGGCGAATACCAAGGCGAATAGCCCGCTAATGGCGCAACACCGCCAGAAATAATGATTAATGCGCCACGCCTCATTGAGGACCGTTACGATGGCTGATTCGCGTGCGAAACGTATGCAAGTTGTGTTGACCCTGGCGATACGCCAGGAGGACGACGCGGCACAAAAGTTAAACCAATTCCGCGAGCAATTGGCGCAAGAAGAACTCCAACTGCAAGAACTGCGCGATTACGCTACACAATATTTACAGGAGCAGGGTGGTTTGCGCGAAGGTGTGTTGGCGCATGAATTAATAAATTACAGTAGCTTTATCCACCGTTTGCACGAGGCTTGCAGCGAACAGGAAAGCAAAGTGGTGCGTATGCAGTCGCTCCTGGTTAACCTGCAAAAGCAGTGGCAGGTTAAACATCAAAAATGTAAATCAATTGAGGACTTGATCAAACGTTTGCAACATGAAGATGATGTAATCCTTGAAAAGCGTTTGCAGAAAGAGCTGGATGAACTAAGCTCGCTGCAATTGCGCCACCGGTCGCCTAATCAGGAATAGGGTGCAGCGTCCGGATCGGAGCCCGATAGGCTACTGCAAGCCCGGCGTTTTAGGCTATCCTTAGTGGGTGCCAGCCGATGGGACTAACCGCAGGGTGTTTTATTTCCCTTACGAAGGCCGTATTTATCCATCCTGGTGATAATTAAAAGTCGGTGCATAGTGAATGACCGTGGACTGACCCAGAGCCGGGAATGATCTGAAGTTTTTTAATGAGGTAAGACATGGCGATCACGTCAACTGTATCCCCTGACGGCAATCAAGTCACAATTTATATTCAGGGCCGCTTCGATTTTAGTTCCCACCAGGAATTTCGTAGTGCTTACGAAAAACTTTCGCACACACCCACTCATTATCGGGTTGATTTGCAAGGTACCTCCTACCTGGATAGCTCCGCACTGGGCATGTTATTGCTGCTGCGCGATTACGCCGGTGGTGAGCAATCCAATATACAGATCGTCAATTGCGCGCCTGACGTAAAAAAAATTCTGCTGATATCCAATTTTGAACAACTATTCGATATCCAGTAATGTCACCTTACCCTCGCCGCAAAGGTTTGTTTCCACCTTCTTTTTGTTGATTGTGTGAGTGTTGTATGGAAGCGATCTTATGAATGACGTGCGACGCTTGAAAATTCTGGTCGCTGACGATACAGATACCGACAGGCTTATTTTGGAGAGTATTGTACGAAAGGAAGGGCATACCGTGGTTTCGGCCTGCAACGGTGTGGAGGCTGTCCGGGTTTACGCCGAGGAGCGCCCCGACATTGTTTTGCTGGACGCGTTAATGCCGGAGCTTGATGGATTCGGTGCTGCGCGAAAAATTAAGGAATTGGCGGGGGATGAGCTGGTACCCATTATTTTCCTCACCTCATTGTCAGACACCGAATCCCTGGTGCAATGCCTGGACGCCGGGGGCGATGATTTCCTTTCCAAACCTTACAATCGCATTATCCTCCAGGCAAAAATTAAATCCTTCAATCGAATGCGCGAATTGCACAGCACTATGCTGACGCAACGCGACCAGATTGTGCAATACAACAATCGCTTGTTACAGGAACAAACCGTTGCCAAACATGTGTTTGATAACGTCGCGCACAGCGGCTGTTTAAACGCGAACAATGTGCGTTATTTTTTATCGTCCCTCGCCGTGTTTAACGGCGATGTACTGGTCGCCGCCATGCGCCCCTCCGGCAGCATGATGGTATTGCTGGGGGATTTTACCGGCCACGGATTACCGGCGGCGATTGGCGCCATGCCATTGGCTTCCACGTTTTACGGTATGGTACCCAAAGGGTTTTCCATGACCGACATCCTGCGTGAAATTAACGGTAAGTTAAAAAACATTTTACCTGTCGGTATATTCTGCTGCGCGGTGATGATGGACATTAATTTCCGCAAGAAAAAAATTAAAATCTGGAATGGCGGTTTGCCGGATTGTTTTGTACATAAACACAGGGATGGCAGCGTCATTCCTATTAAATCCACGCACCTTCCGTTAGGGGTGTTGTCCAATCGCGCGTTTAAGGATACTTGCGAATATTTTGACCTGGAAACAAATGATCGTATTTTTGTTTGGTCGGATGGCATCCATGAAGCGCGCAATGCCACCGGGGAAATGTTTGGTGAAGCGCGGTTAAAGCAGGTCTTTGCCAACAATCGCAATCACAATCGTTTATTCGACGAAATCATCGAGGGTGTCCAGCAATTTGTCGGCGGTGGTGAAAAGGACGACGATTTGTCGCTGTTGGAAATCCGTATGGATGAACCCGCGCGGGTGAATGCATTTGCGAAAGAAGCGAGCGACAAGTATGGCAATTCCGATATTGAATGGTCCATGCGTTTTGAGGTGAAACCTACCAGCTTTAAGGTATTTGATCCTTTACCCATGCTGCTGAATGTGTTGATGGAAGTACCGAGCTTGCGCGCATTTAGCAGTACCCTTTACACCATATTGGCGGAACTTTATACCAACGCGTTAGAGCACGGTGTGTTGAAGCTGGATTCAGGCCTTAAACAAACCCCTGACGGGTTTTCAGAATATTACCGGATGCGCGAGGAGCGGATAAACCGTGTTGATAGCGGCTACGTGCGGATTAATATTTCCCACAAGACCAACGAAAATGGCGGTTTGTTGAAGGTCCGGATTGAAGACAGCGGCGATGGTTTTGATTATGCCAACCGAACGGGAAATAACTTGTCGGTATTCGGTTACAGTGGGCGCGGCATAGCCCTGGTGGAAAAACTTTGCGGTGGCGTGAGGTATTCCGGTCGAGGAAATATTGCCGAAGTGGATTTCGCTTGGGTAAGCGACGATTAAGTGAAACCGGAAAATTATTAATTAGCGAGATGCGGCCGATGGATCACTTGGATTACGACACCTTGAAAACCTTGAAACAGGTAATGGAAGGCGATTTTGGCCTGCTCATTGAAACCTTTAAACAAGATTCAAATGAGCGGTTGAAAAAGCTGCACGATGTTATCCAGGGGACCGATGCGGATCTTATCCGCCGCGCCGCCCATAGTTTTAAGGGCAGCAGCAGTAATATTGGCGCGCCGCAATTGTCCGCCCTGTGTGCGGCGCTGGAAAAAAAAGCCCTGGCCGGGAACCTCAAGGATTTGGAAAAAGATTTGCAACAGATAGAACAGGAGTTTTTCCTGGTCCAATCCCTCCTGGATTCCCTTTAGAAAAACGCGGCGGTGTGCGCCCGCGGTAATTACGCCTCCTTGTCACCCTTGGCACCTCCCTTGCAATCATCCCGTTGAACCTAGTTATTGAATCGGGTGACGGCAATACCTTGCCGCCGCCGAGGCCAGGAGCAATAGATGAATAGCGGTAACCTCCTTAATAATTTGTTAGCCACCACCGGTCCCGGTGCGACCGCCGGTAAAGGCACAGTTTCCAAACCGCGCGTGGACACGACCGAAAACTTTCGCGACGCCCTGGCGCAAGTACGGCCAGATGTTGCCGCTACCAAGCCCGCCACGCGAAAGGCAGCGCCCGAAACGAACCGGGCAGAAACCCGCCAGCCGGTGGACCAGGCCGAAGCTAGGGTTAAACCGAAAACCGCTGCAAAAGAACGGCCTGTTGATCGCCCTGATGCTAAAAATGCCAAACCGCTGCCGTCGAAAAACCCGGTGAAGTGTGAACAGGCCGAGCGGGACGTCGCTGGGCCTCCTTCATCCCAACGTGAGCCTTCCGGGGAGGTTTCAGCGGAGCTTGTTGAGGCGCCGCAAACCACAGAATTGGCGATAGGCGAGGTTGCCATCGCAACGGAAGTCCCCGCTTTGTCAGCCGGGGACGAAGCAGCTACACAACTGGCAGTGGATGGCGAAGGCGTGCTATTGGAGGATGAGGCGGAGTTATTCCAGGAAACAAGCGCAGTTTTCCCATTCATCGAGCCGCAGATGACTATTCCGGGTGCTCAGCCCCTGGTACCCGCAGGGGCGGAACTGGAAGGCGGTCCCCTGGCGATAACCGCAGCCGGTCTGTCATTGATGTCCGGTGCCGGGAATCCGGACTCCGCTGAACTACGCCTGGCGAGTGGGGCAACTCCATCCACTATTCCGGCGGGTAACCCTATTGCTTTGTCCGGCCCCGTCACCCCGGCCCTGGAATCTGCCGAAGCAATTTCCGGGGCGGCTGGCCTTGCCGAATCCCCGGGTGACAATCCCGACTTCCTGCTATTGGGCGGCAAAGCTGTCCTGGGTAAATTGACGGAGGGAAATATAGCTGGCGAAAAAGCCATCGACCCCGCAAAACCGACCTTAACGCCCACAAGCCTGGCTGAACCCCTGGTTCGCATGGCAGAGTCGGCATCGCCCGCGGCGCGGAGTTTTGTCGCGCAAGCTGGCGTACCTGTCCCCGTCGGACAGCCACAATGGAGCCAGGCGGTGGGTGAAAAAGTGCTGTGGCTGGCCGCCCAAAATGTCAGTGCCGCGGAGATTCGCCTTGATCCGCCTGACCTTGGGCAATTGCATGTAAAAGTCAGTGTAAACCAGGACCAGGCTACGGTTACTTTTACCAGCCCGCATCCGGTTGTGCGCGAAGCGCTGGACCAGCAACTTAACCGCTTGCGCGACATGTTTTCGGAGCAGGGGTTGAACCTGGTGAATGTGGATGTATCCGACCGATCTGCGCCACAGCACGGACAGGACCAGGACCATGGAGAACACGCCGGCGCATCGGGTGATACGGATGATGAAGAATTAGCACCTGTGGCAATGACATCCATTACTTCGACAAGGCTGGTCGATCACTACGCCTGATTCACTTCCAGGCCTGTTCCGATATTCGTTTGATGAGAAGCTGAGCGAAATGCTCAGCTTCTCTACACCTTTGTTTTTTATCAGAATTCCCCCTCGCAAACCGCGCAGCCGCTGCTAAGCTTCAAAGGCGATACTGGCATAGGTATTGCTCAAACCCTTTTGATCCCTGAAAGTGACGGAGTTTTGACATGGCGGCAGCCCCACAAAAAGCAAAGAATGATGCAGGCAATGCTGAAGCAGATGCCGGCAATAAAAAAAAGAAAAAATTAATTCTGATTGTCGGTCTGGCAGTTGCGTTGATTGCAATATCCGTGGGTGGAACAGTGATCGCGCTGAAAATGCTTACCCCGGACTCGACTGGGAAAAAAGCCGAAGCGCCCGAAGAAACCAGCCTCGCTCCGGCCATCTATTTTGATATGGCTCCCAATTTCACTATTAATTTCAATGTAAACGGTCGGCAGCGTTACTTGCAGGCGGCCATTACCCTGTTACATCGCGATCCGGCGCTGAACGAATTATTGAAATTGCACATGCCGGCAATTCGCAATGGCCTGGTTATGTTATTGAGCGGCAAAAATTTTGAGGAATTGCAAACTCATGAAGGCAAGGAAAAACTAAAAACAGAGGCCCTGGAAATAATCAATAACCAATTAAAAAAAGAACAGGAAGCGCTTATTGACCCAAGTGAAGACGATGGGGACAAAAAACCTGTATCCACTGTCGAGCAAGTATTGTTTACCAATTTTGTAATGCAATAAGGAATCCGCCGTGCAAGATCTACTCTCACAAGACGAAATTGACGCGCTCTTACACGGCGTTGATGACGGCGATATAGATACCGAGTCAAATGTAGACCCCGGTACGGTAAGGGCTTATGACTTAACCAGCCAGGATCGCATCGTCCGCGGGCGTATGCCGACGCTGGAAATGATTAACGAACGCTTTGCCCGCTATACCCGTATCAGCATGTTTAATTTGTTGCGCCGGACCGCCGATGTTTCTGTCGGGGGCGTGCAGATCCAGAAGTTCGGCGAATACGTCCATACGCTCTATGTTCCCACCAGTTTAAACATGGTGAAGTTCCGCCCGTTGCGCGGCACCGCGTTAATTATCCTGGACGCCCGCCTGGTGTTTAAATTGGTGGATAATTTTTTCGGCGGCGACGGTCGCCACGCAAAAATTGAAGGCCGCGAATTTACGCCCACCGAATTGCGTGTTGTGCAAATGGTGTTAAACCAGGCGTTTACCGACTTAACGGAAGCCTGGAAGGCGGTGTTTCCCATTAGCTTCGAATATGTCCACTCAGAAGTTAACCCTTCGCTTGCCAATATTGTTAGTCCGAGCGAAGTGGTGGTGGTGAGCACTTTCCATATTGAACTGGATGGCGGTGGTGGCGAAATGCATATCACCGTTCCTTATTCAATGATTGAGCCGATTCGCGAAGTGCTTGATGCGGGGTTGCAAAGCGATAGTGACGAACACGACGAACGTTGGGAAAAGGCATTGCGCGAGGATGTCCTGTCCGCAAAGGTAGATCTGGAATGCGACCTCGTCCGTCGCGATATTACCCTGCGCGACATTGTGGATTTAAAGGTCGGGGACATCATCCCGGTGGATTTCCCCGATTACCACGTGCTTACCGCCAACGGCGTTCCCATGTTCCGTACCCAACTGGGGCAGTCCAATGGGTTCCTTGCCCTGAAAATAAAAGAATTTATTGATCGCAGCGGTGCCTACAACATTACCGGCACCAAGGGCGACCATACTAACGTGACTAAAGGTGAAAAAAATGGCAGACGATGATATCGACCAGGATGCAATGGCGGATGATTGGGCGGCCGCGATGGCTGAACAGGCCCATGCCGAAGAAACCATGACCCATGCCGTTAGCTTTGACGAATTAAAAAATGAAACAGCGAAACCCGCCGTGGGTAGTCCGGACCTGGATGTTATCCTGGACATTCCCGTTTCCATTTCAATGGAAGTAGGGCGCACTTCAATCACCATCCGCAATTTATTGCAGTTGAACCAGGGGTCGGTCATTGAATTGGACCGCCTGGCCGGTGAACCGCTGGACGTATTGGTTAATGGCACCCTGATTGCCCACGGTGAAGTGGTAGTCGTGAATGAAAAATTCGGTATTCGCATGACCGACGTTATTAGTCCGGCCGAACGGATTAAAAAATTACGTTAGTTGTATCAGTTGGGAAAATAAAAATGAGCCCCGCGTTAACACACATAATCCATAAAATAGCAGGCGCGGGGCTGTTATTCGCAGCGGCCGCCTGTGCTGCCGATGGCACATCCGTAGCGTCTCCTTTGCCTCAATACGATGTTGCGGTAATCGCTTCGGCGGCAAGCGCCAGTGCAAGTACCATTGAAAATAATCGAGCCGTACCGACCTCGCCAGCTTCCACCACACTCCCAGGCAATACAGCAGCGGTTAACGCAACAATCACACCGGCAATCCCTGCACCGGCAAGCGATCTGCCAACAAATAATTTACCAACAAGCAATTTACCTGCAAACCAGGCCCCAACAACGTCATCAACCACTGCCCACGCAGCTGGCTATTATCAAAACGCCAACAGCAAAAATCCAAAAATCGGCAGCGGTGGGCATTTATTGAATGTGACCCTGGGTTTGTTACTGATCATCGGGCTGATTTTCGGCCTTTCCTGGTTTGTAAAACGGTTTAGCCAGGGAACCTTTGCAGGTAACACCCATTTAAAAATTATTGCGACCATGCCTTTGGGGACACGCGAGCGTATTGCATTAATTGATGCCGGGGGACAGCAGTTACTGCTGGGAATTACACCAACACAGATTAATACCTTGCATGTATTTGATGTACCTGTCACCACCCCTGCGGGTGATGTCAACAATTCAGATTTCGGACGCAAACTGATGGCGATATTGCAACGCCCGCATACCAATGACGAATCCGGCAACAATAATTCCGGAGTCCGGGGATAATCATGGCGACTGATCACATACCCGCATTAAAAAAATTAGTGATGATCGGCAGCGTTTTGTTACTTTGGTTGTTAGCGAGCGCGGTAGCCGCGCAAACCAACCTGCCGCCGGTGACCGATCCGGGCACCGGTAATTTACCGCTGGCGCAAAACAATAATTCACAACTTGGGAGCCTTCCCGCCATTCCCGGTTTACCGGCGTTGACCGTAAAAACCAACCAGGATGGATCGCAGGAATACACGGTTACTTTGCAAATCCTGGCGATTATGACCGCGCTGACTTTTTTGCCAGCCATTTTAATGATGATGACCTCGTTCACCCGGATCATTATTGTTTTTTCAATTTTGCGCCAGGCATTGGGTTTGCAACAATCGCCCTCTAACCAGATTTTGATCGGCCTCGCGCTTTTCCTTACGTTATTTATCATGCAACCGGTTTTAAACAAGGTGAACCAGGACGCGTTGCAGCCCTATATAAACCAGCAGATAACTGCGCAGGAAGCACTGGCCCGGACGGCGGCGCCTTTCCACAGTTTTATGATGGCCCAAACACGCGAGTCGGATATCCTGCTTTTTGTCGGTATTGCCAAGCATCCGCCAATCGCCACGCCGGAAGAAACGCCCTTTAGCATATTGGTTCCGGCATTTATCATCAGCGAATTAAAAACCGCGTTCCAGATTGGCTTCATTATTTTCATCCCGTTTCTAGTAATCGATATTGTGGTGTCGAGCGTGCTCATGGCTATGGGTATGATGATGCTCTCGCCACTGATTATTTCCCTGCCGTTTAAAATTATGTTGTTTGTGCTGGTGGATGGCTGGGCCATGATTGTGGGTACGCTGGCCGCCAGTTACGGCGTATGACGGAGGTATTGCCATGACACCCGAAGTCGTTATGGATTTATTTGCAGATGCGTTTTACCTCACCATTTTAATGTTGCTGGTCATTATCGGGCCCGGCCTGATTGTGGGGTTAATCGTGAGTATCTTCCAGGCCGCCACCCAAATTAACGAGCAAACCTTGAGTTTCCTACCGCGTTTAATCGTAACCTTAATTACCTTGATGATCGCCGGCCCCTGGTTGCTGACAAAGTTTATGGATCTTTTTAACCGGCTCTTTTCCAGCGTGCCGGGTTTGATCGGCTAGGTTACGCAATGCAGGAATTAATATTCAGCGAAGAGCAAATCAGCCAATTTATCGGCACCTATGTGTGGCCGATGTTGCGCATCGGTGCTTTTTATTTTGCGATTCCGATTATCGGGGCCCGCACAGTGCCCGCGCGCTTGCGTATTATCCTCACGCTGTTTACCACCATGATGATTGCGCCGGTATTACCGGCGGCACCGGTAACCTTATTGTTGTCGGCGGAAGGATTCCTTATGGTTATCCAGGAAGTGCTCATCGGCCTGGCATTGGGGTTTTGTATGCAGGTCGTTTTGCATGTGTTTATCCTGGCCGGACAATTTATGGCGATGAAAATGGGTTTGGGTTTTGCTGCCATGAACGATCCCTCCAGCGGTGTGAGCGTAACTGTCCTTTCGCAATTTTATTTGTTGCTATCCACGTTATTATTTTTAAGCAGCAACGGTCATTTGGTCGTTCTGCAATTATTGATTGATAGTTTCACCACCTTTCCGGTTGGTGGAAGCGGCATGAACAGCGCACATTTCTCCACGATTGTAGCCATGGGTTCGTGGATGTTCAGCGCCGCCTTGTTAATTACCTTGCCGCTATTCACTTCGTTGATGATCGTTAATATGTCATTTGGGGTAATGAGCCGTTCGGCACCGCAATTGAACGTATTCACCGTGGGTTTTCCGATCACGCTGATTTTTGGTTTTATCCTCATGTGGTTTACCCTGGCCAATTTCCTGCCGGTTTATTTCGACATTATGGAAGAGGGCATAGGCACACTGCGTACATTGGCATTGAGCCCCTAAAGGTGGGTTATGGCTGAAGAAGACGAAAGCGGCCAGGAAAAAACGGAAGAGGCCAGTGCGCGAAAGATTGAAAAAGCGCGTGAAGAAGGCCAGATTCCCCGTTCGCGCGACTTAACCACCACCGCTGTATTAATGCTGGCGGCAATCGGCCTTTATATATTTGCCGGTTTTATGGCGGATAGGATTATCGGCCTGACCCGCGCCAGTTTCGTTATTAGCCGTGCAGCGGTATTCGATCCTAACGCGATGGTCGGTACCCTGGCGGCGGCCATTTATGACGGCTTGATCAGCATCGCGCCGCTCATGGCAATTTTGCTGGTTGCATCTATCGCCGGTCCCATTGCGTTGGGCGGGTTCATATTCAGCAGCAAGGCCATGATGCCGCAATTAAGCCGCATGAATCCGATCGCGGGCATCAAACGTATGTTTTCAATGCACTCGGTCATCGAATTGCTCAAATCCCTGGGCAAGGTCGGGCTGATTTTATGGGTGACAATATTACTGCTGAAGTTTTATGCCCAGGATATGTATCGCCTGTCTGACGAGTCAGTGGGAAACGCCATCATCCATTCGCTGGAAATCTCCATCCTTGCGGTTATTACCCTATCGGCGGCGACCATCCTCATCGCGGCCATTGATGTTCCCATCCAGATTTACCAATACAATAAAAAATTAAAAATGTCGCGCCAGGATTTGAAGGACGAGGCCAAAGACACGGAGGGGAAACCGGAGGTAAAAGGTCGTATTCGCCAACTGCAACGGGAAATGGCGCAGCGCCGGATGATGGGCAATGTACCCCAGGCAGATGTTGTTATTACCAACCCGGAGCATTTCTCGGTGGCATTAAGGTATGACCCTGAAAAAATGGATGTGCCGATTATGCTGGCGAAAGGTGGCGACCATGTTGCGATGAAAATTCGCGAAATTGCCAAGGCCCATAACATCGAAATTATCCAGTCGCCGGTGCTGGCGCGCGCTATTTTTTATACCACCGATATCGATGAGGAAATTCCCGCCGGTTTATACCTGGCGGTCGCACAGGTACTGGCTTACGTATTCCAGTTACGCAATTACCGCAAGGGTAGGGGCGACAGGCCGCAATATCCGCGCAACATTAATGTACCGCGAGAAATGCGGTATGACTCAAAAGGCAAACCGGAATAACCGGGAGGGTGTCGATTACGTGCCTAATCCAATAGCCGGTTTTCACGGTAAGACAATGCGCAGCGACGAATAGGTACGCTTCTTGCGATAACACGGAAAATTGGCCCAACCGTCAAGAATCCGTAACTATGGCGCTACCGACTTTCAACCAGCTTAACAATGTAAATGGCAGGGCTGTCCTTGGCTCCATTAAGGGAGCGGGGCGCGGCAATATGGGTATTCCCATTTTGCTGATGATGCTGTTGGCGATGATCATATTGCCGATCCCGCCGTTGCTGCTCGATGTGTTCTTTACCTTCAATATCGCGCTCTCACTGGTGGTTTTGCTGGTGAGTATCTACGCATTGCGCCCGCTGGATTTCGCGGCGTTCCCCACCATTTTGCTGGTAGCAACCCTGTTGCGCCTGGGTTTGAACGTGGCGTCCACGCGTGTGGTGTTGCTGGAAGGGCACAACGGCGGCGATGCGGCCGGTAAAGTTATTGAAGCCTTCGGCCATGTGGTGATCGGCGGCAATCTAGCCGTCGGTATAGTGGTATTCATCATTTTGATGATCATCAACTTTGTGGTGGTCACCAAAGGTGCCGGCCGTATTTCCGAAGTAAGCGCGCGTTTTACCCTGGATGCCATGCCCGGCAAGCAAATGGCGATTGATGCCGACCTGAATGCGGGTTTGATCGACCAGGACCAGGCGCGTACACGCCGCCAGGAAGTTGCCGCCGAAGCGGACTTCTACGGCGCGATGGACGGTGCGAGCAAGTTCGTGCGCGGGGATGCGGTCGCGGGCATCATGATTATGTTCATCAACATTTTCGGTGGTTTCGCAATCGGTATGCTCCAGCATGACCTGGCATTTGCCGATGCCTTCGAAAAGTACACCATCCTCACCATTGGTGATGGCCTGGTGGCGCAAATCCCGGGCCTGCTGTTGTCGGTTGCGGCGGCGATCCTGGTGACGCGGGTCAACAGCTCCCAGGACATGGGCAAGCTGGTGGTATCACAAATGTTCACCTCGCCCAAAGCGCTGGCGGTAGCGGCCATTATGCTGGTGATCATGGGCCTTGTACCGGGTATGCCGCACATGGCATTCCTGGGGTTGGGTTTGATGTGTGCGGGCCTGGCGTATTACATACACTGGCGCAAGCAACAACCGGCGGTGGTGGAAGAGAATTCCTTTATTCCCGCCGGCCAGCGCTTGGCAGGGGAAGGCCCCGCGTCTATGCCAGCCGGAAGCGGCGGTGCCAATATTACCCCGCAACGCATAACCCCGGCCTTGCCGCCCGGCGCACCCGAATCGCCCGAATTGGGGTGGGATGATGTCCAGCCTGTGGATGTAATTGGCCTGGAAGTGGGTTATCGCCTTATCCCCATGGTTGATAAAAACCAGGGTGGAGAATTGCTGGGCCGTATTAAAGGTGTGCGCAAAAAACTCTCCCAGGAAATGGGTTTCCTTATTCCTTCGGTACATATCCGCGACAACCTGGATTTAAACCCAACCGGCTACCGCATTAGCCTGATGGGGGTTTCCATGGCGGAAGCCGATGTCTATCCGGACCGCGAACTGGCCATTAACCCCGGCCAGGTGTTCGGTACTATCGATGGCATCAAGACTAAAGATCCCGCGTTTGGCCTGGATGCGATCTGGATTAATCCCAACCAGCGCGAACAAGCCCAAACCCTGGGTTATACGGTGGTGGACCCCAGCACTGTGGTAGCGACTCACCTCAACCAGATCCTGCAACACCATACCTTCGAATTGCTGGGTCATGAGGACGTGCAAAAACTGTTGGATATGCTGGCTAAATCCTCCCCCAAGCTGGTGGAAGAGCTGGTTCCAAACACCATCAGTATCAACACCTTGCTCAAAGTGCTGCAAAACCTGCTGCGTGAGCGCGTATCGATTCGCGACATCCGTTCCATCGCCGAAGCCTTGGCGGGCAATAGCCACAAGAGTCAAGATCCCGCCGCTTTAACCTCCCTGGCACGGGTTGCTTTAGCGCGGCAAATTGTCCAAAACATCATAGGAAACGAGCGAAACCTGCCTGTGATCACGCTTGAACCCAGCTTGGAACAGTTGTTGCTAAATACCGTGCAACAGGCACAAAAAGCCGGCGCTGATGACAGTGCCTTTGTTGAGCCTGGCTTGGCGGAGCGCTTGCAACAATCGTTAATCGCAGCGGCGCAAAAGCAGGAGATGGTGGGTAAACCCCTGGTGTTGCTGGTTGCCGCACCATTGCGCCCGATGCTGTCCCGCTTTGTTCGCCATAGCGTCCCGGATATGCGGGTGTTGGCTTACACCGAAGTACCGGACAACAAACAAATTACTATCGATGCCAGCGTTGGTGCTGACAAGAAATAACCCAGGTCGCCCCAAGGGCAGGAGTTGAATATGCAAGTCAAACGTTTCGTAGCCGCTGATATGCGCCGTGCGTTAGAGCTGGTCCGCCAGGAGCTGGGGCCGGATGCGATTATTCTCTCCAGCAACCGCATCCCGGAAGGCGTGGAATTACTGACCACCATGGGCTCAGACCTGGAACTCAAGCAATTGCAAACCCGCCCGTTTTCCGAAGCGACTTTCGCCCCGAGCGAACCCTTGCTGAGCGATGGGGATATTTCACCACGGGTGGTCGGCAAACCTCAGCGCAAGGCGGCGCCGGTAATGACTGAATTGCCTTACCACGTGAATGCAGGCTACCTGAGTGCAGGCCACCGGGATGCCGGCCACCGGGATGCCGGCCACCCCAATGCCGGTAAAACTGGTGCCCAATTGGCAGAGGATATTGAAAAAGCGCATCAACGTATGATTGCCGCGCGCAAGGCGGAAGAATCGGCCAAAGAATTCCTGGTGGGAAAAAATACGGTGGTTAATGCCGGTATCCCGCGCCATGCCCCGGTGGCCAAACCAAAAGTGAGTGTCAGCGCCGCCGAACGCTATCCGCTGGTGGATGAGGAACCTGTTACTTCACGGTCAGCACAATCCGGCGCTGCACGCTCATTCCGCGAGGCATTAATTACCGAATCGCAGATGGGGCAATCAGCCGGAAAAGGGGCGCGTGCCAAAGAAGCGGCCAATGAATTCACACACGAAATGAACGAATCCTTTGATCAGAATGCGCAACTGTCGGAGTTGCAAGCGGAAATCGCCGATATGCGTTTGCTGCTGGAACAACAACTGGACCGGCTTACCGGCCAGCAATCCATTCCCACAGATTCGCCGGTATTGGCTAGCGTGAGTCGCCGCCTGGAACGTTTGGGATTACCCAAAGATGTGATCGCCAATGTGATTAAAGCCTGTACCAAACGTAAAACCCTGGGCGATGCCTGGCCGGATGCCCTGGCTAACCTTGCGCACCAGTTGCCGATCAATGGTCGCGATATTGTTGATCAAGGCGGGGTATTCGCATTTGTCGGCCCTACCGGCGTGGGCAAAACCACCACCATCGGAAAGCTGGCTGCACGTTATGTATTGCAGCACGGCGCTGACAAGGTCGCCTTGATTACAACCGATACCTACCGTATTGCCGCCCATGACCAATTGCGCTCACTCGCCCGTATCCTGCGTGTACCGGTACGCGTAGTCGATGAAACCAACCCGCTGGACAGCGTGTTGCGCAGCCTGCGCCATTGCGGTTTGGTGTTGATAGATACCGCGGGCTTCCGCCATGGCGATCCGCACCTGAAAGCGCAACTGCAAGCACTGGCCGAACAGCAACAGGTCAAAACCTATCTGGTGATGTCATGTAACAGCCAGGCGCAAATGCTGAAAGCCTCGATCCATGCGTATGGCCCGGCGCGGTTGCAAGGTTGCATCCTGACCAAACTGGATGAAACCGCCAGTATGGGCGAGGCCCTGGGTGTGGTGATGCAAAACCGCTTGCCCATCGCCTACACCACCGACGGCCAGGATATTCCCAGGAACATTGAGGTGGCCCGTGCACACCAGTTGGTATCAAAAGCAATCGCATTGCTCAAAGCCAACGCAGCGACGGCGGTTTCTTAACCGGTAAATCCCTATAAGCACATGATTTTGCACATGAAACTGAAATTAGTCAGATGAGTTATCAATCCCTAACTATACTCAGTTCACTTTAGGGCGCCCCCCGGCTTTCCGGTAGCGCGTCACAAAACAGGTTTGGAGTCAGAGTCAATGAGCCACGTGCGACCAGTACAAGTGATCGCGGTATCCGGCGGTAAGGGCGGGGTAGGCAAGAGCAATATTTCAGTCAATTTAAGCATCGCGCTGGCGGAGTTACGTCGCCGGGTGGTACTGCTGGATGCTGACCTCGGCCTCGCCAACATCGACGTACTCCTGGGGATCCGCGCCACGCACACACTGGCTGATGTCCTGGCCGGCACCCACAGTCTGGCTGAAGTACTGGTGAATGGCCCTGCCGGTATAAAAATAGTTCCCGCATCCTCCGGCGTACAACGCATGGCGGAATTAAGTACCGCTGAGCATGTAGGCTTGATCAATGCCTTTGACGAACTGTCGGACCAGGTGGATATGCTGGTGATAGACACGGCGGCGGGTATTTCCGATACCGTGGTCAGTTTTGTGCGCGCCGCTAACGAAGTCATTGTTGTCGTATGCGATGAGCCATCTTCCATCACCGATTCGTACGCGCTCATTAAATTGCTTAACAAGGAATACGGCATGTTCCGTTTCCGTGTGGTAGCCAATATGACCCGGACACCGAATGAAGGTATTAACATGTTTAACAAGCTGAACACGGTATGTGAAAAATTCCTGGATGTAAGCTTGCAGTTTGTCGGCCAGATTCCCTTTGATGAAAATGTGCGCAAAGCGGTGCAAAAACAAAAAGCGCTGTTGGAGTTTGCCCCGACTTCCAAGGCCTCAATGGCGATTCGCGCGCTTGCAAAAGCGGTGGACAAATGGCCATTACCCAACACACCGACAGGCCGCCTGGAATTTTTTGTTGAACGTTTATTACAGGCCGCCAATGCGCGCTAACCTGAATCCGTATAAAGAAACCCTGAAAACGTTGTTGTACAGTCAATTCACACATGCAATTGCATCGACTGGTTGTAACGAAGGTGCTCGATGGCCGTTGTCAATGGTTTAGCCATGTACGAAAAGAAAACCCTACGCGATGCGCAGATCAATATCGAAGACTACGCGCCTTTGGTCAAACGTATCGCCTATCACATGATGATGCGTATGCCTGCCAGTGTGCAGGTGGACGACCTTATACAAGCCGGCATGATCGGCTTGATCGAAGCCTCCCAAAAATATGACATGTCGCGCGGGGCAAGTTTTGAAACTTACGCCGGCATCCGCATTCGCGGGGCCATCGTCGATGAAATGCGCCGCGGCGATTGGGTACCACGCTCTGTGCATCGCAATGCGCGCCGTGTCTCCCAGGCGATCGCCGCCGTTGAAGCGCGCACCGGCCGCGATGCCACAGATGCCGAGGTCGCAGAGGAACTCGGCGTATCCCTCGGTGAATATTTTGTGATGCTGCAAGATTCCAATAGCAGCCGGTTATTCAGCTACGAAGAAACCTTCGGGGAAGAAGACAGCAACATCGACGCATCGGAACACAGTAGCGCCTTTACCAGTCCGTTGGACGGTATGCAGCGCGATGGCTTGAAAAGAGCGCTGGTGGAAGCTATCCGCCAATTGCCGGAGCGCGAGCAACTGGTGCTCTCCCTTTACTACGACCAGGAACTGAACCTGAAGGAAATCGGTTTGGTATTGGGGGTCAGTGAATCGCGTGTCAGCCAAATCCACAGCCAGGCCGCCGCTCGCTTACGTAACAGGTTGGGAGACTGGCAACCAAACTGATCAAGCCCGCGCTATGGATTAATAAATGCAAAGCAAGGCCGCCATAGGCTTGAATAATCTATCCAGGCGGGAAATTGGGCTATGATTTGCATTAAAAGTTGAAGATTTAGGTGCCGCAACTGGCCGATGCTTCAACTCCTACTAGACTATGAGTAAATAAAAATCCCGTCCGGGTGAGTGGAGGTTACGTTGGATAAGAACATGAAAATCCTGATTGTTGATGACTTTTCAACAATGCGACGGATCATAAAAAATTTGCTGCGCGACTTGGGGTTCTCCAATACCCACGAGGCAGATGATGGCGTTACCGCGCTACCAATGCTCAGGAGCGGCGATTTCCAATTTTTGGTGACCGATTGGAACATGCCGGGCATGACCGGAATTGATTTACTGAAAGCCGTGCGCGCGGATGAAAAACTTCGCTCCCTGCCGGTGCTTATGGTGACTGCCGAGGCCAAGCGCGACCAGATTATCGAAGCGGCACAGGCCGGGGTAAATGGCTATGTCGTCAAACCATTTACGGCACAAGCCCTGAAAGAAAAAATCGAGAAAATTTTTGATCGTGTCGGTTAATAACCCGGATCAAATAATAAAAAGGCGTTGCCATGGCTTCTGACATCCAAACATCCATCAATAACGAATTCGTCGTTGAATTAAAAGAGTGTGCGAAGTTGCTCACTGAAAAATTGCAAAGCAACCAATTCGAAGACGCATCGATATTGATCCAAACCATCACCCAGGCGCGCGATCGTCATATATTCCAATCGGTAGGGCGTTTAACACGTGGATTGCACAACGCCATTGTGAATTTCAATGTGGATGCAGACCTCTCCAAAGAGCCCCCGAAAATCCAGACATCCGATATTCACGATGCCTCCAACCGTTTGAGTTACGTTATTGAACTCACGCAAAAGGCGGCAGAAAAAACCATGGACATGGTGGATGAAGCCGCGCCCATCGCTATGAACCTGGGCCACGAAGCGAACAGTTTGCGGGATGAATGGGCACGCCTTAAGCGCCGTGAAATGAGTGTGGATGAGTTCAGGTCGCTTTACCAGCGCATGGATAATTTCCTGGGGCAGATGGTTACCGGCACCGAACAACTCAACAAGAATCTGCAAAATATCGTATTGGAGCAAGGCTTCCAGGATTTAACCGGACAGGTTTTGAAACGCGTCATCGGCTTGATCAATGAGGTCGAAAAAGACCTGGTAAGCCTGGTTCGTATTGCCGGCCAGGTGGAAGAAATTGCCGGTTTGGCAAATGATCGCGAAACACTTGCCCATGACCACGAAATAATCCAGAAACGAAAAACCGAAGCTGAGGGACCGCAAATTAATAAAGCGCGTGCGGATGTGGTTGCCGGACAGGATGAAGTTGACGATTTATTATCGAGCCTCGGTTTTTAGTGGCTGGATACGAGGAATCTTGAATGAGTTTTGGTGATGACGAAGACATTCTCCAGGATTTCCTGGTAGAGGCCGGGGAAATCCTCGAACGCCTCAGCCAGCAATTGGTGGATTTGGAGCAACGCCCTGAAGATAAAGATTTATTGAATGCCATTTTCCGTGGTTTCCACACTGTAAAAGGCGGTGCCGGTTTTTTATCCTTAACACCCATGGTGGAATGTTGCCACGTTACCGAAAACCTGTTTGATATTTTGCGCAACGGCAAACGTACAGTTACGTCTGAATTAATGGACGTGGTATTGCAAGCACTGGATATGGTGAACCAGCAATTTGAACTGGTTTCCCAGCGCGAGGAACTACCGCCGGTGGACCCTGCGCTGATCAATGCGCTGGAGCGTTTGGTTTCCTGCAAGGATCTTCAGGAAGTGCCGGGCCAGGCTGCGGCGGAAGCCGTGGGCCAGGTTTCGGAAACCAATACCGCCGGTAATCCTGCAATGGTGGGTGGCGATATTACCGATGTGGAATTTGAACAGTTACTGGATGCAATTGCCGGAAAACCGGCGGCTGCGGCAGTAACGTCTGCGCCGGCTAATCCAACGGGTGTCGCTGCCGGTGCCAGTGAAGAAATTTCCGAAGATGAATTTGAAGCGCTGTTGGACCAGCTGCATGGAAAAGGCAAGGGCCCCGGTGTTGTTGCACCGCCGCCCGCTACCACGCCCGCCGCCACTGCGAGCGCCAGCGGTTCCGCGTCCGATGATATTACCGACGATGAATTTGAAGCATTGCTGGACCAACTCCATGGAAAAGGGAAAGGGCCCGGTGTTACCCCAAGTGCCGCGCCCCTGGCCCCGGTCGTTGCCGCGCCGCCTGCAAAAGTGCCCGCCGGTGGCGATTTAATTACCGATGACGAATTTGATGCGCTACTCGACCAATTGCATGGAAAAGGCAAGGGGCCGGGTTCAGGCGCTACCGGTGCGGCAATTCCTGCATCACCTGCGCCGGCCTCGGTTCCCGCACCAAAGCCGGTGGCCAAACCAGCGGCGGAGACAAAGCCCGCAGCACCCGCCAAGGTCGAGCAACCTAAGGCTGCACCGGCACCGGCCGCTATAGCACCGGCATCCACTGCTGATAAGGATGCACCGCAAGTAGAGACCACCGTACGTGTTGATACGCAACGCCTTGATGACATTATGAACATGGTAGGCGAATTGGTATTGGTGCGTAATCGCCTGGTGCGTTTGGGCAATAGTTCCACCAATGAAGCCTTGGTAAAAGCCGTTGCAAACCTTGATGTGGTAACGGCTGATCTACAGACATCCGTAATGAAAACGCGGATGCAACCGATCAAGAAAGTCTTCGGTCGCTTTCCACGTGTCGTGCGCGATTTGGCGCGCAGCTTGCGAAAGGAAATCCACCTCGAATTGGTGGGTGAAGAAACTGATTTGGATAAAAACCTGGTGGAGGCGTTAGCTGATCCGCTGGTGCATTTGGTGCGTAATTCTGTTGACCACGGAATTGAATTCCCAGAAGTGCGCGAAGCAAACGGCAAATCCCGTGTCGGCCAGGTAGTGCTTGCCGCTGAACAGGAAGGGGATCATATCTTGTTGTCCATCAGCGATGACGGTGCGGGTATGGACCCGGTTAAATTACGTCGGATCGCCGTTGAAAAAGGTATGTTTGATGAAGACACGGCTAACCGCCTGTCCGATACCGAAGCTTACAACCTGATTTTTGCCCCCGGGTTTTCCACTAAAAAAGAAATTTCCGACGTGTCGGGCCGCGGCGTTGGAATGGATGTGGTGAAAACCAAAATTACCCAATTGAACGGAACGGTGGAAATCAAATCGGAATTGGGCAAAGGCACGCGCTTTATTATCAAGGTGCCCTTAACCCTGGCCATTATGCCGACGCTGATGTTTATGCTCGGACAACAAACTTTTGCATTCCCGCTGGTCAGCGTGAATGAAATTTTCCATATGGATTTAACCAAAAGCCACGTCGTGGATGGCCAGGATTGTGTCGCGATCCGCGATCAGGCCATTCCGCTTTTTTATATGAAAGATTGGTTGGTGAAGGCCAGCCATGGCGAACGCCCCGACAATGCGCATGTGGTTATTGTTACCGTCGGCACGCGTCGCGTTGGTTTTGTGGTAGACCAATTGATAGGCCAGGAAGAAGTGGTCATCAAGCCATTGGGAAAAATGTTGCAGGGAACACCGGGCATGGCCGGCGCTACCATCACCGGTGACGGCACCATTGCATTGATCCTCGATATTCCCAGCCTGTTACGCCGCTACGCAAAAGGATCGGCGAGTTGGGGACACAATTAATTTGACAACGCGCCTTATCATCGGCGTTTTATTGTTTCCAAGGCAGTCGCTACTGCGGAGTATATTCAATGCCTGTCCGGGTATTAGTGGTTGATGATTCCAACTTCTTTCAGCATCGCCTGAAAGACATTATTAATGAACACCCGGATTTAAAAGTGATTGGTATCGCCAGTAATGGTCGCGAAGCGGTGGAAAAAGCGGCAGAGCTAAAGCCCGATATTATTACGATGGATTTTGAAATGCCGGTAATGGATGGCGTCACCGCCATTAAACACATTATGGCTAACCGCAAAGTGCCGATCCTGATGTTTTCCTCCCTTACCTACGAAGGCGCAAAAATTACCCTGGATGCCTTGGCAGCCGGTGCGCTGGATTTTATCCCGAAAGATTTCGCTGAAGTCTCACGCAGTTCCGCGTCACTCAAAAAAAAATTACACGAGCGCTTGCTTACGCTTGCCGGCGCAACTGCAAACCTGCAAGCGGCAACATCGGTTCCCGGTGCGGAACCAAAACCTGCGTCGGCTGTAACAAATAGCTTACGCGCGGGAACATCGGTTAATCCCGCAACATCCGCCAAAACCGCTACACCGGCGGAAGAAAAATCCGCGCACACCGACCACTACCGCTTAAAAAATAAACCCAGGATTTTGGTGATCGGCGCATCCACGGGTGGGCCGGTCGCATTGGCTGAAGTATTGATTGCGTTGCCTGCGACCTTTCCATTGCCCATCGTATTGGTGCAGCATATGCCGGAGAACTTTACCAAAGCATTTGCGGAGCGTTTGAATAAACAATGCAATATCCGGGTACGTGAAGCTGCTGATGGTGATCAGTTGCAACCGGGTCTGGCGTTGCTGGCGCCCGGCGGCAAGCAACTTATGCTGGATAAACGCAATAACGGTTCAGTGCGGGTATTGCCCGACGACGACCGCGTTACCTACAAACCCTCACTGGACATTACCTTCGGATCAGCTGCGAATACCTTTGGCGATAAAGTGCTGGGAGTCGTGCTTACGGGTATGGGCTCGGATGGATGTAAAGGTGCCGGCCTGTTAAAGCAGGCGGGCTCATCCCTGTGGTCACAAGACGAAGCCAGTTGTGTCATTTATGGTATGCCCATGGCAGTCGCGCGTGCCGGTTTAACAGATAAGGTGCTGAGCTTGAAAGAAATCGGGCCACGCCTGGTGCGAGAGGTAATGTAATGGATGTACTAAGCATTATCGGCGTTATCGTTGCATTTGCGGCAATCATCGGCGGCAATTTCCTGGAAGGCGGCGGCATAGGAACATTGGTCAATGGCCCCGCTGCATTTATCGTTATTGGCGGTACCCTGGGTGCGGCCATGTTGCAAACCTCCAAAAGCAGTTTGAAACGCGCATTAAAAATAATCCGTTGGGTATTTAAACCGCCTTACGTTCCATTTAAACAGGGTATTGCCAATATCGTTCGATGGGCCGCCGCCGCCCGTAAAGATGGTTTGCTAGGGCTGGAAGCGGTTTCCGAGCGGGAAAAAGATCCTTTCGCAAAAAAAGGTTTGCAGCTATTGGTGGATGGCAATGAACCGGAAGTCATCCGCCGCATTCTGGAAACCGATTTGATTGTGGATGAACAACGCGATTTTGATGCGATTAAATTTTATGAATCCATGGGCGGTTACGCACCTACCATCGGTATTATCGGGGCGGTAATGGGATTGATCCATGTCATGAACAACCTGGCTGATCCGGCCACATTGGGGCCGGGCATCGCTATCGCATTTGTGGCGACGATTTACGGCGTGGCATTGGCCAACCTGGTATTTATCCCGATTTCCAATAAATTGCGTATGTGTGTGAATGAAAATTCGCAATACCGCGAGCTGATTATCGAGGGCATTATCGCGATTGCCGACGGCGAAAACCCGCGGTCAATTGAAATGAAACTTAACGGTTATTTGCATCCGCATTGAGGCGAGAATTTTCATGGTGCGTCGCAGGCGAAAAGATATTCATGTTAATCACGAGCGCTGGTTGATTTCCTATGCGGATTTCATCACGTTGTTATTCGCATTTTTTGTGGTGATGTACTCGATCTCCCAGGTCAATGACAGTAAATACCGCGTGTTGTCCGATACTTTTATTGAAGCCTTTAACCAGCCGACGGATTCCCAAAACAACGCTGAACCGGTCCAGCAATCGAACCCGTCCGAGGTAATTACCCCCATTGATATGGGAAAAATAGTTCCGTCCAACCCTGGTGAGCATGGAACACCAACGGAAGTTGTGGATCAAGGTGAAGCTGCCAGTTCGGTTGCATCTGAAGGATTAACCACTCCCGACGAGCTTTCACAAATCTCGGACCTGGTAACCGAAAAGTTTTCGCAGTTAATTGATGACCAAATGATTACCGTATCCAGCAATGAGCTATGGCTGCAAATTGAATTAAAAGACAGTATCTTGTTCAGCTCCGGCAGCGCGGAAACCAGCGAGCAGGCGCAAAGGATTTTTAATGAGATTGCGCTGATCCTTAAAAATTATTCGAACCCCGTACAGGTTGAAGGTTTTACCGATAACATTCCAATCAATAGCCCCAAGTACCCCACCAACTGGGAATTGTCATCGGCTCGCGCCAGCGCAATTGTGAAATATTTAGCGACCCGCGGCGTTGCACCGGAGCGTTTGTCGGCAGTAGGCTATGGCGAGTATCAACCAGTCGCATCCAATGCAACTGAAGCGGGTCGGGCACAAAATCGACGTGTCGCTATAATGATTGCCAAACGCAAAATGGATCGCCCCAGCGTAAAAATCCAGACGCCATAAATTATTCGCCAAAGGTGTTGAGCTGGATGATGGTTCTGTTGTTATCCTCCAGCAATTTTGCGCCCCACTGCAAATTTTCTATCTGGTTAAACAGGTCATTAAAACTGCCGTCTTCAATAGCGAGCTTTAATCCTGTTTCTATACGCTCAGCAAGGCGTTGATTATTTTTGCTGACATAGAAGTACACGGGATTGTCGTAACGCAGGAATAAGTATTTTTCCAGGGCAATTCCATGGTCGGTATACTCTTTAACTTCCGTACGGACCTGGTAAACGCCCCGCGAAAAATAATCGAACCGGTTTGATTTCAACATTTTAAATAAATTGAAATAACTCATGCTCAACACCAGGGGCAGGTTATTTTCCTCCATGACTTGTCGATCTGGCCAATGCGACCCTATACCGCCTTTGTATTTGCGCAAATCCTCAAGGTTTTTTACCGTTGAAAATTTTTCCGTATCTTCGGCGCGGATCAAAAATACCCGATAGTCGCTCAGGTTTTTTAGCAAGCGGATTTTAATAGGGTCCACTGCGTAATTCAGGCCCCGTGCATAGGGCATCCAGGTAACGTCTACGCTGCCGCGTTCTATCTCGCGCAACAAGCGCTTATTGATGGGCATGACCGGAACGAATTGGATTTCATAGTCGCCGTGGGTGGGCACAGTTTTCGCCAACGCCAGTTTTAACAAACGGCTGTAGTAATAGTCATCATGGCCCTGGTCGAGGTTTTCTTCGCAGGAAATAACCACTTTGGTGATACCGGGAGGGTTATCGGCTGACTGACTGTCGTTGGAAAGGGGCTTGGGGGTAAAGACTGCGAGCACCAGGCCGATAACGAGGATCGACAGGGTGGGATAAGGGGAAAGGGGTTTGGACATGGTTACCACATCGGATTGTTATCAGTTAAAGCGGCACATAAATTTGCGCTTCAGTCTTAGTACCCAAGTTTAGCTTACCGATTGAAATCTGCTTCCGATTAAAAAATGAACGCAGTTCGTTTAACATTATTTATCGCTAGCGGAATTGGTTATGGATGATGATAATCGCGCCATATAAGATGATCGGGCTACCCGGCATAGAGATTGCTTTAAGGCTATTAATGATGAATATGTCTGGTATTTGACGCCAGCGAGGTTTACACGTGCGTATCTTGGCAATCGCGAATCAAAAAGGTGGCGTGGGCAAAACCACCACCACAGTGGCATTGGGCGGCTTTATCGCCAGTGCCGGCCACAAGGTGCTGCTCCTGGATATTGACCCCCATGGTTCACTTTCCACCTGGTTCGGGATTGATCCGGATAGCCAGGCCCTGAGCAGCTATACACTATTCCAGGAGCGCAAGGAGTTATCCCTTGCGTCGGTAAAACGCCTGGTCCTACCCACCCAATTCGCAAATATTGACGTGATTCCGGCTACTACTGCACTGGCTACCCTCGAACGCCAGGCAATTGGCCAGGACGGTATGGGGTTGGTGTTGGGCAGGGCAATGGCATTGCTGGCGGATAGTTACGATTACGCCCTTATAGATACGCCACCGCTACTCGGTGTCCTGATGGTTAACGCATTGGCCGCATGCCAGCACCTGGTGGTTCCGGTGCAAACTGAATTCCTCGCCTTGAAAGGCCTGGAGCGCATGGTTAACACCCTGAATATGATGTCGCGCTCGCGCAAGAAAATGCTGGAATATACGGTGGTGCCTGTTATGTTTGACCGCCGTACCCAGGCGTCAGTCACCAGTTTACGTACTATCCGTAATACCTATCCCGAGCAATCCTGGCCAGGGTACATCCCGGTGGATACCCGTTTCCGCGACGCCAGCAAGGCTGGTATCCCACCGCATTTGTTTGATCCGGCCAGCAGGGGAGTGGAGGCTTATACCTCGCTGTGGCATTGGTTGGACAAAAAATTCAAGCAGCAAGAATTAACCGCCCCATCAACACCCATGATGGCCAGCAAGGCAGGTGCAGCCTCGTGAGTTCCGAACAATCGGCGGGAGATGGTATGCCCACACCTGATGACATTCTCAACAGTTATCTGGACGATTTGCTTGGCGGTGAAGACCCCTTGGGGGCCGCACTCGAAGCAATGGAACCCCAAATAACACCCCTCGCTGCCAATGCCGGTTCAGCGAGGGTGGTGCCTTTGCCAGCAAAAAAACCGGTGGAAAAATTGCCGGAGGATAAATCCGCGACGCATTTTCGCGCCGGGTTGCCGCAGCAAGAAGTCCCTGTCAAACCCCGCGTTGTGGTTGAGTCGAAAGCTGCGTTTGTTGAACCTGCTACTTATGTAGAACCGGAATCCATCCAGACTCAAGAGCAAAAGCTAAAACTGGAAAAGCTGTTGCAATCGGCCCGCACGCAATTGCTTGTGGAAACGCCAGTTGTTACACCGGCCCAGGTTGATATTAAATCCACGTTCATTAATAACCCTGGTGAAATCCAGGATTGGGTAGTTGAAACGCCTGTAGCAACAATCACCGAAGTGGTGCCGGAATTTCCCCCGGCAGAAAAAAGGATCGAATCTGTATATTTTCGAATGGAAGGATTGGAGTGGCTGGAAAACGGCAGGCCCCAATGGGCGCAATCACGTTTTGATGTGCTGCTTTTCCAGGTTTCCGGGCTAACGCTGGCCGTCCCGCTGATTGCCTTGGGACAAATTCAACCGTTAACGGATGAATTGACTCCCTTGTTTGGCCAAGCCGACTGGTTTATGGGGTTGCAGCCCACGCCGGCCGGCAAAATCCGCACTGTGAATACCGCAAGGTTTGTAATGCCCGAGCGCTACGACGAATCCTTTCTCCAAACGGCAAAATATGTCATTTCCATTAACAGTGTTCCCTGGGGCCTGGCGGTAGACTCGGTGAACCAGCCTATCACCCTGGTGCCGGAAGATGTCAAATGGCGCAGCGACCGTAGCAAGCGCCCCTGGCTAGCTGGAACGGTAAAAGACCATATGTGCGCCTTGCTGGACATTCCGCGTATCGGGCAACTGCTTATCGAAGCCGACAAAAATTTTGTTCCCGCCTGAGGCCGCAATCGCCAGTTCGGCACAGTGGCATACCAAAAGTCCTCGGCTATAGTTATTACGACCTTTATTGATTTGCCGCCCATCGTTGGCGGCTCCAGAGGAAAATTAAATGGCAACTGATGTAGCAAAAAATAAAAGCACTGATGATCCCGTATTGCAATGGGTGACGTTTCGCCTCGATGGGGAAACCTATGGCATAAATGTTATGCAAGTGCAGGAAGTGCTGCGTTATTCAGAAATTGCGCCGGTGCCCGGTGCGCCATCCTATGTCCTGGGTATCATCAATTTGCGCGGCAATGTAGTGACGGTAATTGATACCCGTCATCGCTTTAATTTATCCAGTGGCGAAATTACCGATAACACCCGTATCGTCATCATTGAAACGGATCGCCATGTCATTGGCATACTGGTGGATAGCGTTGCCGAGGTGGTTTACCTGCGCCAATCCGAAATTGAAATGGCTCCCAATGTGGGTAACGAGGAAAGCGCCAAGTTCATCCAGGGTGTATGCCACAAAAACAATGAGTTGCTGATCCTGATTGATTTGAATAAATTATTGACCAGTGAAGAGTGGTCAGAATTGGAAGATATTTAATTCCCTACACCACTTATGGAAATAAGTGCCGGAATATCCCATGACGTTGTTGGAAATCGGTTTAATAATTTGTTTGGTAATGAGCGCGCTTGCCCTGGCAATTGCGCTTTTTGTATTTACACGTTTTCGCCAGCAAGCGCTGGATACCGAAAAATTGATGCAACGTTTGACGCGGGAAGTCGCGGCATCCAGTAGCGGCTCCGTAGGAATGGGGCAACGTTTACTGGCGATGGAGAAACGGCTGCAATCAGCAGATGATAAAAAGGCGGAAAAAATCGATTATTACAATGACGACGAATTCCAGTCTTACTCCCAAGCCGCACAAATGTTCAAAATGGGAATGGATGCGGAGGAGGTGGCACGCCGTTGCGGCTTGTCGCGGGCGGAAGCATCCTTGTTGGAAATGATGCAAAAATCCAGTCGCTAATTTCGCGTCGATTTGCAATAAAAAAGGAGATCAAGTGATCTCCTTTTTTATTAGGTATTTCCTTCAATACTGGAACGATTGGCCACTCACACCCAGCGAATCATCACTTAACAGATAAACATAGGCAGGCATCAAACTTTCCGGTGTTTTTACCGTGGCGGGATCTTCCGCCGGGTAAGCGGCGGCGCGCATTGCGGTGCGGGTAGCGCCGGGGTTGATACTGTTGGTGCGGATGCGTGTTGCCCCGTCCAGTTCATCGTGCAAGGTTTGCATAAAATTCTCCGCCGCCGCTTTTGATGCCGCATATGCCCCCCAAAATGCACGGCCTTTAAAGGCAACGCTGGAGCTTGTAAACAACAAACTGGCGTTTTGGGATCGTCCAAGTAACGGCAATAACGCCTGGGTCAACATAAAGGGAGCGTTCACATTAACTTGCATGCAACGCAACCAGGCACTTACCGAATAGTTGGAAATCGGTGTGCGTTCCCCCAGGTCAGCCGCATTAAATAAAATTCCATCAAGGCGCCCGAAGGTATCTTCAAGCGCGTTACACATATCGTCGTAATCTTTTTCCATCGCGCTTTCAAAATTGATGGGATAAATGGCCGGTTGCGGATGGCCGGCCGCTTCAATTTCATCGTAAACCTGTTCCAGTTTGCCCAGGGTGCGGCCCGATAAAATGACTGTCGCGCCGCACGCCGCAAATGTCTGCGCAGCGATTTTCCCGATGCCATCACCGGCACCGGTGACCAGGATAATTTTATCGGCCAGCGATCCTGGACGAATGACGTACTCTCGCGGGGTTTGCATATTCGTATCTCCCGTTACAAATATTTTTCAACAATCGGCCAGATTTCATCCGCATGGTTCACGCAATAATCCGCGTTCCAATTGGCGGGGTCGTCCCCTTCATCCAAATAACCGTAGGCAGCAGCGATGGTGATGCTGCCCGCGCCTTTTCCGCAATCGATATCGCGCTTGTGATCACCGATATAAATTATTTCTTCGGGACTGCAATTGAGTTGCTTTCCGGCGAGGAACAATGATTCGGGGTCCGGCTTGCTCCGCGCTACATGGTCCGGGCATATAACACTGAGTGGCGCAGGTTGGAGATTCAACGCAGCCATTAAGGGCAGGGTGTAGGTAGCCGGTTTATTGGTCGCAATACCCCATGAAATATTGTTGTCGGCAAGCTTATCAAGCAGCTTGGCGATTCCCGGAAAAGGTTTGGTGTATACCGCAAGGTGCGCCAAATACAATTCAAGCAAACGCTGGCGCAAGGGGTCAAATTGCTCATGGCTTTCTTCAAGGCCAAATGCCAGTTTAACAAGCGCTTTTGATCCATTGGAAACGCTGGTGCGAATGGTTTCAGCGGGTAATGGCGGTTGGTGCTGTTCCGCCAATAACCGGTTGACGACTACGACAAAATCCGGCGCGGTATCCAGGAGGGTGCCATCCAGATCAAACATTACGGCGCGTATAGGTTTTGCCATTATTCACTCACCTTTTTTGCATGAACCAAATAATTAACACTGACATCGTTTGGATCAAGCTTGTAGTGTTTGGTAAGCGGGTTGTAAGTCATGCCGGTAATTTCCTGCAATTCCAAACCGGCGGCGCGCAACCATTGCGCTAATTCCGAAGGGCGAATGAATTTGCCATACTCATGGGTGCCTTTGGGCAGGAGTTTTAAAATATATTCAGCACCGAGAATTGCAAACGCGTAGGATTTCGGGTTGCGATTAATAGTGGAAAAATAAACATCACCCTCGGTTTTCACGAGTTGTGCACATGCATTGACAACGGAAGCCGGATCGGGAACATGCTCCAGCATTTCCAGGCAGGTAACCACATCAAATACCCCGGGCATTTGCGCAGCTTTATCTTCAGCGGTGATTTGTTCGTAACTCAAGGAAACACCGGTTTCCAGGGCGTGCAAGCGCGCTACCGCCAGCGGGGCTTCCCCCATATCTATACCGGTGACATCGGCCCCGCGCAGTGCGAGGGATTCAGCAAGGATGCCGCCGCCACAGCCCACATCGATTAATTTTTTGTGTGCGACGGGCGAGCGCTGGTCAATAAAATTGGCGCGAAGCGGATTAATATCGTGCAGCGGTTTGAATTCACTGTTTTTATCCCACCACCGGCTGGCAAGTGCTTCGAATTTTGCTATTTCGGCAGTATCAACATTGGCCATGGTATTTATCTCGTTAAATTAATGGGTGGCGATTTGTTTTCGCCACCAATTGGCTTTGCCTAAAATTTCGCGTTCATTGAGTGTCTGGAGTTCGCGATTCTTAAGCAGGTATTTTCCCTCAACCCAGACATGGGTAACGGCTTGCCCCGAATGGGTATAAACCAACTGCGATGCCGGGTTATAAACGGGTTGCATGGCGAGTTCACCCAGGTCGATAGCGGTAATATCAGCGGCTTTGCCAATTTCCAGGCTACCGATATATTCATCCAGCCCCAATGCCCTGGCACCGTTCAGTGTTGCCATACGCAATGCGCTATGGGCGCCTAGCGCGGCGGCATCGCCCGCTACCGCTTTGGCAAGCAAGGCAGCGGTTTTGATTTCGCTGAACAAATCCAGGTCGTTATTGCTGGCGGCGCCATCCGTACCTATGGCGACATTGATCCCGGCTTTTAATAGGCGATCAACCGGGCAAAAGCCGCTCGCCAGCTTCAAGTTGGATTCGGGACAGTGAATAACATGGGCCCCGCTAGTTTGCAGGAGGTTTATATCGCTGTCGTCAATTTGGGTCATATGTACTGTTTGGGTAAGCGGTGAAAGCAATCCCAGATCCATCAAGCGCTGGCTCGGCCTGCAACCATATTGTTTGATCGAGTCAGCAATTTCCTGTGCCGTTTCATGGAGGTGGATATGAATCGGCATATCCATTTCATGGGCCAGTACCGCGATTTTTTGCAGCGGTGCGTTGGACACCGTGTAAGGGGCGTGGGGGCCAAACGCAATATTGATCAAATGGTTGCTGCGAAAGGTATCGTGCAGGCTCAGACCCTTATTCAAATATTCATCGGGACCCAATCCCCAGGCGGTGGGGAAATCCAGGATAGGGAAGGCCAGCTGGCAGCGGATACGCGTATCCAGGCATGCCTGCGCCGCTTGCTCGGGGTAAAAATACATGTCGGCAAAGCAAGTGGTGCCGGTTTTAATCATTTCGGCAATGGCCAGTTCTGTACCATCGCGCACGAAGTCCTCGCCCACCCAGCGGCCCTCGGCGGGCCAAATATGGTCGTTAAGCCAGGTATGGAGAGGGTGGTCATCAGCATAGCCGCGCAACAAGCTCATCGCGGCGTGACCATGGGCATTGACGAGCCCGGGGATTAGGGCATGGCTGCCGAGGTCAACGATTTCGCGCGCGTTATAGCGCTGCTCGGCGCCGTCGGTTGGAATTATCGCCAGTATTTTGCCTTCGTGAATCGCTAATGCGCAGTTTTCCAATATCCGGTTTTCCGGCACTACCGGGATTATCCAGCGCGCCTTGATGAGTAAATCGATGCTAAGCAGAGTGGTAGGCATAGTGAACAGTCAGGATGAAAAGCAGGGCGGACAGTATACTGGAATGGCAGGGTTCGGCCATGCCCGATTTCGGTATTCGGGTAACGGTGCCGAAGGCCATCAGAGGGGCGCAGGTTTCATGGATGCGAATTTTTCCGACAAGGGAGAATTGATTCCCTATCTGCATAACCAGCGGATTTTATGGTACCATCGCGCCCCTGAATTGTGCCGTAGACGCATTTTTAGCCAACCCGCTAGTAGGGTAGCCGTTTTTGCATCTAACCGATTAATGCCCTGTTAAAGCGTCCAGCGCGAGCAAGGCGAATCGAAGCCGCCAGTTTTTGTTCCTTAATATTTGTTCCTTAATATAAGTAAACTAGCCGAAGCCTTAATAAAAAAGGAAAGCTGTATTCCCATGGTCGAATTCGCCAAAGAAATATCACCGGTCAGTATTGAAGACGAACTCAAGCAGTCATACCTCGATTACGCCATGAGCGTTATCGTTGGCCGTGCCTTGCCTGACGTGCGTGACGGATTGAAACCTGTGCACCGTCGTGTGTTGTTTGCGATGAGCGAACTTAACAACGATTGGAATAAGCCATACAAAAAATCCGCGCGTGTGGTGGGTGATGTAATCGGTAAATACCACCCGCACGGTGATTCGGCGGTTTATGACACCATCGTCCGTATGGCCCAGCCCTTCTCGCTGCGCTATATGCTGGTGGATGGCCAGGGTAACTTCGGGTCAGTCGATGGCGATAACGCGGCAGCCATGCGCTATACCGAAATCCGTATGGCTAAAATCGCCCACGATTTATTAGCTGACCTGGATAAGGAAACTGTTGACTTCGTGCCCAACTACGACGGCACTGAACAAATTCCCGCTGTATTGCCCACCCGCATTCCCAACTTATTGATCAATGGCTCCTCAGGTATCGCCGTGGGTATGGCGACCAATATTCCACCGCACAATTTGAAGGAAGTTGTGCAGGGTTGCTTGGCGGTTGTCGATAACCCGGACATCACCATCGATGAGCTGATGGAATTTATACCTGGTCCGGATTTCCCGACCGGTGCAATTATTAATGGTCGCGCCGGTATTGTTGAAGCTTACCGCACGGGCCGTGGCCGTGTGGTAATGCGTGCAAGGGCCGAAGTTGAACGCGACGAAAAGTCTGGCCGTGAAACTATTATCGTCACTGAAATTCCGTACCAGGTTAACAAAGCCAAATTAATTGAGCGCATTGCCGAGCTGGTTAAAGAAAAGAAAATCGAAGGCATTAGCGAATTGCGCGACGAGTCTGACAAAGACGGGATGCGCATTGTTATTGAAGTTAAAAAGACTGAATCAGGCGACGTGCTGCTGAACAATTTGTTTGCCCAAACCCAATTGCAAACAACGTTCGGGGTAAATATTGTCGCTTTGGACGATGGCCAGCCAAAAATTCTGAACCTGAAAGAGTTGCTGGAAGCATTTATCAAGCACCGTCGCGAAGTGGTAACCCGCCGTACCGTTTATTTGCTGCGTAAGGCGCGTGAGCGCGGGCATATCCTGGAAGGTTGGGCTGTTGCGATTTCCAGCATTGATGAAGTAATCGATCTGATTAAACGCTCCGCATCGCCGGCAGAAGCAAAGGAAGGTTTGATTTCCCGCGGTTGGGATGCAAGCGCAATGACCCCATTTGTGGAGCGTGCCGGTAAAGATGCGTGCCGTCCGGAGGACCTCGGTCCTGAATTTGGTATTCGCGACGGCAAATATTATTTATCTGCCGAGCAAGCACAAGCGATCCTGGATTTGCGCCTGCATCGCCTCACAGGAATGGAGCACGATAAAATCCTCGCCGAGTACGAAGAGAAATTGGCGCAAATCGCCGAGTTCCTTGAAATCCTCGGCAATGCTGTGCGTTTGATGGAAGTGATTCGCGAAGAATTAACGCAAGTAATTGCCGATTACGGCGATGCCCGCCGCACTGAAATTATTGCCTCTACCCTCGATTTAACGACGGAAGACCTGATCAACGAAGAAGATCGCGTGGTTACTATTTCTCACGGCGGTTATGCGAAGAGTCAACCGCTGGCGGATTATCAGGCCCAGCGGCGCGGTGGTATGGGTAAATCAGCAACGGCAGTAAAAGACGAAGACTATGTCCAGCATTTATTGATCGCCAGTACCCACGATACTATTTTGTTATTTACCAACGCCGGTAAGGTGTATTGGTTGAAGGTTTACATGATCCCTGTCGCCGGCCGGCAGTCGCGCGGTCGCCCTGTAGTGAATTTGTTGCCCTTGGAAGAAGGGGAAAATATCACGTCGATCTTGCCGGTAAAATCTTACGACGACGATCATTTTATTTTCATGGCTACGGCAAATGGTACCGTCAAGAAAACAGTCCTAACGCAATTCTCGCGCCCGCGCAGCGTTGGTTTGCGCGCAATTGAATTGGATGAAGGCGATACACTGGTTGGTACTGCAATTACCAACGGCGCATCGGACGTAATCCTTTTCTCAAGCTCAGGTAAAGCGGCGCGTTTCCGCGAATCGCAAGTTCGCGCCATGGGGCGTACCTCGCGTGGTGTGCGCGGTATTCGTTTGGCTGAAGGGCAGAGCGTGGTGAGCATGGTCATTCCGTTGGCTGGCGGCCAGGTGTTGACTGTGAGTGAAAATGGTTACGGCAAACGCACTGAAGTGAGCGAGTTCCCGGCGAAAGGGCGCGGTTCGCAAGGTGTGATCGGTATGCAGACCACGGAGCGTAATGGCCAATTGGTGGGTGCGGTGCAAGTATTCGACGGTGAGGAAATCATGCTGATTTCTGATCAAGGCACCATGGTTCGCACTCGCGTTGATGAAGTTTCTGTGCTTAGCCGCAATACCCAGGGCGTGCGTTTGATCAAACTGAAGGAAGGCGAGCGTATGCAAGGGTTGGAGCGCATCGAAGAAAGTGCCGATGAAAATGCCAAGCGTGAGCTTGCAAATGCCGAGGGCGGAGAAGTTGAAGACATGCCAGACGATTTAGCGGTGGAAAGTTCTGCTGGCGATGAATCTTCTGACGAGTAACCAGGCGAGGCGATTCTATGTCATCCGAACAAATTGAAGCAGCCAGGTTATTGGAATTGCGCAATAAAATTGATGCAATTGATGAAGAAATCGGTCGCTTGATTTCGGCGCGCGCTGCTTGTGCCCAAGAGGTTGCCGATGTTAAGAAAGCCAGCTTGCCGGAAGATGCCAGCATTCTTTTTTATCGCCCCGAGCGTGAAGCCCAAGTCTTGCGTAAGGCGATGGAGCGCAATAACGGCCCGCTGAGCAATGAGGAAATGGCGCGATTGTTTCGCGAAATTATGTCCGCTTGCCTGGCATTGGAAAATCCAATCAAAGTCGCATACCTTGGCCCCGAGGGTACCTTTACGCAGCAGGCGGCATTAAAACACTTTGGTCATTCGGCTGTGGTTATGCCTTTCTCCGCAATTGACGAAGTATTTCGCGAAGTGGAGGCGGGCGCGGTTAACTATGGGGTTGTACCTGTTGAAAACTCTACCGAAGGCGTGGTGAACCATACCCTTGATAACTTCATGGGGTCGAATTTAAAGATTTGCGGTGAAGTTGAACTGCGTATCCACCACAATTTAATGGTTTCGGATGTTACCAATGTCAATAGCATTACCCGCATCTATTCCCATTCGCAATCCCTGGCACAATGCCGTAAATGGCTTGATGCGCATTATCCAAAAGCTGAACGTATTGCCGTAGGCAGTAATGCCGAAGCTGCCAAGCGTTTAAAAGGCGAGTGGAATGCTGCCGCCATTGCCGGCTCAATGGCCGCCGAATTATATGGCTTGAAAATGATCGCGGAAAAAATTGAAGACCAGCCAGATAATTCAACCCGCTTTTTAATAATTGGCAAGCAATCAGTACCGCAAAGCGGCGTTGATAAAACTTCCATAGTCGTTGCCATGCGCAATGAACCGGGTGCGCTCCATAACTTACTTGAGCCATTCCATCGCCACAATATAGACCTTACTCGCGTGGAAACCCGCCCATCTCGCACAGGTGCGTGGACTTACGTTTTTTTCATCGATTTTGTAGGCCACGTAGATAATCCGCTGATAACCGATGTGATGAAAGAGGTGGCATCACGTTGTGCCGACCTTAAGTTGCTCGGTTCCTACCCCAAAGCGGTGTTATAAATTTATGTCATCGCCATTAATCAATAAATTCGTTGTTGTTGGTATTGGCCTGATTGGCGGGAGCCTGGCGACAGGTTTAAAGCAGCGCGGAGCCTGTGCTGAGGTTATTGGTATTGCGCGTAAGGGGGATACCTGCGCCGAGGCTGTTAAACATGGTGTGGTTGATCGTGCCTATACATCGCTCAGGGATATTGCCCACGAGTTGTCACAGGGTGATTTAATTTTTATTTCTGTTCCAACCTTGTCGGTTAATTCAGTGCTCGCAGAAATTAAGGATTATATTTCACCCGGCGTCACGGTTACTGACGGTGCCAGTGTAAAAGGCAGTGTATGGCAAGCCGCCACAGACGTTTTTGGTGAGGCACCTGCGCAATTGGTGTTAGGGCATCCGATTGCAGGTTCGGAGAAAAGCGGGGTAACTGCTGCGAATCCGAATCTCTACGAACATCATCGCGTTATTTTGACACCCCTGGAAACGACGGGGGCAGAGCATCTGCAACTGGTCACTGAAATGTGGCAGGCCGTGGGTGCCGAAGTATTGTCCATGTCGGTTGAGGAGCATGACGAAGTCCTCGGTGCGACCAGTCATTTACCCCATGTGATTGCCTATTCCTTGGTGGATACGCTGGCCCAGGATATAAACAATCCAAATATTTTTCGTTATGCCGCAGGAGGTTTTCGCGATTTTACCCGCATAGCATCCAGTGATCCGGTTATGTGGCATGACATTATGCGGGCGAACAAATCGGCGATTTTGAAATCGATGGATTTATTTATCGATAACCTGTCGCGTCTTCGTAAAGGAATAGAGGATGGAAATAGTGACTATTTACTGAATGTCTTTAGTCGGGCCAAAGAGGCCCGTGATGAATTCACCCTGATGTTGGCCAAGCGCAATGCTGCAAACAAGGATAACTAGGCACCTATCCAAACTTTCAGGAATAAACTTAGAAAGATTTAATCATTAAACCCTGCGCTCCCGGTCTATATAATCGCCGCTGTTTTTCAACACTTGCGCTAAGACCCGCGCTGATTTCAACTTGGTAACTTTGAATGTCAAACTATAACTTGACTCACCTCAAGCAACTCGAAGCTGAAAGTATCCATATTATTCGTGAAGTGGCCGCCGAGTTTGATAAACCGGTAATGCTTTATTCTATCGGTAAAGACTCGGCAGTAATGATGCACCTCACAATGAAGGCTTTCTATCCCGGCAAACCGCCATTCCCGTTGATGCATGTGGATACCACGTGGAAGTTTCGCGAAATGATTGAATTTCGCGATAAGCGTGTAAAGGAATTAGGTTGGGATTTAATCGTACATATTAACCAGGAAGGTGTGGACATGGGTATAAGCCCCTTTGTCCATGGTAGTGCCAAGCACACCGACATCATGAAAACCCAAAGTTTGAAGCAAGCTTTAAACAAATACGGTTTTGATGCTGCGTTTGGTGGTGCGCGTCGCGATGAGGAAAAATCCCGCGCAAAAGAACGTGTTTATTCGTTCCGCGATAAAAATCATCGCTGGGACCCGAAAAACCAACGTCCCGAGCTGTGGAATATTTATAACGGCCGCGTGGATAAAGGCGAGAGTATTCGTGTCTTTCCGTTATCCAACTGGACTGAGCTTGATATTTGGCAATACATCCATTTGGAAAACATTCCGATTGTTCCATTGTATTTTGCAGCCAGGCGCCCGGTAGTCGAGCGCGATGGCACCTTGATTATGGTTGATGACGAACGTATGCCCATTGGCCCGAACGATAGGGTTCAGGAAAAGATGGTGCGATTCCGTACCCTGGGTTGTTATCCACTAACCGGTGCCGTTGAATCTGAAGCGACCACTTTGCCGGAAATTATCCAGGAAATGTTGCTTACAACAACGTCCGAGCGTCAGGGGCGGGTGATTGACCACGACAGCTCCGGCTCAATGGAAAAGAAAAAGCAGGAAGGCTATTTCTGATTTTCCGGTTTCGCATCATTTTATTACTGATTGTAAAGAGAACCTTATGAGTCATCAGTCCGAATTAATTGCGCAAGATATCAACGCCTATCTTGCGCAGCATGAGCAAAAAGAACTATTGCGTTTTTTAACTTGCGGCAGCGTTGATGATGGTAAAAGCACCTTGATTGGCCGCTTGCTGCACGATTCCAAAATGATTTATGAAGATCAATTGGAAGCCATTAAATCGGATAGTGTAAAGCACGGTACCACCGGTGAAAAAATCGACCTGGCATTATTAGTGGATGGTTTGCAAGCGGAGCGTGAGCAGGGCATTACGATTGATGTTGCCTACCGCTATTTTTCCACATCAAAACGTAAATTTATTATTGCGGATACTCCGGGCCACGAGCAGTACACCCGTAACATGGCGACTGGTGCATCAACCTGTGACCTTGCCATTATTTTAATAGATGCGCGTTATGGTGTTGTTACCCAAACTCGCCGTCATAGCTATATTGCTTCTTTGTTGGGAATTAAACACGTTGTGGTTGCAATCAACAAAATGGATTTGTTGAACTTCGACCAGGCAGTGTTTGAGAAAATCAAGCAGGATTACCAGGCATTTTCGGGAAAGCTGGGTATGAACAATGTCATGTTTGTTCCCATCTCCGCGCTGGATGGCGACAATGTCGTGAACCGTTCGGAGCGTTCGCCCTGGTATCAAGGGCAAACCTTAATGGAGATCCTGGAAACAGTTTCTATTGCGGGCGATAAAAATTATTCAGATTTTCGTTTTCCAGTCCAATACGTAAACCGTCCCAATCTGGATTTCCGTGGTTTCTGCGGTAATGTTGCATCGGGCATTGTAAGGGTCGGCGAAGAGGTGCGTGTATTGCCATCCGGCAAAACAAGCCGCGTAAAATCCATAGTTACTTACGATGGTAACCTTGAGGAAGCCTTCACTGGCCAAGCAGTTACTCTGACTTTGGCTGATGAAGTAGACGTTAGCCGCGGCGATGTATTGGTATTAGCCCAGGATAAGGTCCCGCAATCAAATCATCTGCGTGCCCATTTGGTGTGGATGAACGAAAAGGTGATGAAGCCGGATTCGGAGTATTGGTTTAAGTTTGCAAGTAAATTAGTGAGCGGCAAAATTGAGTCAATTCATTGTCGTATCGACGTAAATACCCAGGAAGAGTCCGCTGTTGGGGAATTACAGCTTAATGACATTGCCAAGGTTGATCTCTTGCTTACCCAGCCTGTCGTAGCCGATAGGTATCAACAAAATCGTGCGACGGGAGCGTTTATTGTTATAGATCGCCTGACCAATTTAACGGTTGGTGCCGGTATGGTGATTGAACAGTTAGCGGCAAAAGCCAGTGGGTCGACGAGTTACAGCGACTTCGAACTCGAACTAAATGCATTAATTCGCAAACACTTCCCGCATTGGGGAGCTACTGATTTAAATAATTTATTGAAGTAAGTGAGCTGCGCGCGAGCAAAAAAGCCCCGGTCGAAAGATCGGGGCTTTTTATTTCACATTTTTTAAACGAAAAGTGTAGGAAATCTCGCACACGAAGTTCAGTAAAATCTCCTATTTGCTTTTATTCAATATACATATCTTACATCGGCGCGCTGTTCATAAGTGCAGCCGTAAAAATCCTTACTTAATATTTTACATGGAGTTTCCATTATGAAATTAATTCTAGCGCTGGTTTCTTTTTTAATGTTGAGTTTTGGAACCGCCTCATTTGCTGCTGAACCAATCTCCAAAGATGTTTCAGTCAAAACTGAGGTGGCGCCGAAGAATGCGGTGAATATCAATACTGCAGATATTGCGGAACTCACCCGGCTCAAAGGAATTGGCGAGAAAAAAGCTGAGGCCATCATTGCCTGGAGAAAAGAAAATGGCAATTTCAAAACTGTTGACGACTTGCTGGAAGTGAAAGGTATCGGCGAGGCGACTCTGGAAGCCAACCGCGAAAACATTCAAATATAAGCCTTTGCTAATCCCAATATGGGGTTAGCGCATGAATTTTGCGGTGTTTTTTGATTTAATAGTGGCCCGGATTAACCATCCGGGTTTTTTCTTTTTTAAGGGGTCAAGAAATGTCCGAACTGGGTCCAAGAATCGTGGTTGCCATGGATTTCGATAATGCGGCTCAATGCCTGGCTCTAGCGAAGCGATTATCGCCTGAATATTGCCGTCTCAAGGTGGGTAAAGAGCTTTTTACTGCTTGCGGTCCCGGAATCGTAGAACAGCTTATGTCACTCGGGTTTTCGGTATTCCTGGATTTGAAATTTCACGATATTCCAAATACTACAAGTAAAGCTGTAAAAGCTGCTGCCGATCTGGGCGTCTGGATGATAAATGTACACGCTTCCGGTGGCGAAAGAATGATGTGCGCAGCAAGGAATATTCTGGAACAGGGATCAGGCCCTAAGCCATTGTTGATTGCGGTCACGGTTTTAACCAGTATGGAGTCCGCAGACCTTGCAGCTGTGGGTATTGAACATAGCCCGGAAGACCAGGTATTAAAATTGGCACGATTAACGCATAAATGTGGCCTCGATGGAGTTGTCTGTTCAGCTCAGGAAGCCGGATTAATGAGAGCGCAATTTGGCGAAACATTTTGCCTGGTAACGCCAGGGATTCGATTGGACTCCTCGGCTGTTGATGATCAGCGTCGAACGGTAACACCGGCTGCTGCAGTTGCAGCCGGGAGCAGTTACCTGGTTATTGGCCGACCAATTACCCAGGCGGCAGATCCCGTCGCCACTTGTAGATCAATCATTCAATCCTTGCCTTAGGAATCTATTTATGATTAATGGCCAATCTGCAATGGTGATTACCATTGATGGTCCAAGTGGTTCAGGAAAGGGCACACTTAGCCAAATGTTGGCGCGCTATCTCGGGTTCCATTTGTTGGATAGCGGTGCCTTGTATCGTTTGGTTGCCCTGGGGGCAATGAAGCGGAACCTGGATATTTCCAATGAACAAATTATCACACCCGTGGCATTAAATTTGAACGTTCGCTTTACGGTTTCAGATCATTCTATGAGTGTCCTGCTTGACGATGAAAATGTTACTGAAGCCATCCGTCAGGAAGCGGTGGGTATGGGAGCCTCACAAATTGCGGCTTATGCGGGAGTTCGATCTGCGTTGTTGGAGCGCCAGCGCGCATTTGCGGTTCCACCGGGATTGGTTGCGGATGGACGGGATATGGGAACCGTTGTTTTCCCGGATGCAGTTGCAAAAATTTTCTTGACTGCAAGCGCCGAGGCGCGAGCAGAGCGCCGGTTTAAGCAGTTGCAGCAAAAGGGTGAAGATGTCGATAAAGCTGCGTTGATTGCTGATATTCGTGAACGCGATACGCGCGACTCAAATCGCCCGGTATCACCGCTTAAACCAGCGGAAGATGCTGTGATCATCGATAGTACCCTGATTGGTATCAATGAAGTTTTTAACGAAATGTTAAAAGTAGTGAAAGCCAGGCTGTAACTGTTTAGCCGCAGTGTCAACAAATTGTAAACATGCTTTATTAGTTTGCCTGGTGATTTGCCATCGATACTGCGTTCAGGAATCAGTAAAGCAAAACCATAGCGGGCCTGAAATAGTTATTTTTGGATAGGACTCATTTATGACGTTAACGTGTTTTAAAGCCTATGATATTCGCGGGAAACTTGGCGAAGAACTCAATGAAGATATCGTGTACCGAATTGGTCGTGCTTACGCTCAATACATTAAGCCTAAAACGGTAGTGGTTGGTGGCGATGTCAGGTTGACAAGCAAGGCCTTGAAAACCGCACTCAGTAACGGTTTGCGTGATGAGGGGGTTGATGTAATTGATATAGGTATGGCGGGTACAGAAGAGATTTATTTTGCAACCAGCCATTTAAAAACAGATGGCGGAATCGAAATTACCGCGAGTCATAACCCTATTGATTATAACGGTATGAAATTGGTTCGTGCAGGATCAAAACCAATCAGTGGGGATACCGGCCTGAATGAGATTAAACGTTTGGCCGAAACAAACCAGTTCGCCGTCGCGGATTTTTCAACGCGCGGCTCCCTCACCGAAGTCAGCATAATTGATGCGTACGTGCAGCACCTATTAGGCTATATTGACGTTTCCGCATTAAGGCCTTTGCGTTTGGTTGTGAATGCGGGAAATGGCGCTGCGGGTCATGTTATTGACGCAATCGAAAAGTATTTACCGTTTACCTTTATCAAAATCAACCATGAACCGGACGGCACGTTTCCGAACGGTATTCCCAATCCATTGTTATTTGAAAATCGCGCATCTACATCGGAAGCCGTCATTGCCCATAAAGCGGATATGGGTATTGCGTGGGACGGTGATTTTGATCGCTGTTTCCTGTTCGATGAAACCGGGGAATTCACGGAAGGTTATTACATTGTTGGCTTGTTAGCCGAAGCGTTTTTATTGAAGAATCCCGGTGCAAAAATCATCCATGATCCGCGCTTGACGTGGAACACGTTGGATATTGCAAATCGAAACGGCGGGCAAGCCATCCAATCAAAAACTGGCCACGCATTTATTAAAGAGCGTATGCGCTCCGAGGACGCCGTCTATGGTGGGGAAATGAGCGCCCATCATTATTTCCGTGATTTCTTCTATTGCGATAGTGGCATGATTCCCTGGCTCCTGGTTTGTGAGCTTATTTGCCGTAAGCAACAAACCTTATCCGCTATGCTTGCGGATCGTATTGCTAAATTTCCATCGCCCGGCGAAATCAACAGTCATGTCGCGGATGCAAAAGCAGCGATTCAAAAGGTTTTAGCTCATTACGAGAAGGATGCGAAATTAATTGATAAAACCGATGGTATTAGTTTGGAGTTTGACGATTGGCGGTTTAACCTGCGCATGTCGAATACGGAGCCTGTGGTGCGCCTGAATGTTGAGAGCAGGGCTAACAAGCAACTGGTCGAGCAAAAAACCACAGAAGTCCTTCATTTACTGAATAGCTAACAAACGATATTTAAAAAGGGCGGCATCTATGCAAGTTAAAAAAGCGGTAATTCCGGTAGCAGGCCTGGGAACACGTATGCTTCCCGCAACCAAAGCCATTCCTAAAGAAATGCTGCCCGTGGTAGATAAACCATTAATCCAATACGTAATCGAAGAAGCGGCGGCGGCCGGTATTAAAGAAATTGTATTGGTAACCCACGCCAGTAAAAACGCCATTGAAAACCACTTCGATACCAGTTTCGAATTGGAAGCCCAGCTTGAAGCCCGCTTGAAGCGTTCACTGCTCGCTGAAGTTCGCTCCATTACTCCGCCTGGCCTGACCGTAATTTCAGTTCGCCAAGCTGAAGCTAAAGGTTTGGGGCACGCTATTTTGTGTGCAAAACCTGTTGTTGGTGATGAACCTTTTGCTGTTTTATTGCCGGATGTATTGGTTGATAACGCCGAATCGAATCTCAGGCAGGATAACTTGGCGGGTATGACAAGGCGCTTCAAGGAGACCGGTAATAGCCAAATCCTGGTGGAGCAGGTTCCCCATGACCAGGTAGATAAATACGGCGTAGTAGATTGTTCGGGTGTGGAAATTCCATCAGGTAAAACCGCTGCTATTAAGGCAATGGTTGAAAAGCCACCTGTGGATGAAGCGCCTTCAAACATGGCCATTGTCGGGCGTTATGTTCTTTCAAAAACAGTATGGGATTTACTGGCCAGAACCCAACCCGGAGCGGGCGGTGAAATTCAACTCACCGATGCTCTGGATGCATTATTGAGCCTGGAAACTGTCGAGGCATATCAATTGGTAGGGCGCAGTCATGACTGCGGAACCAAGTTAGGCTATCTAATGGCAAACGTTGTCTACGGTGAGCGACACAATGATGTGGGTAACGCATTCAAATCGTTTTTGAAAAATCGTTACGCAGAAAATTGATCGATTTTAATTACTCTTAAAGTTATAGATTAAGGAGTGCGAATGATTATTCCCGTCATACTTGCAGGTGGCTCTGGTACCCGACTCTGGCCGATGTCTCGCCAGCATTACCCCAAGCAATTGTTAAAATTGTTCGGGGATAAAACCATGCTGCAGCAAACAATATTAAGGCTTGACGGTGTGGCGGATTTGGCGCCTCCTATCGTGGTTTGCAACGAAGAGCACCGATTTATGGTGGCCGAGCAATTACATGAAATTGGCCAAACCAAATCCTCAATTATCCTGGAGCCTGTTGCCCGCAATACCGCACCGGCATTGGCATTGGCTGCGATCCATGCAAAAACCCTGGAAGAAAATCCAACACTGCTTGTACTATCGGCTGATCATATGATTAAAGATGTTGCAGTGTTCCATGTCGCGCTGGCTGAAGCAGTTAACGCGGCCCAGCTTGGCCATTTGGCCACCTTTGGTATTAATCCTACGCGCCCTGAAACAGGGTATGGGTACATCAAAGCCAAGACCGATAAAGCTCCCGCCGCGACTAATTTTTATCCGGTCGAACAGTTTGTGGAAAAGCCGGATTTGGTAACCGCCGAGAAATATCTTGCTGAAGGTTGTTATTACTGGAATAGCGGGATGTTTGTTTTTCAGACCGAAGTTTTCTTGCGCGAACTGGCGGTTCATAGCCCGGAAGTGGTTGTTGCAGCCGAGCAAGCTAAAGTGTGGGCTGTGCAAGATTTGGATTTCATCCGCGTCGATCGCGAATCTTTTTCTCGCGCTCCAAATATTTCCATTGATTATGCCTTGATGGAAAAAAGCAAAAATGTTGTGTGCGTACCACTCAATGCGGGTTGGAGCGATGTTGGCGACTGGAAGTCCTTTTGGGATCTTTCAGAAAAAGATACCTCAGGCAATAGTTTGATTGGTGACAGTATTGATATAGGGTCTACCAATACACTGGTGTTTTCACAGGATAAATTGGTTGCAACCCTTGGGGTTAACAATCTGATGATTGTAAACACTCCCGATGCCGTGCTGGTCGCCGATCAATCACAGGCCCAACAAGTAAAAGCAATTATCAGCCAAATAGAAAAGCAAAAGCGCTCCGAGCACTTGCAACATCGCGAAATATATCGCCCCTGGGGCTGTTACGATGCGGTTGATACCGGAGACAGGTACCAGGTTAACCGGATTCGCGTTAAACCGGGAGGCAGCTTGTCATTACAGATACATCACCATCGCGCTGAACATTGGATAGTGGTTAAAGGGACCGCCCTGGTACAAAAAGGAGATGAAACCATGCTCCTTTCTGAAAATGAATCGACATATATTCCTGTTGGCACCAGACACAGATTAAGTAATCCCGGTAAAATACCCCTCGAAATAATCGAAGTGCAATCGGGCCCCTATCTCAAAGAGGATGATGTTATCCGCTATGAGGACAGTTATGGGCGCTCATAATCTTAAACCAGGGAGTAATTAATGAAAGTAACGGTGTTTGGTACCGGGTATGTAGGGCTAGTAACCGGAGCTTGCCTGGCAGATGTTGGGCATGAAGTTCTGTGTGTTGATATAGACCAGCGGAAAGTCGATAACCTCAAGCTGGGTATTATCCCTATTTATGAACCAGGACTTGAACCTATAGTAAAACAGGCTGTGCAAAACGGGCTGTTGAATTTTACAACTGATATGGATAAAGCGGTGGCACATGGGCAATTACAGTTCATTGCCGTCGGTACACCTTCCGGTGAGGATGGTTCGGCAGATTTGCAATATGTGGTAGCCGTTGCGAAAACGATAGGTGAGCGCATTACGGATTATCGTGTTGTTATCAACAAATCGACCGTCCCGGTAGGGACAGCGGAAATCGTCGAAAAAGCATTAGCGGAACAAGTGAAAAAGCGCGGCGCTAACGTTGATTTTGATGTGGTTTCCAACCCTGAGTTTTTAAAGGAAGGTGCAGCGGTTAATGACTTTATGAAGCCTGACCGCATTGTTGTAGGTAGTAAAAGCGCAAAAGCTGAAGCATTAATGCGTGAACTTTATGCCCCTTTTAATAGAAATCATGATCGCATGATTTTTATGGATATACGCTCCGCAGAGCTTACCAAGTATGCAGCCAACGCCATGTTGGCAACCAAGATCAGTTTCATTAATGAAATGGCAAATCTTGCCGAACGCCTTGGTGCGGATATTGAAAAAGTACGAAATGGCATAGGTGCGGACCCGCGAATTGGATATCACTTTATATATCCTGGCTGCGGTTATGGGGGCTCATGTTTTCCAAAAGATGTTAAGGCATTGATAAACATTGCGAAAAACACCGGTTATACAGCTGGCCTGATGGAAGCTGTCGATCAGGTTAATAATGCCCAAAAAGGAAAGCTTTTTGACTACATTTATAAGCATTTTGACGGTGACCTTGAGGGTAAAGTCATTGCTCTGTGGGGTCTGTCATTCAAGCCCAATACCGATGATATGCGCGAGGCTCCCAGCCGAACATTAATGGAAGCCTTATGGGCCGAGGGCGCCAAGGTGCAAGCTTATGATCCGGTTGCGATGGACGAAACCCAGCATATCTACGGATTAAGGGATGACTTGAAGTTAGTGGGAACCAAGGAAGCAGCCTTGGAAAAGGCGGATGCGCTAGTTATTTGTACCGAGTGGAAAAATTTTCGAGCACCTAATTTCGACCTGATAAAGGGCTCATTGCGCCAACCAACTATATTTGATGGCCGCAATCTTTATGAGCCTGACAAATTGGCTAGCCTGGGTTTGCAGTATTACGCCGTTGGTCGAGGCTTAAGTGTTGTAAAACCCTAATTTTCCCTGAGGCTGGTTTATCCGGCCTCATCTTGCCCCTCCCAAGCCGGAAAAGAGCTAAGCTGTTGAAAAATAACGCTCATTCTGCTAGCATCCCGCACCTGCTAATTTTTCTGCCCTCTCTGATTGTCTCATTGATATTGATTATTGGCAGTGGCAAAAGCTATTAAACCAGTCTGAGGAAGCTTTTGTCTTGGATTAATTGACCCGTGTGCCAGACCATGCGGTATAGGTAAGGTATGTTTTATGTATCTGTACCTCTAATTTATAGGTAATACCATGAGTATGAACGAAAGTTTCGCAGAGTTATTTGAAGAAAGCTTGAAAACCGTTGATATGGTGCCAGGCACTATTGTTACCGGTGTAGTGATCGATATTGATAAAGATTGGGTTACTGTACACGCAGGCTTGAAGTCTGAAGGTGTTATTCCCGCAGAACAATTCCGCAACGAACTGGGTGAGTTAAATCTCCAGATCGGTGATGAAGTACAGGTTGCCTTGGAAAGTGTGGAAGATGGTTTCGGCGAAACCAAATTGTCACGCGAAAAAGCCAAGCGCGCAGAGGCCTGGAAGATTCTGGAAGCAGCGCATGTTGCTGAAGAAGTTATCAAAGGTGTTATCAATGGCAAGGTTAAGGGTGGTTTCACCGTTGACGTTGCGGGCATCCGTGCCTTCCTTCCGGGTTCATTGGTAGATGTTCGCCCTGTACGCGAAACTACCCACCTCGAAGGTAAAGAGCTTGAGTTCAAAGTAATCAAGCTGGATCAAAAGCGTAACAATGTCGTTGTATCTCGCCGTGCTGTGCTTGAGCAGGCCAACTCTGTTGAGCGTGACGAGTTGTTGGCTACCTTGCAGGAAGGCCAGGCTGTTAAAGGTATCGTTAAAAACCTTACCGACTACGGTGCATTCGTTGACCTGGGTGGTGTAGATGGCTTGTTGCACATTACCGATATGGCCTGGAAGCGTATTAAGCACCCGGGTGAGATCGTAAACGTTGGCGATGAGATCGACGTTAAGGTATTGAAGTTTGATCGTGAGCGTAACCGTGTATCTTTAGGCTTGAAACAACTCGGCGAAGATCCATGGATCGCTATCACCAAGCGTTATCCGGAAGGCGCTCGCGTGAAGGCGAAAGTAACCAACCTGACAGACTATGGTTGTTTTGCTGAGCTGGAAGAGGGCGTTGAAGGTTTGATCCACGTTTCTGAAATGGATTGGACTAACAAGAACATCCATCCTTCGAAGGTTGTTCAGCTGGGTGATGAGATTGAGGTTATGGTTCTGGACATCGACGAGGAGCGTCGTCGTATCTCCCTCGGTTTGAAGCAATGCCAGGAAAATCCATGGGATGCATTTGCTCGCACATGTGCGAAAGGTGACAAGATCAGTGGCAAAATCAAGTCAATCACTGATTTTGGTATCTTTATCGGCCTGGATGGCGGTATTGATGGCCTTGTTCATTTATCCGACATTAGCTGGCATGAGGCCGGTGAAGAAGCTGTTCGCAAGTATAAGAAAGGCGACGAGCTGGAAACTGTTGTATTGGCTATCGATCCAGAGCGCGAGCGTATTTCCCTGGGTATCAAGCAGCTGGAAGCCGATCCTTTCTCCGAATATGTTTCCGTGAACGACAAGGGCGCCGTTGTTAAAGGTATTGTCAAAGAAGTAGAAGCCAAAGCTGCTGTTGTAACATTGGCTGACGATGTTGAAGCAGTACTGAAAGCGTCCGAGTTAAGCCGTGAAAAGGTAGAGGATGCGCGTAACCTGTTGAAGGTTGGCGATGAAGTTGAAGCAAAGATTATTGCTGTTGATCGCAAAAACCGCAGCATTAGCCTGTCAGTAAAATCTAAAGATGTGGAAGATGAGAAGACTGCGATGAAAGAGCTTTCAAGCAAGCAGTCAGATCAGGCCGCTCCCACAACTTTGGGTGACCTGATTAAAGCGCAAATGCAAAGCAAAGAGTAATCTTTGGTTTTCAGTGGCTAGCTTTGCTAGCCACTGTTGTTTTGTCGGTATGCGTTATAATGTGGTTAAGTTAATTATTGCCCTGGGCTCGTATATTTCTGAAAATTGTGTGGTTTAATCCTTGTCATTAAAAGAGAAACAGGTTATGACCAAGTCAGAATTGATTGAATACATTACCGAAAAGCAAAACCAACTAACCATTAAAGACGTAGAGATGTCTGTCAAACTATTGTTAGATTATATGTCTGACATTCTGGCTTCCGGAGAGCGTATCGAAATACGTGGATTTGGTAGCTTTTCCCTTCACTATCGTGCTCCCCGCACAGGCAGAAATCCTAAAACCGGTGAAGCAGTAGTGCTTGAAGGTAAATATGTTCCGCATTTTAAGCCAGGTAAAGAAATGCGTGATCGGGTAAACGAAAGCATTAATAAATAAGTGATGAAACCTGAATAATTTCGATAAGCGTTTATTGATTTCTTCCCGCCCCAAGCTTGGCTGCAATAACAATTAACGGTAGATAGGCAAGGGTTAGTGCAACGAGCGGGCTTATTTGCTTGAAGGCATTTAATAACGCGAGCGGACACAGCCAAGCCACATTAACCATTAAAATTAATAATGTGGTTTTAGTATGGCCGATTTTTATAGCGATTTTTTGATAGCTATGACTGCGATGGGGAAGATAAAATTTTTGGCCTGTCAGGAATCGGGTAAAAAGAGTGTAAGTTGCATCTGTAATAAAAACAGCCATGATAATTAACCATGCAATAGCAATTTCCATTGAATTAATACTGGTTTTTACCGCAATAAGCCCAAAGGCGAATCCTAAAAACAAACTTCCTGAATCCCCCATAAAAATTTTGGCAGAAGGAAAATTCCAAAATAAAAACCCCGCGCTTGCAAATCCAACTATCAACAACAAATTAATTGTCCCTTTGTCAATTTTGAAATAATGCAGGAGGAATGCCATTGAGGCGCAAATAAAAATGGCCTGCATTGTGGCTATGCCATTAATTCCATCCATAAAGTTATATAAATTTGTTAACCATAATGTTCCGAGTGTCGCAAAAAGGCTTAGTGCTAATAAAATTGGGAAGGGAAGGTTGGAGTTTTTAAAGCAAAAATATATTCCTGCCAAAACAATGACAAACTGTGCTGCAAGGCGCAGGGGAACGCTCAAATTCATAAAATCATCAAAAGCGCCAAGGGTCGCCATCGCCACGAGCAATATTATGTAGATGCTTAAAGGGGCATCATACGGAGAGGCAAAAATCGATAAATAAACAGAGATTAAAGTGGCGGTAATGGTAATGGCAATTCCGCCACCTCTTGGCGTCGGTCGACTATGGGAGCTGCGATCATTGGGGATATCCAGCAATCGCCCGCCCAATCGCTTGATGATTATCCAGGATAAGAAAAAGGAAAGAAGAAAAGAAAATATCGCAATAATAATCATAAATTTTGACGTTCGTTTTTTGCATATTCTAGCTGTATTAGAAATTCCTTTCCCAGGTTTTTGTGCACCATATTATTTTCCCTTAGTTGTTTGTTGCTCGATAATGGTGCGATATAGGTGCTCGTTCTGATATTACAAAATCCTATATTATTGATATAAATAAAGTAATTTTTTTTGGATTAAAGTTTGCTTATCCATGGTTCATTTTTATTTTTACATTGTTTTTGATAGTTTTCGGCCCTTTATTGGGGCATTAACTTTGTTTGGTTTAGTTATTTAGCGCATTTACAGGCCCGAAAGAAAATAACGATGTTTCAAAATGGCGCATGTCATCCGGTAGGGGTGGACCATGCTAAAAAATAATCATTATGGGGTAAGTATGAAGAAGACAAGCTTAATTATGTTTTTTGCCAGTTTGGCCACTATCAGCCCGACGTTATGGGCGCAGGAGCCAACGATTAACCAAGCAAACACGGCTTGGATTTTAACCTCCACAGCGCTCGTGTTATTCATGACTCTTCCTGGCCTTGCGTTATTTTATGGCGGCCTGGTCAGGGTTAAAAATATTTTGTCTGTGTTGATGCAATGTTTTGCGATCGCTTGTGTGGTTTCATTACTGTGGTTAGTTGCCGGTTATAGCTTGAGTTTCGGAACAGGTAATGCCTGGATTGGTGACTTGAGTATGGCTTTCATGGCGAATATTACTGAAGACGCGTTATCGGGCGATATTCCTTTGAGTTTGCATGCAATGTACCAGATGACGTTTGCGATTATCACTCCTGCATTGATTGTGGGGGCGTTTGCTGAGCGCATGAAATTTTCTTCCATGTTGATCTTCTCGGCGTTGTGGCTATTTGCTGTGTATATTCCTGTGTGTCATTGGGTTTGGGCAAGTTCAGGTTGGCTATTTACAAAAGGCCTGCTTGATTTTGCGGGTGGCACCGTTGTTCATATCACCGCAGGCGTTGCTGCCCTGGTAGCCGCCGTTGTCGTCGGTAAACGCAATGGTTTTCCTACAACCGCTATGCCTCCGCATAATATGACTATGACGGTGACCGGGGCCGGAATGCTCTGGGTTGGTTGGTTCGGTTTTAATGCGGGCAGCGCATTGGCGGCTAATGGGAATGCGGCCATGGCAATGTTAGTAACCCATATCTCTGCGGCCGCTGGTGCGTTGGCGTGGATGACCATCGAGTGGATTCGATTCAGAAAACCAAGCGTGTTGGGTATAGTTACCGGTATGGTTGCCGGATTAGGAACCATCACTCCCGCATCGGGATATGTTGGGCCAGGCGGAGCTTTAATTATTGGCCTGTCTGCAGGTGTTATTTGTTTCGTCATGACCCATCTGGTGAAGCGTGTATGGAAAATCGATGACTCATTGGATGTATTTCCCGTCCATGGTATAGGTGGCGTGCTAGGCACAATTATGGCTGGTATTTTTGCGTCCACTGAGTTGGGGGTATTTAGTGGCCAGGGTTTTGCCTCGGGAATTGAATCAATGGGGCAGCAGCTTGGTGTACAGCTTTTGGGAGTAGTAGTTACATTTGTTTACACCGCGATAATAACCTATGTGCTGCTCAAGCTGACCGGTGTTTTAACCTCCGGCCTGCGTGTGAGTAAAGAAGAGGAAACCATCGGTCTGGATTTGAGTTTGCACGAAGAAGATGGTTACAAGCTCTAGGCAGAATTGATCGACGAAGAGAGGAGCATCAGGCTCCTCTTTTTACACTGTTATTTGAACGCGATAAGCGCTGCTGTAACGGCAACATTCAGGGATTCAACACCGTTATTCATAGGAATACATACTTTCTCATCGCTCAGGTTTTCAACCTCTTTTGAGACGCCCTCTGATTCATTACCCAGCACAAAAATACATGAAGCAGCCGGCGAGAATTTTTTGAGTTCAAGCTTTGCATGTGATGAAAGCACGCAAACGATTGTCCCCTGTTGCTGGAAGTCTTTAAGGGCGCCTTTTAAATCCTTACAGCGTAAAAGCGGTGCACGAAATACGGTACCGGCGCTCGCTTTAATAACTAGCGGATCAATTTGAGCATTGCCTTTTTGAGGCAGCAAAATCCCGTCAATATTGCCTGCACAAGCTGATCGTATAATCATTCCAAGGTTTTGTGGATTTTGAACGCCATCAAGAGCCAACAAAGTGTATTTTTTATTTTTATTCGCGGCAATAAATTGATCGTACCCTTGATAACCTTGCAGTTGTAAGTCGGCAGCTACGCCCTGGTCTTGCGCTGCATTCTTTGAAATACGCGATAAAGCCTGGCGCTCATGGAAAACTATTTCCGCACCTTTCGATTTCGCTAATTCGAGAATTTCGTCAATAATTCCCACAGCTTTATTGCTCTTTGCCAGATGCAATCGATAAACGCAGGTTGATGGGTCTTGCAATGCTTCAAGTACAGTCTTGCGACCATAGACGGTCATTAATGAATCAAAAAAACGCTTTTTTTCTAAATATTCTGCGCTATCTTCACGCGGTCTATTCATGATGATTTCCCGCGCTAGGCTATACAAATTTTTTTATAGGATTGAACCGCAGGTACCAACCCCATATTAATAGCATCGACTATTAATGCGTGCCCAATGGAAACCTCCAGCAATGCCGGAACCTGGCGGAAATAACCGAGGTTGTCCAGGTTCAAATCATGTCCGGCGTTGAGTCCGATACCTATGGATTGAGCATGGATAGCGGCTGTCCGGTAGGTTTCGAATAATTTATGGAAGCGATCATCCTGTTGCTTAAAATGTTCAGCATAAGGGCCTGTATAAAGCTCAATGCGATCCGCTCCAATTTGTTTCGCGCGCGAGATTTGTTCTATATCCGGGTCCATAAATAAACTGACCCGCACACCCAGATCCTGTAATTCTTTAATCAAAGGGCGCAACTTTTCGCCCGCGATTTTTAAGTCAAAGCCATGGTCTGAAGTAAGTTGATCATTGGAATCAGGAACCAACGTACATTGATGCGGGCGTACATCTTTAACCAGCTTGATAAATCCGGGAAAATTACCTATTGAATCTGCGTAGGGGTTTCCCTCGATATTAAATTCAACCCCGCGATGGTTATTTACCAACTCGCTAAGTTCGTAAACATCCCGCGGGCGAATATGACGTTGGTCGGGGCGGGGATGTACAGTTAATCCATCAGCTCCGGCTTCAATGCAGGTTTCCCCATGGGTGACCAGGTTCGGGTAATTACCGGGGCGGGAATTGCGAATTAACGCAATCTTATTCAGGTTAACACTGAGCGCAGTGTTATTGTTTGGTTTCATCGATTGGCACCAATACATCTTTAAATGGGGAGGGTTTCTGCGCTGCTGGCGTGTTGTCCACAAATACTGTGTTGGTACGGGTAGCGCTCAAGATGCGCACCGCATAATTTGGAGCTTCCGGAAAGGCTTTGTACATCCCGCGTGGTTCTTCAGCAATTTTTTCGATGACCTCCATTCCCGCAACAACCTTACCAAAAACAGTGTAGCCAGGCTTGGTTTCAGTGGCGTTAAGCCCGTCGTTATTTTTTAGGTTAATGTAAAATTGTGAGGTTGCACTGTCAGGATCAGATTGCCTTGCCATGGCGATTGTTTTGTAATCATTTCCCAGTCCGTTGCCAGATTCATTTTTTATCGCTTTCGCGGTTGTTTTTTCAGCAAAATCAAATGTCATGCCTCCACCCTGGACAACAAATCCGGGAACTATCCGGTGGAAGATAGTGCCGTCGTAGAATTTATTATCAACGTAATCCAAAAAATTCTTTACGGTGACCGGCGCTTCCTTGGGATAAAGCTCAATTACAAATGTTCCTAAATCGGTTTTCATTGCCACGAGCGGTTTATCGGCTGCCTGTAGTTCCATGCTGCCATGGATGCAAAAAAATAATAAAAACGAATACAAGTACCTTGCCATGAATGTTCTCACCATTATTTTAAAAACAATTAAAACATTTCAATTAACGCCACTCAGACCTGCGCTTGCGGCGACCGAAGCCCTGGAGAACAAATGAAAGTATGACACCACCCAGGACCAATCCTCCGCCATACACCCAATGATTAAAACGATCCGTATTTTTTAATTTTTCATTTTCGGCTTTGATAACATCCGCATGGGTTTGCAGTAATTGATTTTCTTTCAGCAGGCGTTGGTGTTCCTCTTCCAAATTAAGTGCGGTGGTAGCGGCTTGGCGCATGTCCTCGGTATCTGTTAACAATTGTTGATGTTCTTGTTGGAGCTGGGCAAGCTGCTCTTTGAGTTGTGTATTTTCTGTTTGCAATGCCACCAGGTCACGCGAAGAACTGGATAGTGTGGCTAATTGCATAGCCGCTGTCGGCTTATCAGTAATATTTTGGCTGCGTACCCATCCCTCGGTGCCATCCGGCGTTACGACTAGCGACCATAAATTATTGTCCGAGCCAGTTTCCTCACGAATAAAATTTAGTTTGGTACCGCTCGCAACGCCTTGTTGCAAAACACTGGCCTGGGGATTTTTCTCACTGCGCACGGGAATATAAATAACGTCGGATACATATCTATCTACCGCATAAACAGAAACGCTGGTGAGTGACAAAAAGAGAAAAGAAAGTTTTGCGATGGGCAGAGGAATCTTTTTCACTGTGTTCCGATCCTTAAGCAGATTTAAAGGAAAAATGTTATGGCAATACTTTTTTGAAGGGTTTTACGACTACCCTGGCATAAATGCCGGCTGCACAATAGGGATCCTCATCCGCCCAATGTTGGGCATCGGCGAGCGAGGCAAATTCCGCAATGACCAAACTCCCGGTAAATCCTGCGTCGCCAGGGTTTTCATTATCTATCGCGGGATGAGGTCCCGCTACCAATAAGCGTCCTTCATCATTGAGTTGTTGCAGTCTGGCTAAATGCGCGGGCCGAGTCAGTTTGCGCTTTTCGAGGCTGTTTGGTTTGTCTTCACTGATAATGGCGTAAAGCATGTCATTCTTCTCTCAATTGACTTGATTTGCAGCTTATCCAAATGCGATTTCGCTCGCGGTTAATCGCGGCTTCCATCATTAATGACTTCTTCAAGCGTTAAATGTGTTAATTGGCGGATACTGCGAAACACATAAAATAAAGTGCCCACCATAATGATCATCATAGGTAAGGCAATCACGGGATAACTCAGGGCAGTCATTTTACCTAATTCGGCGTTGAATGCGGTTGTGCCAGGAGCACTCACTAAAATTAATTTGGCAAGCACGTAATTAAGAACCGACGAAAGAAAAAAGGAGCCCGCAATTAGCAATGAAGCGTTTATCAATGTGCGCTCAAATTGCCTTTGGGTATTGTAATGGGCAAGCGCGGCATTCACTTTGTGAATTTTGAGCACTTTATCGTTATATATAAATACTTTTACCAGTGGGTAGCGAGTCTTAATGGATACCAGGGTGATGATGCCCAGAATACCGGGAATAGCCGCCTCTTTGATTGCAAAATATTCCGGTGGCAGCTTCAATAAACTCAGGCCGCCCGTCAGCAAAACACTCACGACCCCTAACGCAGAGAATACATTTAGCTTTTTATTAATTGCGAAATCACGCACGCCATAGCTGATAGGAAAGGCAAGGGCGATAATTAAACCCCAGGTGGCCCCTAAATATTCATCGCTGCTTAATTTGGTCAGAATAAGTGTGGGAATCACAATATTCATGAGCAAATTGGCCAGAAAACTTTCTTTTTTGGGTGCTGGTTGTGAATTAATCGTCTGCTCTTGGGGCTTATCGGCTAAGATGCCAGTACTATTTTTATCGGCTTCAGTGTTTTTATCGATCATGACCAATCCTGGCGGTTGTGCTATATCGTGGAGTTAGAGTGATTTTTGATCTGCATTGCCACAGTAATTTTTCCGATGGCGTCTTATGTCCCGAAGACCTGGTTGCACGTGCCAAGGCGCGCAATGTTTCCGTACTGGCGATCACGGATCACGATACCATAGCCGGCCTGGAGATTGCACATAAAGCCTCTGTAATACATGGGCTTACATTAATTCCCGGAATCGAATTTTCCAGCCAATGGGGAAAGGGCGGTGTGCATATTGTCGGATTGGGAATTAACCCCGCGTCGCAAGAATTAAATGCGGCAATCGCTTTCCAGGAGCAGGCTCGTTACGCTCGCTCAGAGGCAATCGGCGAGCGCCTGGCTCGTGCGGGGTTCCCCGAGGCCCTGCAAGGTGCCAGGAGGATAGCGGGGGGAGGCACTTTGGGGCGCCCCCATTTTGCCCAATATTTAGTCAATATCGGAGCTGTGGCAAATATCAACGCGGCCTTCAAGAAATACCTGGGTACGGGCAAACCGGCTGACGTGAAATACCAATGGCCACTTATGGAACAGGTAATCAACTGGATTCACAATGCCGGCGGCGTCGCAGTCCTGGCACACCCCGCCAAATACGAACTGACACGTATGAAAATGTGCGCGTTGATAGATGCCTTTGCGGCGTCGGGCGGTGACGCTGTTGAAGTCATCAGTGGCCAGCAACCGCTGGCGTTAACCCAGGATTTGGCAAAGATCGTTAATTCCCGTTCCCTGTATGCTTCTTGTGGTTCTGACTTCCATATTCCGGATCAGCCCTGGCAGGAATTGGGGAGTTTTGGCGCATTACCGGAAAATTCAAAACCGGTATGGAGCCTGCTAGGGTTTTAATAGAACCAGTTGGCGAATTCATCCCCTATCGCGAAAGAGTAAAAAGATATGGCGCAATTTTTTCAAATCCACCCGGAGAATCCCCAACAACGATTGGTTTCCCAGGCCGTGGATATCATCCGTAAAGGCGGGATAGTCGTGTATCCAACCGATTCCGCGTACGCTTTGGGTTGTCATATAGGCGATAAGGATGCGTTGGAGCGCGTTCGTAGCCTGCGTAAGCTGGATAAAAACCATAACTTCACCCTGATGTGTCGCGACTTATCGGAATTGGCGACCTACGCGCGGGTTGATAACCAGGTTTTCCGTTTATTGAAAAACCATACGCCCGGTGCTTATACATTTATTTTGGAAGCTACCGCAGAAGTGCCGCGCAGGCTACTGCACCCCAAGCGTAAGACGATTGGACTGCGCGTACCCGATAACGCCATTGCGCTGGCGTTACTGGAAGAATTGGGCGAGCCCTTAATGACCAGCAGCCTGTTATTGCCTGGAGACGAATATCCGCTGACGGACCCTTATGATATTCGCGACAACCTCGAGCATTTTGTCGATCTGGTTATTGATGGGGGATATTGTGGCCTTGAACCCACCACCGTTATTGATCTCACTACCGATGCCCCGGAGCTCATCCGGCAAGGTAAAGGTGATTTCTCACCTTTTGATGCTAGTTGATTGATAATATTAGGAAATGTCCGTTAAAAACCTGTTGCTGTCCGATGAGTGTTTAAATGGCTATAATGCCGCCCTTATGTGGCTTCCTTCTGAGTGCGTGAGTAATCTGGTGTGAGTGATCCCCAAGAAACTGAAATTTCCCTGGAACCTGATATTAACCATGCAGGCTATCCACCCTTGGACGAGCCTGCCGAAGGCGCACCGGAAACATCCCCACCCATGCGTCCGCAGCAAGGGGAAATGCCCTTTGCCGTAGTGCATGGAAAAGCCTATACCCAATTACCCCAGGACCTTTACATTCCGCCCGATGCGCTGGAAGTTTTCCTTGAGGCATTTGAGGGACCGTTAGATTTACTGCTTTATCTGATTCGCCGGCAAAATATCGATATTTTGGACATCAATGTGTCTGAAATAACCTCCCAATACATGGCTTATGTTGAACTGATGGAAGCCCATCAATTTGAATTGGCCGCCGAATATTTGGTAATGGCTGCTATGCTGGCCGAGATCAAATCGAGGATGCTATTGCCTCGTTCTTCTGAAGAGCAGGACGAAGAGGAGGATCCACGTGCTTCGCTCATTCGTCGCTTGCAAGAATATGAACGCTTTAAACAGGCGGCGGAGGATTTGGACAAGGTGCCACGCGTAGGGCGTAACCTGTTCCCGGTAACTGCAGCCGGCCCGGACCGCAATTTGACCCGGTTGGACCCGGATGTTGAATTGCAGGAGCTACTGCTGGCATTGTCCGAGGTATTGCGCCGTGCCGATATGTTTGAAAGCCATCATGTATCCAAGGAAAAGCTGTCAACGCGCGAGCGGATGGCCCAGGTCCTGGATATATTGGCACATCAACATTTCGTACCCTTTGTTAGCCTGTTCAAGGTAGAGGAAGGGCGCCTCGGGGTAGTGGTGACTTTCCTGGCCGTTATGGAACTGATTAAAGAGTCACTGGTGGAAATTGTCCAAAGTGAAGCATTTGCTCCTATTCATGTAAAAGCCAGAACACAATGACAAACGAAACTCATATTGATGACGAACTCGAGTCCCTCGATGATGAAAGCAGCAGTCAATTGTTTGAAGAAGCTGTTATAGAGGAAGAACCCGCTACCGTTCCCGTCACGCAAATGCCGGTTGATGCCGCCTTGCTGCGCCGAATCATTGAGGGCGCTATCCTCGCCGCCGGCCAGCCTATGACAATTACCAAATTGCTGGAATTGTTCGATGAACAGGTTGCCCCTGGCAAAGATGAAATAGCTGCTGCCTTGGCCGATATACAAATAGCCTGTGCCGAGCGCGGGTTTGAGCTGAAAGAGGTCGCTTCCGGTTGGCGTTTCCAGGTGCGTGATGACCTCGCCCCCTGGGTAAACCGCCTCTGGGAAGAAAAGCCGCAAAAATATTCGCGCGCATTGTTAGAAACCCTGGCGTTGATTGCCTATCGCCAACCTATTACACGCGGTGATATTGAAGAGATTCGCGGTGTGGCTGTTAGCTCCCACATTATGAAGACGTTGCTTGAGCGTGAATGGGTTAAGGTGGTCGGCCATCGCGACGTACCGGGGCGCCCATCGCTTTATGCCACTACACGCCAGTTCCTCGATTACTTCAATTTGAAAAGCCTGGAGGAGTTGCCATCGTTGAGCGAGATTCGCGATCTGGATGAGTTGAACCCGGTACTGGATTTAGGCGAATCAGGATTAGGCGAAAAGGACACAGATCCGCCAATCCCTGATGAAGCTCCGCCTGTAGAACCGCACAATGAGCAGGTTAACGAGGCAGTACTTTATGAAGAAGGCTTTGTCGACGGTGAAGAAGCTTTTGTCGATGTAGAGAATGAGCCAGCAAACGCAGGGGTTGGGCGAGGTCCAGCCCCTGAAAACCAAGAGGAAACTGGCAGTCAATAGACTGCCCATTATTAATGTATGGTGAAGAAAATAGACCAGGATAAACCTGAAAAATCTACCAGGGCTGTGAAGCCAGTAGTTGCCGCAAAAGGCGCGGGCGGCAAGCGCAATCATGAAAAATCCGGCGCGGAACAAACCGGGCTTAAAAAAAGTAAAGCTGACAGTCCAGGAAAAGCTGCTGCGACGGCTTCGGTTGAGCACAAGGTCGGGAGTAAAAAGCCGGGCGCCAATAGCGAGAAAAAAGCAACAACAACCCTCGACGAAAAATTGCAAAAGGTGTTGGCACGCGCCGGTATTGGCTCCCGTCGCGAAATGGAACGATTGATCGAAGCTGGCCAGGTTAAGGTGAATGATCACATTGCCAAGCTGGGCGACAGGGTGACATCCAGCGATAAAATATTCGTCAACGGCCAGCGTGTTGTGTTACGTACCGAGTTAACGCGTCGCCGCGTCATTCTGTATAACAAGCCCGAAGGCGAAATCTGCTCCCGCTCCGACCCGGAAGGTCGTCCGACCGTTTACGACCGTTTACCCTCATTGAAAGGCGAACGCTGGATTTCGGTAGGGCGATTGGATTTCAATACCAGCGGTTTATTGTTGTTTACCAATGATGGTGAGCTTGCCAATAAGCTCATGCACCCCTCGTCAGTTATTGATCGTGAATACCTTGTGCGTATCCAGGGCGAGGTTACCGATGAAATGAAAGAGCAATTACTTGATGGTGTATTGCTTGACGATGGTGTTGCGCGCTTTACCGACATCGTAGACGGTGCCGGTGAGGGGCAGAATCGCTGGTTCTATTGTGTGGTAATGGAGGGGCGTAATCGTGAGGTGCGTCGCTTATGGGAATCACAAGGTGTGAAAGTCAGTCGGTTGAAGCGTGTTCGTTATGCAAATATTTTTATCCCGTCCCATGTACGTGTGGGGCAATGGATTGATTTGACCGAGCGCGAAATTCAGGATCTGTGTATGACGGCAGGTTTTGACAGTTCCACCTACACCCGAATCATGCAACCATCACGCGATGAGATAACGCAATTGCAGCGCCACGAAAAGAAACTGCGTGCCGCATCAGCCGCGCCGCGCCGATCGAAAGCGCCAGCGCGAAAACGTCCCCCGATTGTTGAATAAAAAAACGCGCACCTGGGTGCGCGTTTTTTTCTGCCGCAACATTTATTCGGTTATTGACGGACCCACATTGCTTACTATGCAATTCTTGCCATTTGTTTTTGCTTGATACAAAGCTGCGTCGGCACGATCAAACAAATCGCTGATTTGTTCCTTTTTACCTGGATCGCGTGTTGCAATACCTATGCTTACCGTGGTGCTAATGGTTTTGCCATTGTGGGTAATAGCCGTTTTTTCAATCTGCTGGCGAATACGCTCAGCAATAATTTTTGCGCCGTCTGAATTGGTTTTACCAAGCACCACCACAAATTCCTCACCCCCGTAACGGAAAATCGTGTCCGACCCCCGGCAAACAGATTCAATACCTTTGGCAATGGCACAGAGCATCAGGTCGCCGCGATGGTGCCCATGCTCGTCGTTAATCCGTTTAAAGTAATCGACATCAACCATTAATAGCGACAAATCCTGGCTATAGCGTTCCGCCAGTTGCAACTCGCGTCGCAGTGCGGAATCCAGTGCGGCGCGATTACCCATCATCGTAAGAGGGTCAAGTAACGCCAGCCGCATTGCGGTTTGGTAACGAATGGCATTGCGCAGCGGATAAACCAAAGACCCGAGCAAAAGCTCAAGCGTCGTTAATTCGCTTTCCGCAAAGCGTTTACTGCGGCTGAAAATAATTTCACCCAAATAACCTTCATCGGTAGTTAACCGATAATCACAATGGTGCAGGCATTCCCGGCCCACTTTGATATCCGGGTTTTGATCACCGTATTTAAATAGCGCACCGGAGATACTGACGACACCCTGGATATGTTTATAAAACAGACTGATCACTTCTTCTGGATTCAAACTCATTTGAAGGGCCTGAGACAAGCGAACCCTGGTGGCGAGCTCCTGTTCGGGAGTCAGGGGCATTAAAGGGAGATTGGTGGTGGTGCTTGCCAAATCGGCACCAATCACCATAGTCATATCCCGCATAGGTGGTTACCTGTTGTTTGAGTTATACCCACCTTTTGCCATTTTTGTGGCATTAGGCGTCATTCAGCAGCTATGTTGCGAAAATCATGCCACGAACTCGTATAAAAAAGGCTTATAAAATCAATTGATTACGGTTTTAACCTGGCGAATTCCCGTCAATATGATTTTGCGGCGAAAGCAAGACGGCGGAAATAAACTGCCGCCGTCAAAAAACCGCCAATGGGTGGCAATTTAAAATGATGCAACAGGGGGAAGGGGGGAAGCGTTAATTTTTGATTTGCGGTATCAATATACAAAGGCGTAAACCACCTTCGGTACGATTTTCGGCCCAGATTCTCCCCCGATGCAAGGAGACGCTACGTTGTGCAATCGCCAGGCCCAAGCCATAACCACCGCTTTCCCGTGCCCTGGCTTCATCCGTACGGTAGAAAGGTTGGAAAATATTATCGAGTGCATCCTCGGGAACGCCAGGCCCCTCATCCATAATGTCCACACGATAATATTCGCCATCGCCTGTTTCGTACAATTGGATATAAATCCCGGCGTTAGCTGGCGTGTAAAGCAAGGCATTGCGCAATGTATTTTCAAATACACCGACTAGCATATTGCCATGGGTCGATACCAAGGCTTCTTCCAGTGCACATTTAAAATGAACATTGATATTTTTTTCGTAGGCATCGCTCTGGTAATCATCCATCAGTGTTTGTAGCAAACTGACCAGGTCGAGTACGTCATCCAATACCCAACTGTCCTGGCCTTGTATAGGCAGGGTCAAAATATCGGTAATGATATCGTTGAGGTAGTCGGCTGCTTGTTTTATGCGATCCAATTCGTGATCAACTACACCATTACTGCGTTGGCGCGCGAGCGCGAGCGCAATTTGCAAGCGCGCCAGGGGGGTACGTAACTCGTGCGATACATCTTTGATTAATCGCTTTTGCTCCTGCATGGCTTTTTGCAGGCGCTCGGTCATATGGTCGAAATCGCGGCCCAGCGCTGCGATTTCATCTTTGCGGCCATAAAATTTGTCGCTGATGCGCACACTCAAATCACCGCGTGCGATTTGTTGTGTCGCTTTTTGCAATGTATTAATGCTGCGTGTGAAATGGCGAGCGAGGAAAAAACAGGCGGAACCGCTGACTAAAATTGAAACGAGTAATAGCGGCCAAATATTATCAATAAATAATTCCCAAATAATATCGCGATCCTGTCCCTCATCTCGTCCCGCGGAAATCGTAATTAATTTCACGCTGTTGCCATCGTTCAGGGTGATGTAACGACCGAATAATTTGCGATTGCGATCCTGTACCTTATCAAATGGATGCTTTGCGGTCAGGCGAGGGGCCAGGTACATCACACCGGGAGGTAGAGGACGGTCAAGCAGGTCGCGGTTTTCCTTATCGATGACATAGACAAACCGGGTAGACCAATTGGGCATTGCGCGTAAATCCTGTACCAACTGGCGGGTGTTGCGGTTTACCGCATTACCCACCATTTGGAACAGCAAACGTTTTGCGGGGTCATCGTCGCTGGTTTCACCGCCGTGCTGCAAGCCGCCTTCAGGCGTCATATCAAACCAATGCACAACAATATTGGTGCCCACAATAATCGCGGCAGTGATCAACCAGAAGGTAAAGAAAATCTTTAAATAAAGACGAGTCATTAATTTACAGAGTCATCATCATTCATGGTGAGCATATAGCCTGCACCGCGTACATTAATGATCAAATCCTTTGATGAACCCGCCGCGGTAATTTTTTTACGAATGTTGCTGACATGGACATCAATACTGCGATCATAGGGTGTCAGTTTGCGGTTTAATGCCTGCTCGGTCATGTCGTCTTTGCTGATTACTTGGCCGGCACGGCGCACCAGGATTTCCAATACGCTGAACTCGGTACCGGTGAGTGGTACTTCATGGCCGTCCCAAGTGGTAGTGCGCGTACCTAAATGCAGGGATAACTTGCCTGAAATGAGCCGTTCAATATTGGCCGGGCTGGGTTCCTTCTGGTTTGCACGGCGCAAAATCGCGCGTATGCGCGCCACCAGTTCACGCGGATCACAAGGCTTGGAAAGGTAATCATCGGCACCTATTTCAAGCCCGATTACCCGATCAACGGTATCACCTTTCGCGGTAAGCATTATTACCGGGGTCTGATTGTGTTGACGCAAATTCTTCAAAACATCAAAGCCATTGCGTACGGGCAACATAACGTCCAGGACAATGGCTGAATAATTATTTTTAAGCGCAAGTTCGAGAGCTGATTGGCCATCATATGCGGTATCAATCGCAAAGCCTTCAGTCTGGAGATATTCACTCAGCAATTGGCTGAGTTCTTTATCGTCATCGATGAGGAGAACCTTGAGCATAGTAACTTTTCTACCCTGTGGATTGAGGCGCTGAGTGTGCACCAGCACCCGATGAGAGTCATGATTCTTTGGATTTCGTTAACCAATCTTAACATTATAGTGCCCATAATGAATTCATAGGCTTTGAAATACAAAGCTGAAAGTTTCGCAGGCAATCAAGCCTGAATCTAATGTCACCCGAGGACTAACTATGAAAATTTTCAAAGTATTGGCAACCAGCGCGCTGTTATTAGGCGCAATTGCATTGGCGGCTCCCGGTTTTGCTGGTGGCGATACAGGTAGGGATTGGGGCGATTGGAAACATCACAGCGAAAGGGGGCACGGACATGGCAATAAGCGCCTGGAAAAATTGCTGAATTTAACTGACGCGCAAAAAGAAACCCTCAAAACCCAACGCGACGCCAATAAAGTGGCGCGGGATGCCCTCCATACAAAAATCGCTGATACGCGTGAATCACTGGCAAGCGCGGTGGAAAGTGGGGCAAATGATGCCGAATTGGCGGCCCTGGCAGAGACACTGGGTAAATTACACGCGGAACAGGCACTGGCTGGTGCCAAGGCACATAGAGCGTTTGTAGCCGTTTTAACCGACGAGCAAAAACAGAAGCTTGCGGAGCTTAAAACCAAGCGCGAAGAGCACAGAAAATCACGCGCGGATCGCTCGCACAGTTCAAGCGCCCGTTGATCCAAACCGTTGAATAGAGACCCCGGTTAGCCGGGGTTAGTTATTTTTAGGGGTTTCGCTTGCCCCAGCGGCCTGTTCTTGGGAAAATCCGCGCCGATTTAACCATTCCGTATATTCCGGACTTTTACTCATCCTGATCCCGAGGTTAATGTGGCCCAGATTGGTCTGTTTTTTGGCAGTGACGAAGGCAACACTGAACGCGTTGCATACCGTATTCAAAAACGTTTTGGGGAAGATGTGGTTGACGTGCGTGATATCGCCGATGTAACCCAACTGGATTTTGCCAACTACGACAAGATAATCCTGGGTATACCGACGTGGGACTTCGGCCAAATCCAGTCCGATTGGGAAGAGTTTTGGGACGATATTGCTGCGGTGGATTTTTCTGGCAAGCAAGTTGCGCTTTTTGGCTTGGGTGACCAGTTTGGTTATGGCGATTATTTTTTGGATGCCATGGGAATGCTGCACGATGTCATTATCCAGTCTGGCCCGGAAATCGTAGGCCATTGGCCCACGGAAGGCTATGAGTTTGAAGCATCGAAAGCAGAAATCCCCGGGGCAGGGATGTTTGTCGGCCTGGCCATTGATGAAGACCAGCAGGAAAATTTAACCGCAGGGCGTTTAAATCGCTGGTGTACACAGATCCATGTGGAATTCGGGTTGGATACGCCCTTGCAAATGCTGGACGATTGATCCAAGGAAAATATTTAAAAACAAAGGGCATCATTGGATGCCCTTTGTTTTTTTACGCGAACAACTTAAGCTTCTGCAACAAATACGGCGCGAATCGGCGCGGGATGCCCTTCTACCGTGAGGGCGGGATTATCGGGATGTAAAAATTCCGGCAGTGAATGGAATCGCATCCATTCGGTAGCGCGTTGTTCGCTGGTGGTCGTAGGGCAAACATCAACAACACGCGGGTTGTTAAAGCCCATCTTCCGCAACCAGGAAACCATGGTGTCGCAACTCGGCAAGAACCAGACATTATTCATCATGCCGTAACGTCCTTCCGGAACCAGGACATCCCCTGGTTCGCCGTCGATCACCAGGGTTTCCAATACTAATTGCCCGCCGGGGCGCAGGGTATTTTTTAATTCCAGCAAATGATCCATGGGGGAACGACGGTGATAAAACACACCCATGGAAAACACTGTATCAAACGCCTGTAATTTTTCCGGCAAATCTTCAATGCCCAGTGGCAATACGTCAATCGGGTAATGGTCGCCTGCAAAGTGTTTCACCATGTGAAATTGCACAATAAAGCGGGGTGATGGATCTATACCGATGACACGTTTTGCTCCCGCGCCCAACATGCGCCAACAGTGATAACCGTTGCCGCATCCCACATCGAGAATTAACCGGTCTTTTAGTGGCGCAAGATGGGGAAGAACACGATTCCATTTCCAGTCGGAACGCCATTCGGTATCAATGTGAATATCGTGGATAAAATAAGGGCCTTTGCGCCAGGGAATTAATTCTTGCAGGATGGATTTGATTTGCGCACGTGTGGCTTCATCACAATCCACTGTTTGACCGATGCGAACTTCATTTTCAAGGTCAATAAAGCTTTGGGGCACTACCGGTAATTTTTCGAGGGATTTTTTCCACCCGGGTAAATCACCATAACGCTGTTCGCACAACCCCGCTGCAATCTGGCGGGGTAATTGTTCTGCCCAGCCAGTCAACCGGGTATCTTTTAACGCGCGAAGCAATTGATCGTAATGAATGTGAGCCACAGGTAACCTTAAATACGGTAATTATTTAATTGCAATCAGCGATGCAAAATTAAAACATTGAAACCAGACATCCACACTGCTGAAACCGGCAGCACGCAAACGTTGGCGATGGACATCCAGTGTTTCCGGGATTAAGTAATCCTCAATGGCGGTGCGCTTCTGGGCTATTTCCAGATCGCTGTAACCATTGGCGCGCTTGAAGTTATGGTGTAATTCGGTCATCAATTGCTGGTGAAGCCCATCATCAAATACCACTTTTTCCGAAAGGATCAATACGCCGCCGGGGTTTAATCCGCTACAAATTTTACGCAGCACATCCAAACGTTCACCCGGCACAATAAACTGTAAAGTGAAATTTAAAACCGCCATGGAAGCATTTTCGATATTAACCGCCTGGATCGGTGCTTCGATCAATTCCACCGGAACTTCACCACTGTCTGCCGCAATAACCTGTTGGCAGCGCGCAATCATCGCGGCAGAATTATCCACCCCAATGATTTTGCAATTGGCTGCTTGAATACGATGGCGCATCGCCAGGGTAGCCGCCCCCAGGGAACAACCGAGGTCATAACAGCGGCTGTCCGCCTGTGCATATCGCTCAGCCAGGTTGCCAATCATGTTAATGATGGTGGCGTAGCCGGGAACGGAACGCTTGATCATATCGGGAAATACATCTACGACCCGTTGATCAAATGCAAAGCGGCTTACTTCCGCCAATGGATTGGCGTAAATGGTATCAGGTTGATGTTTTTGCATATTGCGGACTGTTTTGTGGCACCGGTGAGTGAAATAACAACAGGAGCGCATTGTACCTCTCACATCGAATGACAACAAATTATCAAATTCATAAAACTGTCATATATCCGCAGGAATATTCACAGTCGCGCCATGGACCACATCCCTGATCATGCAAGAGCAATTGATGGGCGATTGTGACATCAGGAATTCATCTATTTCTTGTTAACAGTTATTAATTATGTCTTTGCAGAGCAATGTGTATACGCCAATCACCCTGCAAAAGGAATTACGTCGCCTGATTGAATTCAAACTGCTTACACCGGTCTTCCAACCGATTATGGCCTTGGAGAATCCCCGGATCATTGGTTATGAAGCGCTTATCCGAGGTCCGGGGGACAGCCCGTTACAATATCCTGATAAATTATTTGAAGTCGCGCGCGAATCTCGCCTCCTGGCGAGCCTGGAATTTGCTTGTCGCGAGGTATCCTGTGAGCAATTCGCAAAATTAAATTTACCGGGTAAGCTTTTTTTGAATATGAGTCCCATTGCATTTACCGATAGCCAATATCGCGATGGGGTCACGCGCGAAATTTTGCAACGGGTCGGGCTGAATGCGGAGCGCGTGGTGTTTGAGTTAACGGAAAGCCAGCCGCTGGATGAATTTGATTTATTACGCGCTGCTTCCGATCATTTCCAGCGCCAGGGCTTTGCCATCGCTTTGGACGACCTTGGTGCGGGTTACGCCGGCTTGCGCGTCTGGAGCGAACTGCGCCCTGACTACGTAAAGATCGATCGTCATTTTATTTCCGGCATTGATAAGGATCCGGTAAAACGCGAATTTGTGCGGGCCATGCTCGATATCGCCCACCGCATCGGCCATAAGGCAATTGCTGAAGGTATTGAAACCGAAGCAGAGTTCACCACATTGGTAACGATGGGCGTCGAATATGCGCAAGGTTATTTCATCGCCCGCCCGCAAGCGGTCCCCGAGCTGGAATTGGTATCGTCCATTAAAACCTTATCCAGCGTATCCTTACGTCGTTACCAGGATCATTTTGCACGGAATGTAGGTGAAATAGTAGTGGACTCTGTCCATGTCGGGCCGCAAGAGCCCGCTGAAAGCCTGGTGAAAATGTTTCGCGCCGATGTTCGCCTTTCCTGTGTGCCTGTGGTTGATGGTGTAATTCCTTTAGGGATGGTCAGCAGGGCGGAGATACTCAGTGTTTTTTCTCGCCGTTTTGCACATGAATTATACGCACAGAAAACAGTGAGGGAATTTATAAGCCCACTATCCATTATTGTCGATGTGAACACCGATTTGAAATCAGTTGGCCAGTTGATCAGCGAAGATCCGCAGCAAAATTTAAGTGTGGATTTTATCGTGAGTGATCAGGGCCGGTACCTGGGAGTCGGTAAGGTGCGTGATTTATTACGCTCCATAACCGAAGAAAAGTTGCGCATTGCACGCCACAGCAATCCTTTAACCCAACTGCCTGGTAACGTTCCGCTTTATGAATGGGTTGACCATTTGTTATTACAACAGCAAGATTTTGTCATGGCTTATTGCGACATCAACCATTTCAAACCTTTTAACGATGCGTTTGGTTATGGCGCGGGTGACGAGGTAATTTTGATATTGAGCCGAATCCTTTGCGCTGCGGTGGACCCGCAACTGGATTTTGTCGGCCACGTTGGTGGTGACGATTTTATTTTGGCGTTCCGCAGTGGTGATTGGCGGGCGCGTTGCGAAACTATCTTGCGGGAATTTACCGCAGCAAGTTCAAGCTTGCTACCGAACCAGCAATTGGATTACTGGAGCCATGATCGCCAGGGGCAGCGGCAGAAATTCGGCCCGCTTACCTTGGCAATTGGGTGCGTCAGTCCGGATATAGCCGTATGTAAAACGCATCACCAAATATCACAGCTGCTTGCCGAGGCAAAACACAGCGCAAAAATGCGAGGCGGTAATCAACTCTTCTGTTCCCGGCGACACAAGCCCTAGGTATTTTCCTTCTACATCTATTCCTATTTTCTAGCGACCCGGCAATTCTGGGCTATCCTTAGTCTGATTTCCCCTAAGGAGGTGAAAGAATGGCTGATCTTGGCTATTACAAGATGCATGCGCTGATTGTCGATGATTTTGAAAATTTTCGCGGCACGCTTTACAAAATGCTGATGGATCTTGGAATAGGAAATGTTGACTCTGTCGCGACCGGCGAAGAGGCTTTGCGTTTCTGCAAGGCCCGTAATTACGACCTGATTTTATGCGATAACAATCTTGGTAAAGGCAAAAGCGGCCAGCAGGTTTTGGAGGAATTGCGCTCCACCCAAAACCCATGTTCGGACAGCTTATTTATATTGGTGTCTGCGGAAAACAGTAAGAATATGATAATGGCGGCTTACGATTATGAGCCGGATGCTTACCTGGCCAAGCCGATCACACCCAAGGCATTAGATCAACGCTTGAGTAGAATGCTGGAACAGCGCCTGGAACTCAAGGCCGTTATCGTTGCGCAAAAAGCCGGGGATCGCACCGGTGCTATTGACGCATGCAGGGAATTGATCGCCAAAGGCAGCCGATATACCAACAGCTGCCAAAAAATATTAGCGCAACTTTACCTTGATAATAATGAAATAGCCGCCGCTGACGCTATCTACCGTAGCGTACTGGATGTACGCGAGCTGGAATGGGCACAAATCGGAATGGTTAAAACCAAACTTGCTCAAAACGATTTATTGGGTGCCCAACAATGGGTGGAAAACATCCTCCAATCAAATCCTATGTGTATGAAAGCTTATGATTTACAAGCCGAGGTTTTCAAATTACAGAACAATGCCGAAAACCTGCAAAATATTTTGCAGAAAGCGACGGATATTTCCCCGCTATCTATCTTGCGACAACAAAGCCTGGGCGAGGTCGCCCAGCAAAATAATGATTTGGTCACCGCCACCAATGCGTTAAAGCGCGCCGTGAAATTGGGAGAGCATTCCTGTTTTGATAAGGAATCCATTCATGCGCAGTTTGCCCAAGCCACGATCGATTTATTTTCCATCGACAAGGAACTGGCCAAACCCCTTGTGCGGGATGCGATTGCCTGTGTCAATAACCTTGAAGAAAATTTTGGCAAGTCCAATTTTCGCAAGGTTGAATCCCTGTTACTGGAAAGCCAATTGCAAGTGTGTAGCGGCGACCAGCGCCGGGCCCAGGAAGCACTGGCCGCGGCGCAGTCGGCGTTAGGCAATACAAAGGAAGAAGCAGCGCTTGATGTGCAAATAGAGATGGTGCGAGCGTTGCGCATGCTGGGTAAAACCAATGAGGCCCAGGAACATTTGAATGAGCTTTTGCAGCGCTACGCCGGTAGTGAAGATAAATTACAGAAACTTGACGTGTTGCTGGATGAACCGCGAAGCGAAAAAAATAAACTGATGGTGGCGGAGATTAACAAAAAAGGCATTTCGCTTTACAACGCCAGGGATTTTTCTGCTGCCGCGGATGCATTTAAAACTGCCTTGCAGAAGTTGCCTAACCATATCGGTTTGCGTTTGAATTATGTGCAAGCAATGATTGATAAACTGAAAACTCGATGCGATCCGTCCAATAGCGAAAAAATCCAGCAAACCCTTACCAAAACCAGCGGGATTATTTCCCAGCAGCACCCGCAATACCAGCGCTATTGTCAATTGAGCGACACCTATAATGCGCTTGTCCGAACCCACGAAAAAAACAAGTGAGGTCAACTGTGGAGCCATCTTCCGAACAAAAAACATCGCCAGCGGATTACGGCCATGTACCGATAGATTTTTCCTTCGTACTGGCCTCCAGTGTGCATGACATGAAAAACTCGTTGGGCATGTTGCTGAATACACTTGCAGCCATGGTGGAAAAATACCCACCCAAGGATGCCGAACAAGCAAAATTCTTTTCTACACTCGAGTATGAGGCGGCACGAATCAATGGCGAACTGGTGCAACTCTTATCCTTGTACCGTATGGATGAGAGGACGCTGGTGATTGTTATTGATGAACATCACGTAAGCGATGTTATTGAAGAACAGATCGCGCGCAACGATACCTTGTTACGCTCGCGCAATATTGAAATACACATTGATTGTGATATTAACCTCGCCTGGTATTTTGATAATGAATTGATAGGCGGTGTGCTGAATAACCTCATCGTAAATTGCGCGCGCTATTGTCGCAGCCGGTTGTTGGTAAGTGCTATGGTAGAAGATGGCTTTTTATGTATTGCCGTAGCTGACGATGGGCAGGGTTATCCGGAAGCCATGCTCCAGGAGCCAGTTCCACAACCCCCTGTTTCTTTCGGTTCGGGAAACACCCGCCTTGGTTTGTTATTCGCGCGTAAGGTATTGGAATTACACAAATCCAAAAAAGGGCAGGGTTATATGACAATTGCCAACCATGGCCCTTTGGGGGGCGGTATTTTGAAACTCTATTTGCCTTGATTGGATTCCATCACTAACTGCAAACAATATGCGAGTGTTGAAATCAGTGCACAGCTATTGCATTATTCAAACCCGTTTTCGGCATTGGCGCTAAGGTTATAATTTATGCTTAAAATCCGCTTTAAAGATAATAAATACAATGCGGTATGGTTAGTGGAACCTAAAATTACCATCGGCCGATCGGCGACCAACGCATTGGTTATAGATGACCCACTGGCGAGCGATGTGCATTTGGAAGTATTGGTGGACAACGAGCACCTCACTTTACGCAACCTGGTACCCACCCAGCCGGTAACAGTTAATGGCCAACCGGTAAATGGGGCCTGCGAGTTAAAACCGGACGACCAGATCACCCTTGGCAGTGTAGAACTGGTTGTTATAGATCCGAAAAAAGAGGCGAGGGTTGCGGCGGAAGAGTCGGCAACCGTCACTCAACTGCGCGCCCCGAAAGCGACTGGTTGGTCACTCAAAGCCAACCATTCTGCACTGGCAAACCGCGTTTTCCCCTTGAAAGAAATTAATGTCATCGGTCGTGCCAGCGAATGCGATATCAGCCTTGCGGCTGCGCATTTGTCACGTCGCCACGCCCAGTTGCAGGTTATTGACGGCATGTTATTTGTTAAGGATCTCGATTCAGCCAATGGGACTTACCTGAATGGCAAGCGTGTTGCGGAGGCCAGGGTAAAACGTGGCGATGAGTTGCGCTTCGATGCGCTGAGCTTTGGAGTTATGGGGCCGGCCGACGATCTGGCTAAAACTGCCATACGCAAAGCCGGCACGGTCAAAGCTGAAATTGCCGAGGCCAAGCGGCCCGCTACGGTTTCAAAGGGCCCTGCGACTATGCGCTCCTCGTCAATCAACCGGGCGGTAGAGGACAAGCAATCCAAGGCTGTACCTCAACCAAATTCCAAGGGCAAGTTTGGGTTAATATTCCTTGGCATATTAGGTGTTGTGGTTATAACAGCCATGTTTTTAACGCGCAAATAAGCCTTAAGTTTTGAAAGATATGGCCGATAACCTGTGAGGTGATAGCTCGGTTCCCCCACAGGTGACTTTATGAACTTAACCTCACTCAATCCTTTTACAACCCCCTCTGTTAGTAATCCGTTGACTAAGGCTGGTAATCCTCAAACGGCCACCCATGGTGAAAAAAATGCCGCTGTAGGGCAATCAGGTGAGGCGCCTCTGCGGGATAAACATCAAGCCGCGCTGCAAATTGTTAACAAGACCTTGGTCGCTGCCTATGAAAAAATCAGTTCACGGGCGCAAACCGCCAAGGCCGAATATGAAAACGTCGAGCCACTGACTGCTGAAAAAGTTGCCGGTAATATCCTTGGATTTATTGAGCGACGCCTGCAATTGGATATTGCCGAGGGCGCAACCAGCGAAGAACTGCAAACGAGGCTGGAGGCAGGGTTGTCGGGCTTTAAAAAAGGTTTTGCGGAAGCCAGCGAAAAATTGGAAGCGCTCAGCCTGCTATCGCCTGAAATAAAAACGGATATCGGTAAAACCTATGATCTGGTACTGGCAGGTATAGAAAATTTACGGGCAAAATTTATCGACTCCCCTGATACCCGCCCTGTCTCCACCAACAACGGGGAGTTGAAAACCATCGCAACCAGCAAACCGGTGGCGCCCAGGTTGGAAGTGCCCGATTTCTTACCTGCGGCAGTATCCACTCAACTTGGTTATGGCAACTATGAATATGGCCGTGCCCGTGCTTTCAGCTTTGAATTAATCACGAAAGACGGTGATAAAGTTACGATTAAGGCGACATCAAGCGAAGGGTTAGCGGTGGAAGCGGGTCGAGTAACACGCGATGCTAATTCTTCCGCTACGATAACCGGCAGCCATAGTTCCGCTGAATCATTTTCATTAGCCGTTGAAGGTGAACTCAATGCGGAAGAGTTGGCAGCGATCAATGATCTGCTCGGCAGGGTGAATGATTTGGCAGGGCAGTTTTTTGCCGGAAATCTCGATCGGGCTTTTGAACAGGCGATGAGCCTAGGCTATGACGAAAAGCAAATCAGTAGTTTTGCATTAAATTTGGCGCAAGTAGAGATCCAGCAAATTACTCGCGCTTATCAACGTGTTGAACTCCGTTTCCCTGAGAGCAGCGAGCAAAATCTGCTTAACAACCAATTATTGCCGCTGGGAAATTTTATTCGCGAATTGCTCAATAGCCTGGACCGTGCTTCCACATTTAAAGTACCACAACAACTGATTGGAAATATGGCTGAAAAAATCACCGGGGCAGGTGAACTTGGGGAACACCAGGGGCAACGCCTGCGCGAATTTATGGATCGACTCTTCGCGTTGGATTTACGCTAAGTGATTGAGGCTCCAACTTGGTAAACTGGTGTTTTGCAGATTAATGCCTCTATTATGAAAACAGTTTACCTTTACTCAACCCCCGGTTGTCATTTGTGCGACATAGCTTGGGAAATTCTGGCTCCCTTGGTTACCTGTTTGCCTTTGCGTTTGGAAGAGATTGATGTCGCTGATTCAGATGAATTGATTGAGCGTTACGGGATAAGAATTCCGGTATTGAAATTTGCAGACCATGATGACGAGTTGGGCTGGCCGTTCAATGCGCAGCAGGCACTAACCTATCTACAAGCCTACCTATAAATCACTTTGCTGCTTAAAAAATCGTCCGCTAATTAGTAGCATTCAAACCCAGGGTATTCACAGTTTCAGCAACCCATTGCAAGGATTCGACATAAATTTGGGCAAGCCGCTCAGGTATTAACCCTGTCTTGTCCAATGCTTCCCAATTAATTTTGTCCCATTCGCCTTGCTCATGGGATTGCACAAGCTGTAACACCATACCTTCCGGGCCGGAATGATTGAGCATAGCCCTGTTGATCGCTTCGCTAAGGGAAAGGCTGGAGAGCAAATCCTCAAGGGGCGTGTCCAGGAAAGCATCCAGGGTTGAGAGCAATCCCACGGTAAAAAATGAGTCGGGGCGGTTGCGTTGGTTAATTTCAGTAGCGATTAATTCGCACATGCGGGCGCGGGTTAATGCCGCGATACTTAATTCATGGGGTTTTCCGCTCAGGTTTGATAGCGCTAATAAATTTACCCAATTTCGAAGTTTGTTTAATCCCAACAGCATAATTGCCTGGCGCAGTGAATCTACCGACCGCGACAAACCAAAGGCTGTTAACCAAGCGCAGTAATTTAAAGCTCAGCAAAGTATCGCGCGCGATCATCCGCTCAATTTTTTCCATTGGCACATTGGGATCATGCAGTGCAGACAGCAATTGCAGTACCGATTGCTTATTTTCTGAAACTTTTTTTCCAGTGATGACTTTGGGTTTGGCCAGGAAATAGCCCTGAAACAAATCGAAACCTAACATTTTGCAGTTTTCAAACATTTCATAGGTTTCAACTTTTTCAGCAATGAGGGTAATGCCGAATGGTTTCAGGTAATCAATATGTTGTTTAAGCTTTTCCGGCGAAAGGTGAAGCACATCGAGTTTGATAATATCCGCATAAGCAACCAGGCTTTCTGTTTCCGGTGTTAATTCGAAATCATCCAGGGCAATGGTGTACCCCTGGTTGCGTAATTGCATGAGCGAATGCAGCATGGCAGCATCCACTTTTTGCCCTTCAAGTACCTCAATGACTAATTTCTGGCGACTAAATGGGGGAGGGGTATCAATCAGGGTGCGGGTAAAATTGACGAACGCCTTATGCTTACCAACCACTTGCTCAATAGACAACTCGGTAAAAGCGTTAAGCAACACCTGGCAACTTGCGGCATCGCCGTCACAGGTACCCACCTGGGTTAGCTCACTATTGCGGCATAACAACTCGTAAGCAACCACTTGCATGTTGCCATTAAAAATGGGCTGACGCGCTAGTAAAGGTACAGCTTCGGTCATAAAAATCGAGTTTTAGTTGTTGTGGGTGAGCCATGCAAATGGAGCTATCACTGCAAGTGTAGCCCCTAAGTTTCAGCTTACCACCCTTATAAATGATAATTCTAAAGTCGGCCATGGGGCAGCAACTGGCTCATCAATCTCTTTCTTTCCGCTGCTTATGTTTTCTGTTCTGCAATTCCCGCACCAGTAGTTCATCTGGTCCCGCAACCGCACCTAAAAATTGTTGCAGAAGTTTGGTAGCAACCGGGGTATCGCGATTATCAAAAAGCCACCAGGCAAAAATAGTTACACAAGGTATCAATGGCAGAAAAAATAGCGCCACAATTACATTACAAGGAATGAAATTGATCCAGAAATTCACTAGATGAATAAATACAATCACCACGATAAGCTCCTCAGTTAAGGGCTCCGCAGCAAAACGAATGGCTTTAAACAACAAGGCCGCAGTTTTTTGCTGCGGCCCTGGGTAGATAAAATAAAATCTGTTTATTTACCGGATTGTCCGCCATAGCAATGCACGCCACGCATAAGATGCTGGTCGCAGTGCAAAGTGTTTAATGGCGAAACAATGGTTAAACATAAAAGTAGTGGGCTGTTGGATAAAAAGGAATTCGACTCTAAATCAATTCCTGTCAACTCTCAATGCTTTTTTCAGTTAATCGTGGAATTTAATTAAAAAAATGCCAGCATTTGCTGGCATTAAGTGCAATGGGTTACTTTACTATAACTGGCGATTAGCTTCCGCAGCCGTTACAAAACTCGTCTCCTGTCCCAATCGATACGCATAAATTACCGAAAAAGAAAGCACATTTTGCACATAACCGCGTGTTTCCTTGTAGGGGATAGTTTCAATCCATACATCATAAGGCAATTGCGCATTGGGTTCCTTGTTCAACCATTTTTTGACACGGGATGGCCCGGCATTGTACGCGGCAGCGGCAAGAATACGATTGCCTTCGAACACATCCAGCAGATGATTCAAATAGCGACTCCCCAAGGCAATATTTTTTTCAGGGGTAATCAAATCATTCGGTGAAAACCTCAGTCCGTTTTTCTCTGCCGTTTGTTTTGCCGTCGTTGGCAACAATTGCATTAGGCCCACAGCACCAGCCGGTGATTTCGCATCATGCATAAATGCGCTTTCCTGGCGGGTAACCGCGAAAATAAATAACGGATTTACTGCGGTTTGTTTAGCGGCCCTGGTCACCTGGTCTTTATAAACGATTGGGAAGCGCACTTGTAATTCATCCCAGGATTGGGCTTCCGCCATCAGTTGAATCCCGTTGCGATACCAACCCCACTTTTCCGCCAGCCGGCCCGCAATAATCATTTGCTCCATCGGCATACGGCGTGCGCTGTGGAAATATTCGCGATTGGCGGCCGCCAACTCGCCGCGCATAAAAAATTCGCGTGCACGTTGCATCCCCTGGGAGTTTTCCACTGCGCGAACTTGTTCCTCGGTCACGGCGAGTGGCCTGTCCAATAAATGATAGGTCCCGCCGGTTTTATCCGCGGCTAGAAACCCATAAAAGCTGCGCGCGGGTGCAATACTTTGATAGATCGACATCGGTGTTTCGCCGTTGATTTCCTTAATATCCAATTGTTCCATGGTACGCGCTTGCCAATAACGCCAGCGTTCGGAATTACGTGCATCATCCGGCAAGCGGGAAATCCATTCATTGACACGCTCCCAATCCTGCTTGCGCAGGGATTCGCGCAACAGCCATTCGAGTAAATCTGCCCTGGTCAGGTTAGGCGTGGAGGCGACAAGTTTTGCTGCATCCGCTTCGCGATCCTGGTATAGCAAACGCAGGGCGATGTGATATTTAATATTAGTTCTGTCCTCATCACTGAATAATTGCTGGGCGTCATATTGATGCCACAATGTTAATGCTTCCTTTGCATTCGCCAGTGCCAATTTTTCCAAACCATGCAAAATGACAGATTTCATTTGGACAGATTGTTTTGAAAACCTGGAGGTTTGCTTTAGCAGGCGGGGATTGGCGTCTACCTGCTGCATTAGTAATGCTGTTGGTCGGATAGCAACAGGCAAAAGGTTGCCCAGGTAACTCGCCATACTTTTATTGCCCGCCTTTAGTGCTTTTTGATGGCGCTCCCAAATTAATTCAGGGGCCATCAACCCCGCTTTTCTCCATTCCGCAAACACGGGATCACAGGCTGTGGATTGGGCCTTATCAATATTCCACAGGGCGGCAACTTCATTTAATGCCGCCTTATCGCCTGTCGCCAGGCGGGCGCGCGCCTGCAAACACGCCAGTTCCGGATCGGTCAGGCGCTTATCGTAAAATTGCAAATAATCACTCCAGCGTTCACGTTGCGCCAGGGTGCGCAACCAGCGATGGGTCAGTCGTTCCGACAAATAGGAATCCGGATAACGTTTAAAAAATGCTTGCACATCACTTTTGGGCAAGCTGGGCAAACGGTTGGTCAACTCCTGGTATTCCAGATAAGGCAACAGCGGATAATCCTGGAGTTGCTTTATTAATCGATGATACTCGCCCATATTTTTTGCGCTCAAGGCCTTTTGGGCCTGCGCATATTGTTGCCGCTCTTGTGGGCGAGGGTCGGCTTTTACCGGCGCAACCCTGGAAACAGATTTGGCAGCGGAATTGGCAACCGCTGCAGAAACCAGGGTCATACTGCCGACGAATACGCTGGCACTAATTGCGACCGGCCAAAGTATTTTGGAAAACCTCATGGGAACCTCAAAATATTGTAAAACCTTGCGGGTTGGTTATACCTTGCGGGTGGGATATGATGCGGCGCATTTTTTGCGCACCATGTGATCACCTGAGAATACCAGCCAGGCCTGGGTTCTGCCAGTATCATTTTTGTTAGATATCTATCCGAATTATTCCTTTATGTCTTTGATAAAAATTGAAAAAGCCAGCCTCAGTTACGGCCTGCAAGTATTGCTCGACGGTGTTGACCTGAGTATCGATAAGGGCCAGCGGTTGTGTTTGATCGGGCGTAACGGCGCCGGTAAATCCAGTTTATTAAAAGTTATTGCGGGCGAGGTGGATCTCGACAAGGGTGATGTAATTCGCCAGAGCGGTATTCGCATCGCGCGCCTGGAACAGGATTTACCCGAGGCGGATGACCGGCTGGTGTTTGACGCTGTTGCTGCAGGCAGCGATGGCCTGGGGCAATTGCTTACAGAATATCGCCAGCTTTCCCATGGCCTGGCTATTTCCGATTCGCAGTTGGCGCGGATGACCCAACTACAGCATGAAATAGAAGTACGCGATGGCTGGTTGTTGCAACAAAAAGTCGAAGAAATTATTTCCCGCCTGGATTTACCCGCCGAACGTTACATGCGTGAATTATCCGGCGGTTGGCGGCGGCGTGTTGCCCTTGCTCGCGCTTTAGTGCTGGAGCCCGATGTTCTTTTACTCGACGAGCCTACGAACCACCTGGATATTGCCGCGATTGAATGGTTGGAAAAACAATTATTGGCGTTCAACGGTGCGCTTGTTTTTATCACCCATGACCGCTCTTTGTTACAAGCGCTCGCCACCCACATTGCCGAATTGGATCGCGGGCATTTGCGTTATTGGCAGGGCGATTACACCAGCTTTTTAGTTTATCGTGAGCAAGCACTGGCTGATGAGGCGCGCCACAATGAGCTATTTGATAAAAAACTCGCCCAGGAGGAAGTCTGGATTCGCCAGGGCATTAAGGCGCGCCGCACCCGCAACGAGGGGCGTGTACGTGCGTTAAAAGCTTTGCGGGAAGAGCGAGCGCAACGTCGCGAGCTGATTGGTAAAGCCAATTTCAATTTGGGCAGCAGCGGCGACTCGGGCAAATTAGTCGCAGAGCTTGTCGATGTATCCTATGCGTGGGGCAATAAACACATTATTAAACAATTTTCGACCCGCATAATGCGCGGTGACCGCATAGGATTGGTCGGTGCAAACGGAGCGGGGAAAAGTACCCTGTTGAAATTAATTCTCGGTGAGCTGCAACCACAATCGGGGAAAGTAAAGCTGGGCACTAATTTGCAAATTGCTTATTTCGATCAACTTCGCGATCAACTCGATCTGGACAAAAATGCGGTCGATAATATTGCCGAAGGCCGGGAAGTGATCGAAATAAATGGGAAATCCAAACATATTTTTTCCTATCTCAGTGATTTCCTGTTTAGCGGTGAGCGCGCGCGAACGCCATTGCGAGCCTTGTCGGGTGGAGAGCGAAACCGCGTTTTGCTGGCAAAGCTCTTTAGTAAGGCGGCAAACCTGTTAGTGTTGGATGAGCCGACCAATGACCTGGATGTGGAAACCCTTGAATTACTGGAGGAAATCCTGATCGATTATCCCGGTACTATTTTGCTGGTGAGCCATGATCGCGCATTCCTGAATAACATCGTTTCAAGCGTGATTGCATTTGAAGGTCGTGGAAACGTGCTCGAGTATGTGGGTGGTTACGATGACTGGATTCGCCAGGGCGGCAAATGGACACAAGCGGATGAATTACCGCAGCCGGCGGCAAGCGCAACTGCCACCATAGCCACCAATGTTAAAGCGCCGGCGAAATCCAAAAAATTAAGTTATAAATTTCAGAAAGAATTTGACGAATTACCGCAAAAAATCGAAGCCATCGAGCGTGAGTTGGAGGTGCTGAACAGTGAAATGGCTGGCGCAGATTTTTATTTACAACCGGCGGCGACCGTCGAAAAAAAATTACAACAATTGGCCCGGCTACAACAACAATTGGACAATTGCTTTGAGCGCTGGGCCGAGTTGGAAGACATGCAACAGGAATAGGGCCGGCGGATTGTAGGTTATCCGGCATCCGTCTGTTTTTTTACCAGCACAGCAAGCACATCGCAAGTTGCCCCATGCAGCACGCTATTCGAAGTAGACCCCAGCAACAAGGCAAACCCCTTGCGGCCATGGCTACCCACCACAATTAAATCGGCTCCTTCCTGTTGTGCCAGGTAATGGAGTTCAGCGGCGGGTTGGCCGACCAATACATGTTGCTGGTAGATAGGGTAATCAGTGGCCTTTGCAAGTTGTGCAAGGTCCGCGCTGGCTTTTTGTACTTGTTGTTCCTGCACACCACTGAGGTCCACTGGCATATCGCCTCCATAGGCAAATGCTATAGGCTCAAGCACATGAGCCAAGGTGAGCCTGGCGTTGCAGGCGCGGGCTATCCCGGCCGCGCGGTGAATAACTGCTGGGCAATCCTCGGATAAGTCCAGGCCCACAATAATATGGCTATAACTGACGGCGCTGCTCATCATTTTCACCTCGCTGGGTAGGAGTTTAAGATCTATGGTTAATCTAATCCCGGTTCTTCTTTTATAAGCATATAAGGCTTTTCATGGATATCTGGTTTTTTATTATATTACTGCTGGCGATCGGGTTGGTCGTCGGACCGATTTCAATGTTACGGCCGAAACCGGCCCAGCGGCGTAAGGAAGCCCTGCGAATGCATGCTGCCAGGGCGGGGTTTCGCTTTGGCATGCGTATTCCCCCAAAATTGAAAACAGCCATAGACGAGCCGGTCGCATTACCCGTTTATTATTTGGCGCCCACTGTAAAAATGCAGGCTATGCCCACCTGGATATTAATCCGGACGGATTACGAGCATGACGGTAATTTTTATCGCGATTGGGATTGGCATGGTGCACAAAGGCCTTCATCGGAGGTCTGCAATATCTTGCGAACTTACCTGCCAGATTTGCCACCGTCCGTTGCGGTTATTAGCCAGGGTGAGGCCGGCACCTGTGTTTACTGGAATGAACACGAAGGACCCGAATTACTCGATATGCTGTTAACCATGCTGAAAGAACTGCAAGCTATGGCGGACAACTACTAATGGAGTTTCAAGGCCAGGGATGCCGGCTCCCGCAATTCACGACTTAAGCTAACTCGGTCACCATCGACCATTTCACCAAGCTCCTTGATCATTTTGAGGCGACGCGGATCCTGGTGCATGGACTCCATCAATAACTGTTGGGCCTTGCGAAAAAAAGCCTGCGCTGAAAACCGATCGCTGATTCCCATGGATTTTTCCCCCTGCGCAATATAGGACATCACTGACACCATCAAATATGCCCAACGCAGCTCAGTTAGATAGGCCTCCAGCTCCACCTCATTAATAACCCCTCGCGCCGCCAGATGGGTCACCAGATGCATGGCTTCATTCAGGTGCAATTGGGTCTTGGCTATTTGGGCATCGCTTTCCCGTTGATAACTAACCGGGGGTCGATTTTGTGGATTAAGCATTTCTTCAGAGTGCATTTCGCTTTTGCGGATAGCGGCCTCGATGTGTTCAGGGTTTTTGTCTTCGAGTTCCAGCATTTGTTGTTGCAAGGCAGTGATCATGTCATTTATGTGCTTGATGATCATCCGGTTGGGGATGGTTTGTTCAAGGCATGACACAACTTCGCCCAATTCCTCTGCCTGGATCCGCAGGCGGCGTTGCTGCAAACGCCGTTCGCGCTGGCGTTGCTGGATACGGTTGATCACACTTACCGCTAAAAGTGTTACCACCATCAAAAAAACAAGAACAGCAATCAGGGTCATGCTTAATTTATAAACCTTGGTATTTAGTGCCGGGTTATGGGTTGGGTGTGCAAGCTGGCTTAAACTTAAAAAACATTATAAATCAATTGATTATGTGTAACTCTTAAAGCTGCTTAAAGTATTTTATAAGGTCCGGTTTTACAGCAACGCCTGGGTTCAACTATAAGTTTCCCTGAAAATAATCGCTTGACCCCTCTGGGTTCAGGTCTTATATATGCGCACCTTCAAACGCTAGTTTAGCCTTTCAGATGGCTCTGCAATATTTATTTGGCATATTTTTCAACTTTCACAGCCTTCCTTTATATAGAGATATTTTTAACCACCATGGGCAAATCTTTAGTAATCGTAGAGTCGCCTGCCAAGGCAAAAACTATTAACAAATACCTGGGTAACGATTTTGTCGTTAAATCCAGTATTGGCCATATCCGCGACTTACCAACCAGTGGTGGTGCAAAGCCTGTTGATGCAAAAGAGCGCGCCAAGCAAGCGGCCGCAACCAGAAAAATGTCAGCGGAAGAAAAGGCGCGTTACCAGGCACAAAAAAGTAAAAGCCAATTAATTAATCGGATGGGAATAGACCCCGAAAACAACTGGGAAGCACACTACGAAATTCTGCCCGGAAAAGAAAAAGTCGTCGAGGAACTCAGGAAGCTGGCGGAGAAAGCCGACACCGTCTATCTCGCAACCGACTTGGACAGGGAGGGGGAGGCCATTGCATGGCACTTGCGCGAGGCCATCGGCGGGGATGAATCACGTTATCGTCGTGTAGTGTTCAATGAAATTACCAAAACTGCCATTCAGAATGCGTTTAAAACTCCCGGCCCCATAGACCAAAATCGTGTTGATGCGCAGCAAGCGCGCCGGTTTTTGGACCGGGTTGTTGGCTACATGGTGTCGCCATTGCTGTGGGAGAAGGTTGCCCGTGGCCTGTCGGCTGGGCGCGTACAATCGGTTGCCGTGCGTCTGGTAGTGGAACGGGAACGGGAGATCCGGGCATTTGTCCCCGAGGAGTATTGGACGGTATTCGCCGATCTCCAGGCGGATAAACATCAAGCGGCGAGCTTCGAAGTCAAAAAGCGGGGCGACGAAGCTTTCAAGCCGATTAATGAAGCCCAGGCGATGGCTGCTGTTAACGCTTTGCAGGGCGCTAGTTATAAGGTGGTAAGCCGCGAGGATAAGCCTACCCAATCCAAACCATCAGCTCCGTTTATTACTTCCACGCTACAGCAAGCCGCCAGCACACGCTTGGGATTTGGCGTTAAAAAAACCATGATGATGGCCCAGCGCCTTTATGAGGCGGGTTACATCACCTATATGCGTACCGATTCCACCAACCTGAGTAAAGAAGCCGTAGATAGTTGCCGCAACTACATAGTTGAAAGCTACGGCAAACGCTATCTGCCGGAAGCACCGGTAGTATATTCCAGTAAGGAAGGGGCGCAGGAAGCTCACGAAGCTATTCGTCCATCCAATGTGGAAGTCATGCCGAATCAATTAAGCGGCATGGAGCGAGACGCCGAGCGATTATATGGCTTGATTTGGCAGCAATTTGTTGCCTGCCAGATGACACCGGCCGAATATACAAGCACGAGTGTGGTCGTAGCCGCCGGGGATTTTGAATTGCGTACCCGTGGTCGGGTCATTCGCTTTGATGGTTTCACCAGGGTTTTGCCCCAGATAACCAAAAAAGATGAGGATGTAGTACTGCCGGAAATGAAAGTGGGGCAAGTGCTTCCGCTGATTAAGCTCAATCCGCAACAACATTTCACCAAGCCGCCGGCTCGTTATACAGAAGCCAGCCTGGTAAAGGAATTGGAAAAGCGCGCTATCGGTCGCCCTTCGACTTATGCTGCAATTATTTCGACGATCCAGGAGCGCGGCTACGTCCGGCAGGAGAATCGCCGTTTCTATGCGGAAAAGATGGGGGACATAGTTACCGAACGGTTGATCGAGAGCTTTGACGATTTGATGGACTACGGCTTTACAGCCAATATGGAAGATGCGCTGGATACAGTAGCCCAGGGAGGAAAAAATTGGCGCGACCTGTTGGATGAATTCTATGCCGGGTTTAGCAGCAAGCTTGAACAGGCGTCACATGGTACAAGGGAGATGCGCGCAAATGATCCAACAGATACCGACATTTCCTGCAACCTTTGTGGCCGCCATATGCAGATTCGCACAGGCAGTACCGGGGTATTTCTGGGGTGCTCAGGCTACGCGCTGCCACCCAAGGAACGTTGTAAAAACACAATGAATCTCGTGTCAGGTGACGAAGTTATTGATGCCGAGGCAGATGAAGAAGCCGAATCTCGCCAGTTAAGATCCAAGCATCGCTGCAAGTTATGTAATTCGGCAATGGATTCCTATTTGCTTGATGAAAACCGCAAGCTGCATATTTGTGGTAATAATCCCGACTGCCCCGGTTATGAGGTAGAGCAGGGCACGTATCGCCTGAAAGGGTATGAAGGCCCCACTATTGAGTGCGATAAATGCGGCAGTGAAATGCAACTCAAAACCGGGCGGTTCGGTAAATATTTTGGTTGTACTAATACCGAATGCAAAAATACTCGTAAACTTTTGAAAAATGGTGAAGCTGCTCCGCCCAAAGTGGACCCGATTCCCATGCCTGAATTGCGCTGTGAAAAGGTAGATGATCACTACGTCCTGCGCGACGGAGCCGCAGGCCTGTTCCTGGCAGCAAGCCAGTTCCCCAAAAATCGTGAAACACGCGCACCTTTGGTGGAGGAGCTGTTGCCATATAAGGATCAAATTGATTCGAAGTACCATTTTTTACTGTCCGCGCCGACCAGGGACCCGGAAGGCAACAAAGCAATTATCCGTTTTAGCCGTAAAACAAAAGAACAGTACGTCCAGACAGAAGTTAATGGCAAAGCAACTGGTTGGAAAGCGTTTTATAGCGGTGGCAAATGGCAAGTGCAGAAATGACGTAACTCAGTCGGCTAATCCTGGCCACAGGGTCAGCCGATTTTCTATCCCAGCAGCATTACAAAAATGAATACCCATTTATCCCTGGTTAACCAAAAGCTCGGTTTCGCTACAGCAATTTTGGCGCAAATCAATAGCACACCAAATATCGGAAAACATAAGCTGCTGCACCAGGCATTGTGCGAATCGACACTGCTACATTTGCATAGCGTTTATCTTTTTTATTTACGCGAATTAGCGGAAAACAACAAAGTTGACAACGCTGGATCCGTAAGTTCGTTAAAGGTATTAGTCAGCCTGTTGGATCAAATGGAAAAGCACCCATCAGAAGTTGCGGAATTGGTAAACCTCACTGAACAGCCAAGCACCTGGTTGAGTGAGTTGTTAATGCATTATATGGCGGTTTTTCAATCTCCCTTGAAGCCAAAAGAGAAAAAGGCATTTGATCCGGATAACTTTATTGCGATTGTCGATCTTTCCCGTCGCGAACCGGACCTAAAAGAACTGGATCCGGATTTACTTGGCTATTGGATAAACGAATTTAAGATTTTAATAGTACGCCACCGGGAAACCGGGGCAGAGTATTAACAGCGAGATAAAAAGTTGAAGCCACATAACGACTGTGGCACAATCTGCACCCTTCGCGTACCTGGCCCGCTGATTTTTATAAAAAACATTAAAAATCAAATGGTTAAAGCGCAGTAAGATTTTAGTCAACGCCTGTTTAACCATGAAACAGGCGACCTAATGCGGACGTGGTGAAATTGGTAGACACACCAGGTTTAGGTTCTGGCGCCGCAAGGTGTGAGAGTTCGAGTCTCTCCGTCCGCACCATATCTCCAGATGTTTTTAACATCTGATCGAATGCCAAACATTAGTTATCTCACGAGGCACATATGCAGGTTTCACTTGAAACAACATCTGGATTGGAACGCCGCCTGACCGTAGGCGTACCTGCTGAACAAGTTGAAAGCGAAGTTGAAAATCGCTTAAAGCAAGCAGCTCGCAACGTCACCATTAAAGGCTTCCGCAAAGGTAAAGTGCCCCTGTCTGTTGTAAAGCAACGTTTCGGTGCCGGCATTCGTCAAGAGGTTGTTGGCGACGTAATTAGTCGTTCTTTCTACGCTGCAGTTCAAAAAGAAAATGTGAAGCCCGCAGGCCAGCCGTCTATCCAGCCCAAGCAATTAGCGGTAGGCAAGGACCTGGAATACGTGGCAACTTTTGAGGTTTACCCGAGTGTTACCCTAAGCGATGTATCTGCTTTTGAAATCACCCGTTATAAAGCAGAAGTTACGGAAGCAGATGTCGACAACATGATTGAAGTATTGCGCAAGCACCAAGCCACGTGGTCTGTGGTTGATCGTGCGGCAGCAGATGGGGACCAGGTCGATATTAATTTTAACGGTACCAAAGACGGCGTCGAGTTTGCAGGCGGCAAGGCAGAAAATCATAAATTGGTTTTAGGTTCCAATTCTATGATCCCCGGATTTGAAGAGGGTATCCTGGGCATGAAGGCCGGCGAACAAAAAACAATCCCGGTAACTTTCCCGGCAGACTATCAAGCGGAAGAACTCAGGGGCGCTGCTGTAGAATTCGCTATCACGGTAAATAGCGTATCTGAGGCCCAGCTACCAGAACTTAAAAAAGAATTTTTCCAAAAATTTGGGGTTGATAAAGGTGGCGAAAAACAATTCCGTAAGGAAGTAAAAGCCAATATGGATCGCGAGCTGGCTAATGCGTTAAAAGCCAAGGTGAAAACTCAAGTAATGGATTCCCTTATTGCCTCCCATTCAACTGAAATACCAAAAGCGTTGGTAGCAAATGAAATTCAGGTTCTGCGCAATCAAATGTTGCAACGTTTCGGTGGCCAGCAACAAAATTTTGATGTGAAGTCTTTGCTTCCAGACACCATGTTCCAGGAAGAAGCAACTCGTCGCGTTACCCTCGGCCTGATTGTTGGTGAAATCGTTAAAGCCAACAAGCTCAAGCCTGATGCCAAACGAGTTCGCTCAATGATTGAAGAAATCGCATCTACTTATCAGGAACCCAAGGAAGTCATTGAGTACTACAGCAATAACCAGGAGCTCATGGCGGGTGTTGAATCAGCAGTTCTTGAAGACCAGGTTGTAGATCACATTTTGAGCCAGGCTACAGTGACTGACGTAGAAACCAACTACGATGAGATCATTAAAGCAAACGCCCAACGTTAGTTGTTTAAAAAAGCCGCAGAATGAATATTTTGCGGCTTGCCCTTCCGTTAATGCCCCCCAAATACTCCCTTTAGACTGGCATATAATCCCATCACGGGTTAAGCTCTCTAGTACTAACACTTCACCGTCTCAAATTTGGCGACGCTATAAAGCCCGCTTAAGGACAAATGCACGATGTCATACGAACAAATGAAATCTCACTTTTCTCCCATTAACAGCGGACTGGTTCCCATTGTTATCGAGCAAACCGCACGCGGGGAACGTTCCTTTGATATTTATTCCCGCCTCTTAAAAGAACGCGTTATATTTCTGGTTGGCCCAGTTGAAGATTATATGGCTAACCTGGTGGTAGCCCAGTTATTATTCCTCGAAGCCGAAAATCCGGATAAAGATATTCATCTTTATATCAACTCTCCTGGCGGATCCGTGACAGCGGGTATGTCAATATATGACACCATGCAATTTATCAAACCGGACGTCAGTACGATGTGTATCGGCCAGGCGTGTAGCATGGGGGCATTTTTATTAAATGCCGGTGCAAAAGATAAGCGTTTTTGTTTGCCGAATTCGCGGGTTATGATTCACCAGCCCAGCGGCGGAGCCCAAGGCCAGGCGTCGGATATTCACATCCAGGCACAGGAGATCTTGAAAATTCGCGCGAGATTAAACGAATTAATGGCATTTCATTCTGGCCAACCGATCGAAAAGATCGCGATTGATACAGAACGCGATAATTTTATGTCTGCTGACCAAGCGAAAGAATACGGTTTGATTGATGCGGTTATCGAAAAGCGGATTCAACCCGCCAAATAGTTCGTAGCTGACTGCTTTACCGCCAGGCCAAAGTGTAATGTTAAAAATAGCGTCAAATTCTGCTCTTTAAGCTTGAAATTTGTCTCTTTGGCCTGACAATTGTTATAGAAATTTTGATGGAGTGGGTCCCAATGACTGATCACACTAATGACGCAAGTGATAAAAGCGGAAAATTGCTGTATTGCTCGTTTTGCGGCAAAAGTCAGCATGAGGTTCGCAAGCTCATTGCTGGACCGTCTGTTTTTATTTGCGATGAGTGTGTTGATTTGTGTAACGACATTATTCGCGAAGAAATTCAAGAAAGTACAACAGAGGGTAATTCGGACAAGCTTCCGAAGCCGCATGAAATATCGGCCATTCTTGATCAGTATGTAATAGGTCAGAAGCGTGCCAAAAAGGTTTTAGCCGTTGCTGTATATAATCATTACAAACGGTTACGCTTCGGTGATAAAGCGGGTAAGGATAAGGAGGCAGTAGAGTTAGGCAAAAGCAATATCCTTCTCGTTGGCCCGACAGGTAGCGGTAAGACACTGTTGGCAGAGACGTTGGCCAGGCTATTGGATGTGCCATTCACTATTGCTGACGCCACCACCCTTACGGAAGCAGGTTATGTAGGCGAAGACGTAGAAAACATCATTCAAAAGTTATTGCAAAAATGTGACTACGATGTCGAAAAAGCCCAGCAGGGTATCGTTTATATCGATGAAATAGATAAAATTTCCCGTAAGTCCGACAACCCTTCGATTACTCGAGATGTGTCGGGAGAGGGGGTACAACAGGCACTCTTGAAGTTAATTGAAGGAACCGTTGCATCCGTCCCGCCCCAAGGTGGACGCAAGCATCCGCAGCAGGAGTTCTTACAAGTTGACACATCAAATATTCTATTTATTTGCGGTGGTGCCTTTGCGGGATTGGATAAAGTTATTCGGGATCGGTCCGAGAAGGGGGGTATAGGTTTTGGTGCCGAAGTAAAAAGCAAGGATGAAAAGCGTAACTTTGGCGAAACCCTGCATGACCTCGAGCCTGAAGATTTGGTCCGGTATGGTCTGATTCCCGAGTTTGTAGGGCGTCTGCCAGTAATAGCGACATTGGATGAATTGGATAAGGCTGCCCTGATTCAAATCCTGACCGAGCCCCGCAATGCCTTAACCAAGCAATATGCTCGTTTGTTTGAAATGGAAGGGGTGCAAATTGATTTCAGGGTGGATGCCCTGGATGCTGTGGCGGAGCGTGCATTGGAGCGAAAAACGGGGGCCCGGGGCTTACGTTCTATCATGGAATCCGTACTCCTGGATACGATGTATAGAATTCCGGCTGAGGAGCACGTAGTTAAGGTGGTAGTAGATGAATCTGTTATAAAAGGTGAATCTGAGCCATTGCTTGTTTATGAAACCGTGGAAAAGCAGCCAAAATTAGCTACTGACGATTAAAAACTGACATATAAAGTTTTAAACAAAAAGAGCGCAGTATTGCGCTCTTTTTGTTTTTTCTACGATGTAAACTTGTAATTACTCCTTTTAGCCCCCAATCTTGTTCTGTGGCATTTTATGGTTGCCAATTGAAAGAGAGGATCCAATGGTCGCTGAAACCCTGCTCGAAACTCATATTACCGATATCCCCTTGCTGCCGTTGCGCGATGTTGTTGTATATCCGCATATGGTCACGCCATTGTTTGTTGGACGAGGCAAGTCTATAGAAGCCCTTGAAAGGGCAATGGCTGCTGACAAACAGGTATTATTGGTAGCGCAAAAAAATCCCCAGCAAGATGAACCACAAGCAAATGACCTGTATGGAATTGGAACCATCGCAGCAATCCTTCAGTTGTTAAAATTACCTGATGGAACCGTTAAAGTTCTTATTGAAGGGAGAGAGCGTGCAAAAATTGAGTCCATTGAAGACGCCGGCACTTTTTTCCGCGCTAGCGCAGAAGTAATTGATAGTTCCAATGTCGAGGGTGCCGAGGCTCGTGCACTGGTTGCTTCTGCTATTAGCCAGTTTGAACAATACGTTAATTTAAGTAAAAAAGTTCCGGTGGAAGTAATCACCTCGTTATCCGGTATCGACGAACCCGGTCGGCTTGCGGATACTATCGCCGCGCATATGTCGTTGGATCTTGCAAAAAAACAATCCATTTTGGAAATGGCAGATATTCATGAGCGCATCGAACTTCTTCTTGATTTGATGGATGCAGAAGTCGACTTGTTTCATGTCGAGAAAAAAATTCGTGGCCGCGTTAAAAAACAAATGGAAAAAAGCCAACGCGAATATTATTTAAATGAACAAATTAAAGCGATTCAGAAAGAACTTGGTGAATTAGGTGAAGAAGTAAATGAAGTTGATGAGCTGGAGAAAAAAATTCTCGCTGCAGCTATGCCTAAAGATGCTGAAGAAAAAGCACGTACCGAACTTAATAAATTAAAGATGATGTCGCCAATGTCCGCCGAGGCTTCGGTTTTGCGGGCTTACATTGATTGGATGATCAAAGTACCCTGGAGTAAGCGCAGCAAGGTTCGCAATGACTTGGTGCGTGCGGAAGAGGTTTTAAATAAAGATCATTTTGGCCTGGAAGAAGTTAAAGAGCGGATTCTTGAATATCTTGCCGTTCAGCAACGTGTAAAAAAAATCAAAGGTCCAATTTTGTGTCTCGTAGGCCCGCCGGGTGTAGGTAAAACCTCGCTTGGTGAATCCATAGCTCGGGCAACAAATCGTGAATTTGTACGCATGGCATTGGGGGGAGTTCGGGATGAGGCTGAAATCCGCGGGCATCGTCGAACCTATATTGGCTCCTTACCTGGCAAGCTGATCCAAAAAATGGCAAAAGTAGGGGTCAAAAATCCACTGTTTTTGCTTGATGAAATCGACAAAATGGGAATGGATAATCGCGGTGACCCGGCCTCTGCTCTCCTTGAGGTGCTGGATCCGGAACAAAACAGTCACTTTAACGACCATTACCTTGAAGTAGATTATGACTTGTCAGACGTAATGTTTGTATGCACATCGAATTCGATGAATATTCCAGGGCCTTTATTGGATCGTATGGAGGTTATTCGGATTCCCGGTTATACCGAAGATGAGAAATTAAATATTGCGTTGCGCTATTTAATTCCTAAACAAATGAAAGCTAATGGTTTAAAAGAATCCGAGATCGAGGTTTCTAACGAAGCGATACGGGATATTATTCGTTACTATACTCGTGAAGCCGGTGTCCGGGGATTAGAGCGCGAAATTGCAAAAGTATGCCGTAAGGTAGTTACCCGCCACGTAAAAGGTAAGAGTAACAAGGCAGAAGTTATCGGGGTGGAGTTACTGGAAGATCTTTTGGGTGTAAGGAAATTCGATTTTGGTAAGGCGGAAAGCAAAGATCAAATTGGGCAAGTCACCGGTTTAGCCTGGACCCAGGTGGGCGGTGAATTGTTAACCATTGAATCTTCAGCAATAGTCGGCAAAGGTCGGATTATCAAAACCGGTTCGCTCGGTGATGTGATGCAGGAATCCATTCAGGCTGCTTTGACCGTGGTTCGCTCAAGGGGCCAAGCCCTTGGGATCGCCCCGGACCACCATGAAAAGGTTGATGTGCATATCCACGTTCCGGAAGGTGCTACCCCCAAAGATGGCCCAAGCGCCGGTATTGCCATGTGTACTGCCCTGGTTTCTGTATTAACAGGGATACCCGTAAAGGCCGATGTGGCGATGACAGGAGAAATTACATTGCGCGGGGAAGTCCTCCGCATTGGTGGATTGAAAGAAAAGCTACTGGCCGCACATCGAGGAGGAATCCAAACTGTTATCATTCCGGCCGACAATGAGCGTGATTTAAAGGAAATTCCTGCAAATATTAAAGAAGACCTGGTAATTAAACCTGTCAAATGGATCGATGAGGTATTGGATATTGCCCTGCAATATCATCCTAAACCGCTCAGTGATGAAGAGTATCGAGCACTGGAAAAAGCCGCACAAAAAGCGCCTGAGCCAGATAATCGCCTGAACACCCATTAATGGGTGTTCTTTCAAACCCGGGAATTTGGTTGATTTATAGCCGGCTGGGGTGTGGTTTTGTGTAAAGCCATAAGCTTCCCTTGACCCTCTCGGGCACTGTTGGTATAAATCGCAATTCATTTGCTGTGCAGCCAATTAAATTATCGCGACATTAATTTGCGCTGTATTTTTAGAAACAAATAATCAAAAGGGGTTAAGTGTGAACAAAACTGAGCTGATTGAAGCCATTGCCGCATCGGCAGATATTCCTAAAGCGGCTGCTGGGCGTGCATTGGATGCAGTAGTAGAAAGCATCACTGGTGCCCTGAAGAATGGCGATTCTGTAGTTTTGGTAGGCTTTGGTACATTCGCGGTGAAAGAAAGGGCAGCTCGTACCGGCCGTAACCCTCAAACGGGACAAGAAATTAAAATTGCTGCAGCTAAAGTTCCCGGTTTTAAGCCAGGTAAAGCTCTTAAAGATGCAGTTAACTAAGTAATAAGTTCCGACGCACCTTGAATTGGAACAGGCAAAAGGCGCATTTCGGTGCGCCTTTTTCTTAACGATCAAGGTAGATTGATCTAATTATAAAAAGATCAAATGCTAGAAAAAATAATTAAACCAAATCTCATTTGTGCGAGCAACAGCGCAAAATGTTTTCCCTGCTAGGAGTTTAAAATGCTGCAACACCTCAGAGACAATTCAAGAGGCGTGATCTCTTTTATTTTGATCGGCTTTTTGGTGATAATTTTCGCCCTGACTGGTGTTGAAGCACTATTTAACTGGGATACATCGGCGAACCAGGCAGCTAAAGTGAATGGAGAAGCGGTCACAGAAATGGATGTTGCCCGTGCGATCAATATCCAGAAGCAACAGATGCTGAATACATATGGCGATCAGGTTCCGGCGGAATTCCTCAGTGACGAATACCTGCGTAAACCGGTACTTGAGAGTTTGGTTCAACGGAAAGTTTTGTTCCAGGCAGCAGAAAATAATGGCATGACCGTAGGTGGGGCTTATTTGCATGAGCAAATTGCCGGCACCCAACAATTCAAAAACGAAGCCGGTACTTTTGATAACAACCGTTACCAGCAGGCACTCCGTAACATGGGTTACACCCATGGCACTTATACCAAGCTTTTATCTGAAGAGCTTGTGATCAATCAACTACAAACGGGTGTAACATCGACAGCATTTGCAACTCCTGCTCAACTGGATGATGTGGTGGCGTTAAGCTTCCAATCCCGGGATATTTCATACGTAGTCCTTCCTTCAGCAAAGATTCGTGAATCCATCACTCTGGAAGATACAGAGATCCAATCCTATTACGATGCAAATCAGCAATCCTTTACTAGCGAAGAGCAAATTGCTGTTGATTATATCAATCTCAGCGTTGGTGATTTAGCGAAGGACGTTTCAATCAGTGAGGATCAGGTTCGCAAACAATATGAGCAAAATTTGTCCTCTTTTGTAGCAACGCCGGAGCGCCAAGCGGCGCATATTTTGATTGAAAATAATGATGCAGACAAAATCAGGTTAATTTCGGAGAAGCTTGCTGCTGGCGAGGATTTTGCGAAACTCGCACAGGAATACTCTGATGATTTGGGAAGTAAAGAGCAGGGGGGGGACCTGGGCTTTACTAAAGGCGATGCATTCCCTGCTGAATTTGAAGCTGCCCTGGGTGCTTTAAAGGTAAGTGAGGTTTCTCCTGCGGTAAAAACAGATGCGGGCACTCATTTTATTAAATTGCTTGCCGAGAAAGGTTCAGAGCCGCCTGTATTCGAAGAGCAAAAAGCAAGCATAGAAGAGCAATTGAAACGCGCCGAAGCTGAGACGATGTTTGTCGCCCAACTGGAAAAATTACGCGATCTTTCTTACAACGCTGAAAACCTGGCAGATGTTGCCCAGGAGTTGGGTGTAAAAGTGCAAAATTCCGGCTTGTTTGAGCGCAATAAGGGCAAGGATCTGATGGCGAATCCAAAAGTCGTAAGCGCAGCTTTCGCCCCTGAAGTTGTGCAAGATGGAAACAGCAGTGATGTGATTGAGATCGATTCAAGCAATGTTGTTGTTTTAAAGAAAACTGACTATAAGCCAGCTCAGGTTAAACCTATTGCCGAAGTGCGTGAACAAATCATTAATATTCTTAAAGATCAAAAAGCCCGTACGATGCTTAGCGAGCAGGGCGCCAAAATGATTGCAGATTTGAGAGCTGGCGCTAAATTTGAAGAATTGAGCAAGGCAAATTCTATTGAATTCAAACAAGTAAAAGGGGCTACCAGGAACCACGTTGATATAGATGCAGATGTATTGCGTTATGCTTTCAGCATGGGCAAACCCCAGGCGAACACTTCCAACTATGGCAGCGTAATGACAAGTGCGGGAGATTTAGCCATTGTTGCGTTGGAGGCGGTAACGCCAGGCAGTTATGAAAAAGTAACCCCTGAGCAAAAGACAGCAATTGTTGCGCAATTGGGGAATATTTATGGCCGCAATGATTTCAGCAGTTATCAAAAATTCCTGAAAGATGCGGCCGACATAGAATAAGCTAACAGTTGTAAATGATTAGAGGGGCCCGACGAGATAAATGAGGCCCCTTTAATTTGCTTCTCTATTTTTTTAACCTGTTCTTCCTAATAGAGTACTCGCCTAAACATCCCTATCGCCATCTGATAGCCCAGCAACTGTAGCTCCGCATCATATCTGTCCCCTTCATCGCGCATAAAAGCATGTACTCCGTTGAATTCATGCCATGTAAAATTTACTGCTTTCTCCACCAGGGTTTTATAAACCAACGCACGTCCTTCCGGCGGGATGTGGGGATCTTGCTTTCCCCAAATCATTTGTAACTCACCTTTAATTTCACCTGTGCGGGCAAGGCTTTCATTTCCTGGATTGGAGGGAGTCAAGCCGGAGTGGATATCGGTAGCATAGAAACAACTGGTGGCGGAAATCCCCGGATTAATTGCGGCTCGATATGCAAGCCCACCGCCCAGGCAAAACCCCATGGCACCGATTTTTCCAGAGCAATACTCCAGTGTTCGCACATAATCGATGATAGTTTGTGTATCCGAATCATGGGCTTCCAGATATTTGGCGACTTTATCGGCATTGCCTTTATCGCGCCCGGCATCGTCGTAACCGAGCACAGTACCGATTGGATTTAATTCATGGAAAACTTCTGGCACTATCACAACAAAACCGTGACCGGCCATCATTTGCGCGCTCCTGCGAATGGGTGAGGTTTGCTGGAATATTTCCGAGTAAAGGATAATTGCAGGAAACTTTTTCCCCGTTGTTTCATGGGTATCTTTAGGGCGATAAACATAACACCGCATTGTGCCGGTAGGTGTTTCCAAATCAATTTGATGATTTTGAATTAGCATCGTCTTTCCTCAATTAATATTCAGTTACTAAAATTACGTTCCAGCGTATCCATCAGCACCTTAACCTTAGCGATGGATTCGCGATATTCCTGTTCTGTTTCCGAGTCTGCGACAATACCTCCACCACCCCAACAATATATTTTATCTTTGTCACAAACCAACGTACGTATGGCAATGCTGGTATCCATTTGGCCGCTTGTACTGATGTAACCCAGGCTGCCACAATAAATTGAGCGCCGTACCGGCTCCAACTCTTCAATAATTTCCATCGCGCGGATTTTGGGGGCACCAGTAATACTGCCTCCCGGGAAACTGTCCCTTAATACATCAATTGCTGAGGCATCACCATTTAATTCCGCGGTTACAGTGCTCACCAAATGATGAACGTTAGCGAATGTTTGTAATTTACATAATTCAGGCACCCGTACATTGACACAATGTTTACTTAAATCATTGCGTAACAAATCTACGATCATTACATTTTCAGCATAATTCTTCGGGCTTTGCTCCAACCAATGTGCATTCGCCGCATCTTCGTCGGGGGTCGCACCGCGGTTGATGGTTCCCTTAATGGGTTTGGTTTCAACTTGTCGGCCTTTCACTTGAATGAAACGTTCGGGGGATAGGCTCAGTATTGCCCCGTCTTCAAGCTGTAGATAACCGGAAAAAGGCGAAGGCAAAACCTCGCGTAGTGTTAGATAGGCCACCAACGAATCACCGCGAAATTCCGCACTGAACCGCTGCGCGAAGTTAACCTGGTAGCAATCCCCGGCGTAGATGTATTCCTTGATTTTGGCGATAGCCGATGAGTAATCCTCCCTATCAATATCGTTCTTGAAATGCTCGAGTTGGAAGGCGGCAGTGTTGATAAAATGTTGTATGCCGCAATTCTGGAAAGTTTCGGTTAAGGCGTGGGGGAAAAGTGCCTCTATTGTTGAAAAGTTATAGGTTCCTGCTATGGCATTACTTAACGCTTCATTCGTTACCAGCCAAGCCTGTTGCAACTCATGGTCCTGCACAATTGCCCAGGGATAAATACCCACACGTAAATCAGGCAAGCTAATATCCGGTAATGCCTTACTCGGCATTTTTTCCAGGCGACGCCCCACATCATAACCAAAATAACCTAGCGCACCTCCTGTGAAAGGGAGAGGTTGCGCGTAAAGGCTATCAACAGGTAAGAGTTTTTTGAGCAGGGTGAAAGGGTTCTGGGCGGACTCTTCGGAATGGCCATTATTGAAGCGAATGCGGGTTGTTTCACCGGAAGTTTCCAGTAAGCATTGCGGAGCGGCACTCAAAATATCGAAGCGTCCGTAAGGGCTGCCGGGACGCCCCGAATCAAGCCATACCGCAGAGGGCAAATGGCGAATGCGCAAAAACCAGAGCGCGGACTCTGGCTGGTAAACAATGGGTTTAATTGAGAGACCTGGTTGCATTTTGTGGAATATCGCAAATCGAAACTGAAACGCTTGGCCTGGAATAGGACGCAAACAAGATGCGTCCATTCTACCTTATACTGCCGGAGGTTATTCGCATTGATGGGCGGTTATGTTGACGGGTGCTAGCCAGGCACTAAAGTAACCGTCCGCCTGGCAACGAGTTGCCCGAATGCGAGCATTCAGGCGCCCTTGGAATCCTGTATAGAAAAACGATAACCTGTTGCCGGGCAACATGTATTTGAAAATATGCTGGTTGGCCGGACCTGGCATGAGCCCAAGGGTCCGGTATTGAATATTGCTGGCCTTAACAGTGGTGAATGGAGCTTATGGATATAATTCTTTTTTTTATCGCATTACTTATCGGTGGTTTTGTCTCATGGCAGGGATTCAGTTGGTATTACGCCAAAAAATTACAACCTCAGGTACAGGACGTAAGTATTGAATCACAGGTGCTGCTTGAACGCATCGAAAAAGTATTTAAAGTTGTTTTAGCGGAAGGCTACTTCACTGAAATTTATGACCACAGCACCAAAAAAGATTTTTTTGGTATCTTCAAAACCAACAGCAAGGCCCTGGTAGTGGCAAAAGCAAAAGTATCGATAGGATTTGATTTTTCAAAAATGCGTTTCCGTCGCGACCATCATAATCAGCACTTAATTATCGAACATTTTGCGGAGGCGGAAATTCTTTCCATAGATACCGACTACAAATTCTATGACTTAAACCAGGGCTTATTAAATAAATTTGATAATGAAGACTATACCGAAATACTTGCCGAAGCCAAAAAGCTAATGCAGGAAAAGGCACAACAGAGTGAATTGCCACAAATTGCCCGGAAACAACTTGAAACGATGATGCAGCAGCTCTGCGCGTCGGTTGGTTGGCAATTAGAGCAGGAGCGGGTACTTGAACCGCTGAAAACAGTTCAGGTATTAACCGGTGATAATAAATAAATCCAGATAACAGGGAATCCTCATGGTATTACTCATTATATTTACAATTGCAGGAATGTTCCTCGGGGAGTTTATTTTCAGTGATTCGGGTTGGCTTATTGGTGGGGTATTGGGTTTCCTTATTACTAAAATAACCCGGATGACCTATCAAATAAATCGCATGGAACGTGATCTTAAATCATTGCAGGAACAGAAAGGATCGATATCGGAACTCTCACAACAAACCCAACCACAAGCGGCGGCTATTCCGGAATCGACCGGCGCCCCGGAGGAAAAACCAATTCCGCTGGCAGAGCGTTTGAAAGCGCATGGAATTGAGCTGCCACCTGCTGAAATAACCAATATCAAGGATGTCGCTCCAGGGGCTGAAGGATGGATAGAGGAAACAAATCCATTACAACCGGTGCAAACAGCCCCAAAGCCGCAAATATTCAACCAGGAAAAACCAGCACAGCTAAATTTGCTTGAAAAAGCGATTGATTATGTACGTCATTTTTTTACCGAAGGCAATCCCATCGTTCGTATTGGCATGGTGGTAATGTTCTTTGGTTTAAGTTTCCTGGTGAAATATGCCTCTAATCAAGGCTTGTTGCCATTGGAATTGCGTATGGCAGCCGTCGCTGTTATTGCAATAATCCTGATCGGCCTTGGATGGAAAACGCGCACGAGGGAAGGCGGATATGGATTGGTTTTGCAAGGTGGGGGCATAGCCGCACTTTATCTTACGGTGTTTGCCGCGGCAAAAATGTACTCGTTAATGCCCGGTGGGATCGCATTGGGTTTTATGTTTATTATTGTCGTATTTGGAACGGCACTTGCCATTTTACAAAACGCACAAGTGCTGGCGCTTATGGCAACGACAGGTGGATTCCTTGCACCAATTCTCACATCTGACGGATCGGGAAATCATATCGGCTTATTTAGTTTTTATTTATTGTTAAATATCGGCATTCTTGCCATTGCGTGGTTTAAGTCCTGGCGCCTGTTGAATTGGGTCGGTTTTGTATTTACCTTTGTTATTACGTCTTTGTGGGGTGTTCTAAAATATGAGCCACATCTCTACGCAAGCACCCAGCCATTTTTACTAGCATTTTTTGCGCTTTATTTGATTGTCTCGATTTTATTCTCACTCAAACAACCTCCGGATTTAAAAGGCCTTGTAGATGGTAGCCTGGTATTTGGTTTACCCATCGTCGGCTTCGGTTTACAAACAGCCTTGCTAAAGCACACTGAATTCGGCCTGGCTATCAGCGCACTTATCCTTGCAGCAGTGTATATCCTTATCGCGCGATTGCTGTGGGCAACATACCAACATACCCATCGTGTCTTAATCGAATCTTTCATCGCCTTGGGTGTGTGTTTTGCCACGCTGAGTATTCCACTCGCACTGGATGCACAATGGACATCGGCAACTTGGGCTATTGAGGCCAGCGGTTTAATATGGATAGGGTTGCGCCAATGCAGGCTGTTGCCCCGCCTGGCGGGCTATTCTTTGCATATTGCGGCTGCGTTTTCATTAATTATGCATGGTATCGAAGTCGGTGACCTGCCTGTGCTGAGCGGAGATTTTATTGGGCTGTTAATCCTTTCTATTTCTGCGCTATGCATTGCATACTTGATTGACCGGTACGCCGGGAAATTACACCACCGCGAAAAAAAACTTGCTGTGGTTGCACATACATTGGGTTGGCTATGGTGGCTCACGGCAGGTTATCTTGAAATTAATGAACATGTTCCCGGAGAAAACCATTTCTCCTGCCTGGTTATATTTCTTGCTCTGTCTGTTGCGATATTATCAATAATCAGTCAAAAAATATCTTGGCCAATGCTAGGTAATGTTGGCTATTGGATGCTCCCCCTTACTACGCTATTGGCTATGCATATTTTTGGCGAAGGGTTGTTTATCGGTTATGAGGTTTATCCATCCCAAGGCTGGAACCTATTGGCGTTGGCGATTTTCTTCATGATTCAATATCGGTTCTTGTGGCGGCAACGCGAACGGGGCGCGCATGGATTGCTCAGTGTTTACCATATATTGAGCGCATGGTTTCTATTTTCATTGTGTTATTGGGAAGCTTTACACTGGCAGGATTATTTCCAATGGTACGGTACCGGTGCCGCCGTATTGTGGTTCGCATGCCTTGTTATTCCGTTGGTAACCTTATTGTGTTTCAATCAAAAATCATTTTGGCCTTTTAATGTGTATCCAGCTGATTATAAAAATTTAATTCCGGCTCCTTTGTTGTTTTTACTGTTGTGCTGGTTTTTATATGCCTCCCGCTATTCCGGAGTTACCGACCAGTTTTACCTACCGCTATTAAATCCACTCGATCTGGCCCAGGCTGCAGTGTTGCTGATCTTCAGCTACGCCCTGAAACGTGGTTTTATCGGATTGGATGCAACACCTGCAAATTTTCGTTATGGTTCCCTGGGGTTGTTAGGCTTTATCTGGTTAAACGTAGTTTTATTACGCGCGCTCCACCATTATACCGACACGCCCTACGCGGCAACGCCGCTTTGGGACTCCACCGTTGTACAAATGTCACTATCGATTTTATGGGCAATGTGCGCACTGGCAGTTATGAATATTTCCCGCCGTGTGCAAGTGCGAGAGCTTTGGCTGGTTGGGGCAGGGTTGTTAGGATTTGTATTGCTCAAACTCTTTACCAAGGATTTAACCGGTACCGGCACCCTTGCGCGTATTATTTCATTTATGGTTGTGGGCGGTCTGATGCTGCTAATTGGGTATGTTTCTCCAATCCCCGCGAAGGTTAAATCAACCGCAGAACAAAATTGATATAGAGTTATATATCCATGCATTTTATTAAAAATTTTTTTTTGCTTCTCTCATGCGGAAGCATTTTATCAGTACAGGCTGAAACTATCCCTGTATACAAAATAGGGCAAGCCCAGGGAACCTACCTGGAAACCACTATCACCCACGATCTATATCGCTATAGCAGTGATGCCCGACTGAAAGACGTTGTTGTTATCGATGCCCAAGGTAATAAATTACCGTATCGCATCAATGCGCCTGATACACACATTGCAGAGCAGGTGAAGCAAATTCCGGTTCGCTTTTTTCCTGTCGCGGTGGGTACTGCACCCGAAACCCTTCTCGCATTGAGCAGTGCGTCAATACGGTTGGATGCTAATGAAATTTCAGTCAGCGTTGAGAAATCCATTAATGAGCAATTACAGGATAAAGCAGCACCCATCGATTTTTATATAGTGGATCTCAGCGACTTAAAGCAACCTGTAGACGCGCTGGCAATTAATTGGCCGGTTAATGAATCCAATCAATACGTTGAAGTGCAGGTCAGCGGTACTAATGACCTTACCAATTGGATGCACTTGGCTCAAATAACATTAGTGCAATTGCAAAAAGACGGGCAATCCCTCATTCGTAATAAAATTCCGTTGCACTTAACGGAGTTGCAATACGCCTACTTGCGAGTGAAATCCTTGCGCGGTGGTGGAGCGCTACATTTATCAAATATCGAAATAGAAAACACGACTAAAACCACAAGGCTTCCCATGCCGGATCGCTGGGAAGTCACTGGTCAACTCGCAGCTGACCAGGATTCCGCGTTGCGCGCTGGTAAGCCATCCCGGTCAATGCCGGTAGCAGCCTGGGAATACCAACGTGATGACATTGCACCGGTGACACGCATTGGCTTGCAATTAGGTACAGTTATGTACGGTGATTTTGCTCGCATTTATTCTCGCCCCGACAAAAAACATTCCTGGCAATTGGTTCACGAGGGCATATGGTTTAACACCCAGGTTGGCATTGATTGGCAACACAGTGATGACTTCACCCTTTACAATAGCAGCGATATGTACTGGCGGGTTGAACTCCACGAACAAGTCCGCACAACGGTTAACCCTGTCCTTATTTTTCATCGCCCGCCCGAAAAGCTGCAATTTATTGCGAATAACGCGGCACCCTTTCAAATTGCTATAGAGACAGATCAAAAATTACAAAACCAAAATACCAACACACAAATTTTTTCGACTTTGCTCTCAGGAAAGAACCCAAGGTGGGTAGAGGTAAATATTGAAAAGCTCAATCCAGACATTCACAAGTTTGCTCGACATGGAATGGAGATCAGTTGGAAAACGACATTGTTTTGGTGCGTATTACTAATTGCCACCAGTGTCCTTGTTTTTCTGGCAATAAGATTGTTAAAGCAAATTCAGGGTAAATAGCTTATCTGATTGATGAATGGGTTGGAAACGAACGTTATTGGTAAAGCTACTATTTTTTGTTAACCCGAAAATTTATTAAAAATGGCTCGCACATTACTCAGTAACACAGTTAGTGAAAAAATGAGTAATACGAAAAGTATATATCCCGGTTTTTTTAATAGCAGGCGCCTCAATTATATTTGAGTTTATTAATATGGTATTCGAGTTCTTGATAAATGCGGGTATAGCCACAAGTTTTTTATTGCATACCATGGTATTGGGATCGGCAATTCTAGGTTGTTTTTCAGTTTTTACACCAGGATGCGGTTATGAAAATAACAGCTATTTAAAATTGTTTTTTTCTTTATCTATTGGAATATCAATAAACATTCTTGTGTTAATGCTATTAGGTACATTGGGATACTTGAATTCATTTTTTGTTGGATTGTTAGGCGCGGTATCTTTTTTGATCGCTCTATACCCGATCCGGTTCGATTTTTCGATCTTTAGAAAAATGTCTATCTCTGGAGCAATTGGTATTGGACTTCTTTTTTGCCTGACATTAGCTTTTTCCTGGCATGCCCCTGGATATTGGGACGATACATCTTTTCATTTACCTTTAGCGAGATATTATCTTGAACATGAAGCAATAGTGCTTCAAGAATATCTGCGATTTCCGTTGTTCCCCCAAAATATGAATATGTTAATTGTTTTGGGGCTAATGTTTGGAGACACATTGACGGCACAAATTTTTGCAACTTTGCCATGGTTTGTTATAGGTATGGGGTTGATGGGTATATGTAAATGGCTAATGGGATCTAGCATTATTGGAATTCTTATTGCCATTTTTTTAGTGAAGTTTGTCATTGCCTTTAAAGTCGGTTTCGGCTATGCCTATGTTGATGTGGGTTTGGCAATGTTTTGTTGGTCAGCAACGTTGGCGTTAGTGTTATGGTATGGATGCCAGAAAGAAAATTCACCCAATAATTTTGCTTGGATATTAATAGCGGGTTTTTTAGCTGGTTCTGCGGCCGGAACCAAATTATTTGGTGGTGTTTTTGCTTTTATTTTATATTTAAGCATCTTGTTAATTATTCGGAACCTACGGGCTGGAATATTGTTTAGTATTTTGGTGCTGGCAAGCGGAGTTTGGTGGTATCTGCGTAGTTATCTGATTTCTGGCGATCCATTCCATCCAGTGATGGCCAAATATTTTGGTTATTTTCTCTGGAATGAACAAGATTTATTATCCCAAGTTTCTGAACAAAATGCGCAAGGATCTGAAAAGAATCCACTTTATATTTTCTCGGTATTAAAAAATGTTGGAGCGCAACTATGGATACTGGTCTTTGCAGGCCTTTTCTTAAAAGGCCTGCCGGGAATTATTAGGCTAATGCAGGCTGTCTTTATAACGTATTTTATTTTTTGGTTTTTTGTCACACAAGTTGAGCGTTATCTTGCTCCCGTTGTTGTGTTGGGTACTTTTCTTGCTTTTTATACACTCTATATTTTATTTAATCTAATATCTAAAAAAATTAGCTGGCTAGGACCAAACAAAAAACGCTCTATGTTATTTAACGTGGTTATATTGCTGTTGTGTTTGTCTGTCGGTATTAAAGAAATGCGCCGCGGCATCATGAAATGGGATGAGCATCTGCAAAGTACTCAGGGCTATGAGCTTTTCTCAAAAGCAAGTGAATTGAGAGTGCAGTACGGTAGTCGATTAGTACAGATGGGATTTGAAAATGCTGCCTATTTTTTCACAGGTATTGCGATTGGTGATTGGTTTGGTGTGGCTCGTTATTCCAAAATGATTAGCTGTGACGATGGTATTTGCTTGCCTTTAGGTGAATTGGAAATGAAAGAATTGCTGGACGGTTTTAACAGTAAAATGCTTGCTGTTTCATTTGAGCGATATCCTTTATTCAAACCAGAAAACTACAGTACCCAGTTTGAAGTAGTGTTGCAAAATTCTCAGGGAGTTTTGTTGGTACTTAAAGATAGGCTGGATTCACCTATGATGAAACGCGTTGAATAATCAATTGTATGAAAAATATCTATTGATTAATCCAAATAGGGGAGGCCCCATTAGCAGCGATAAAAAAAGGATTGAGCAAGCTTTCCTTTTGATTGTATATCAAAGGTAATTTTTGCTCCATATCAACAAGAATTCCACCTGCCCCGAGCAATATTGCATGTGCAGCAGCAGTATCCCACTCACTGGTTAACCCCAAGCGAGGATAGATGTCGGCAACACCTTCAGCAACCATACAAATTTTCAATGAGCTGCCCATGTTTCTAATCTCAGGTGCGGCGAATTTTTTTACAAAAGCTTTAAATTCTTCACTTTGATGAGAGCGGCTGCCAACAATAGCCCAGTTCTCATTTGTCGGTTTCATGGGGCTAACTGCCAGAATTTGGCTTTTTTCCTGGCCAATTTTTACCGCGTTACCTAGCTCAGGCCCACCAGCGTAGATAACTTTTGTAGTAGGGACATACACAACCCCCCATGCTGGCTGGCCGCGTTTTATCAAGGCAATATTTACTGTGAACTCTCCATTCTTATCAACGAATTCCTTTGTGCCATCGAGCGGGTCGACTAACCAATAGTTATCCCAATGCCGGCGTTCATCCCAGGCAATGAGATTACTCTCCTCGCTCAAGATCGGAATATCTGGTGTAAGCTGTGTCAGACGAGTAACAATAATGTGATGTGCTGCTAAGTCTGCTTCTGTTAAGGGGCTAGAGTCTGATTTTTCCTGGCACACATAATTCTGGTTGTATATCTCCAGAATGGCTTCGCCAGCTGCAATTGCAATATCAATAATTTGCTGGTAATTCATAAATGCTCTCGGTGACAATAAAGTGCGGGCCTTGGTTCAAAGAGACAGCTGCCCTTTGTTGGCCTCGTAAAGTTGATAAAAGAGATTCGCGATTTCAGTGGAGGTATATCGTTGATTATGTGTAATTAAGGGGGTTGGCTCGGTAGCTGAAAACTTAATTCCGTAATGATATGGATCGCTAAAAAGTTCTGTGGCAACCACAGGATTTACTCTGGGTCTGAACTGACCAAGTGGCTCGTTTTTAACAGTAAGACTATTATTTTTTATAGGAATTTTACAATAATACAAAATACGTTTTGCATACTCTTCAAGTAATTTGTAAGCAGGATGATTCATTGTGAAAAATAACCTATCCTGCGAAAGCTGCCGCACCATATAATCTACTATTGCAACGTCTACAGTTTGTTCCCTTTTTTGCAGCTCCTGAAGTGACTCAGCAGCGGCATGAATATATATTTGATTATATGTCAGGTCCTCCATGCGTCGCACAGTGTCCTCTACTGTTAAGCCAGCCTGCCAGCCATCAAAAATAGTATAATTATGGTAATCCCCCATAGGACCTTTTATTGTTTTTTTATCTTTGGTTCGAATATAGCCCCAGTCAGGGGTATACCCCGTGTAGTAGAGATTCAAAATTTTAATTAATTTCTGGCCGTAATGTGTTTTTAGAAAATTGCCTCTTACAAACTCGCAAGGATAATTATCGGCCACTGATTGCGCCACGATAAAATCAGCCTGTTCAAATGCTACACGATATTCATCGTATTGATCGGTTTGTAAACGATGAACAATCGCAATAGAGGTAACCTCAACGTTGGGATTAAGTCCGCTAAAAAGTGCAGCTAATGGCGTCGATTGGCAATTTCCAACTACGACAATTTTGATCTTTGGTTTATTCAATAGGTTTTTTAATGCTGTATAAAAATACATTATTTTTTCTCGACAGTATGGAATTACGGCTTGGCAGCTTTCTTCTCTATTGTTTTGACGTCAAGAAACAATCTATATCTATTCTGGAAATTTGGATTAAATAAATTAAGCCTTGCAGCTTGCATAAGCTTTAATAAATCATTGCGTTTATTTATGGGCAAGTCGCAGATAGGGGATGAGTGAGGCGTACAGTTTCCTGATGCCATTGTTGGATCATTAATATATTTATTGATCGCATTTGTTTGTTCCATATGCCATTTCCAAACCCAAGGCACAGATCTATATGCACTTAGCGAAACAAAAAATTGAATAATGAGAAGAATGATCAGAGTAGTTGTTGTGGTTAGTAAATAATAGTTATTGTATTTACCTGGGGAATTATTTTCAGAGAATGCCCATTTTATAAATAGTGAGAATGGTATTAATTGATAGATAACCAGATATCTTGGTTGGTTTAAATAATTGATACCGTATTCAGAAACTCTACCAAATACAATTGCCGCAATTGATACCGAAGCATAAACCAGCATAAAGGTAACCAGAAAGTCCATTTCTGTTATATCTTTTTTCTTTAAAAGTAAATCAAAAAAATGTTTTACGTAAAGATAAAAAATTGGAAGTGCAAATAACCAAGTTATCGTATTACTGAAATTTCCAAAATTGGTCAAGTGGACCCCATGAATAATCGAAGACGAAAAAATAATCCTTATTGCCTCTATATAAAAATTGGGGTTAGTTAACTGCAATTGGCTGGCTTTGGCGGTAGCATCTCCATTGCCAACAAATATAAAGCTCCAGTTAACCGCCAAGAAAAGAGCTCCAACTAATGCCCCTGATGCCAACAACCAAACGATGGCTCGCTTCCTAAAATCAGATGCTTTAGTGAAAAAAATAAGTACAATACTTCCGAAGATACTGGTCCAAAGAATAATGGCTGCAGTATCTCCAATGGCCAGCATTGAAAATAATAGGAAAAGTAAGCTTAAAACTACATTTTTATTTTGTAAAAATGACCAAGTGAACCAAGCACATGCGAAAGCTATTGCTAAAGGCAAAAAAGAGAAAGTTACTAAAGACCAGGTATATAAACCCGTAGCATTCAGTGAAGTAATAATCAACATTGCCATTGAAAATGCAATGATATTACGTATGGATACAATATTGGTAAACAGAGTGATCAAAAAGCGGTGTACAAAAAAGAAGATTATTGAAAATAATCCAATCAAGCCTATTAATGATTCAAATCTGAAATCAAGATTGAAAAAACGATAATTTATGTATAGAAAGAACTTGTTGAGTGGTTGTGCATGATCAACAACGTTCCTTTTAACAAATAGATCATCCCAGTCAAACCCTTGGGCAACCCATTTTCTAATATTGATATCTAGAAAATACCAGGCATCAGCGTTAATGAGCGGATTAGCAGCTACACTTAAAAAATAAATTACGTTAAAACAGCAGAGAGCAGTCAACAAAAAAACGAACATGGTTGACTTGGTGTTGTTTTCTGCCAGTTTCGATAAAATTATTCTATCCACCGTTATTCTACCTGCGCAAAAAACTTGTTTATTGTTTCGATCACTCTGGATTGATGTTCATCCAGTCCAATCCATAAGGGCAATCGCACCAGAATTTCAGATACTTTATCCGTGATGTGGAGTTGGCCATCGAATCGCCCATGTTTCATGCCTGCCGGTGCACTATGGAGGGGTACATAATGAAAGACACTAGCAATACCATTTTCCTTCAGGTAAGCAATAAATTGACCTCTAGTGGATAAGTCATTAAGTAGTAGATAATACATGTGTGCATTGTGAGTCATTTCACTTGGCATTACAGGCCGACGTACCAGCTTTTCTTTTTCAAGGTTTTCAAAAGCTTCATGATATTTATTCCAAATATCGAGACGTTTTTGTGTGATTTCTTCAGCTGCTTCCATCTGTGCCCATAAGAATGCTGCTATTAACTCACCAGGCAAGTAACTGGAGCCGATATCACACCATGTATATTTATCAATCTGGCCACGGAAGAATTGGCTGCGATTAGTACCTTTTTCTCTAATAATTTCTGCTCTCAAAGCCAGTTCATGATCGTTAATGAGCAGAGCACCGCCTTCACCCGAGATAATATTTTTGGTCTCATGAAAGCTAAGGCAACCAATATGGCCTATAGAGCCTAGTGGACGCCCCTTGTAAGTGGACATAATTCCCTGGGCTGCATCTTCGATTACCATGATGTTATGCCGATTGGCAATAGACATAATTTCGTCCATTTCGCAGGGAACCCCAGCGTAATGAACTGGTACGATTGCTTTGGTTTTTGTTGTAATAGCCGCTTCTATTAGTTTCTCATTTATATTCAGCGTATCTGGTCTTATGTCCACAAATACGGGAACTGCACCACGCAATACAAATGCATTTGCGGTAGACACAAAGGTATAGGAGGGCATGATAATTTCGTCGCCCGGCTGAATGTTTAACAGTAACGCGGCAATTTCCAAAGCGGCGGTGCAGGAATGAGTAAGCAGTGCCTTGTGGCTATTGCAGCGTTCTTCCAGCCATAAATGGCATTTCTTGGTAAAGACGCCATCACCTGCCAAATGACCATTAGCATGCGCTTGGGCGATATACCATAACTCGCGGCCGGTCATATAAGGTTTATTAAATGGAATATTAAATGGTTGCATGTTTTTTGGCTTCAGGAAAAACCCAGAATTTAAAAATAATAAAAAGATATAGTGCAACTACGAAAATCGATAGCGCTTGAATCAATTGATGGGCAAATCCAAGTTGATCAACAAAAATAAAAAGACAGGCAAGATTGATTAAATAACCTACGCCATGCGCAATTAGAAATCGTATTATGGATTTTGTAACACTGCCGGTATGTGAAAAAGTAATTCTCCTGTGGCTATAAAAGCCCACTGCAACACCCGCTAAATATACCAGCGTCATAGAAAACTTGGGATCTGCTCCCAGCATTACAATAACCAAATAAAGGCAAAACAGAAGCAAGTTTAAACCCAAACCGACGATACCATAGGTTAAAAATTGTTTAAACTTCAAGAAAAACCTATTACGAGGCATATTACCCGTTATATCGGAGTTCTCGGATAACGGCGAGTTCATCTAATTATCTTGCCCGGCAAGGTATTGTGCTTCTAGTTCCAGCAAATCTTTCTTGCGTGCTTTCAAACGCTTTGCGGGAACACCGAAATAAATGGACCAGGGTTCTGTTGCTTTGGTAATCATACTCATCGCGCCCACAGAACAGCCTTCCTCTACTGTCACGCCAGGAAGAATAATTGAACAGGTTCCGACAATTACATGCCGCTTCAAATGAACATGTGCCTTGAGTTCATTTTTATATTTTCGGGGAATTGTAGGATTGGTTAAGGTTCCTCCAGAATAGTCATCAGATTGGCTGAACACATGGCAGCCATAAGCTAAACCGCAGAAATCATCCAGGGTGACGCCCATTTCCCCGCCTGCTACATTGCAAAATACCGCGATGTGGACATTTCTCCCGAGCTTCACTTTCCCTGATATGACGCAAAAGTCATCAATACGAACATAATCCCCAATTTCCATTTGTTCGGGATTATAAATAGCAGCTTTGTCGCTAATCTTTACTCCTTGACCCAATTGTTTAAAACCCATGGATAATAAAATTTCTTGAGATAAAAATGCCATTAGGAATCCCACTTGTTAGTCTGTTCAGCTAATAAGCCACCTATGAATCATCCTGTTCAGTAAACGTCATCCGGCGAATAATATAGAGCGGCCGCTTTTTGGTTTCATCGAATGTTTTCCCAATGTATATACCAAGAACCCCAAGGATGGTGATAATAATGCCGCCTATAAAATACAGAGAAACGATCAAGCTGCTCCATCCTGCTATTGGTATGCCATGAAACAATGCGCGCCATAAAATATAGGCTCCATAGATAAAAGAAATGAATGCCATGGTGAAACCAAAACGAATGGCAATTCTCAATGGTTTATCAGAGTGGGCAACAATTGTTTCTATGGCCAATTTCCATAGTTTTGCAAATGTGTAGGTTGATTTACCTTCAAACCGCTCAGAATGAGCAACATCTACGCTGGCTGTAGGAAAGCCCATCCATTGAACCAACCCCCCAAGGAAGCGCAGGCGTTCCCCCATACGCCTAAAGTTATTGACAACAACTCGTGACATAATGCGAAAATTACCAACCTCGCCATCGTATTCAATATCGGCAAGATAGCTAAAAAGCTTGTAATACATCCAGGAACCCAAGCGTTTAAGCACACTGTCTTTGCGCTGCCCTCGTCGGGCAAGTACTATGTCAAAACCTTCCATTGCCTTGGCGTAAAGACGAGGTATTTCCTCTGGACGATCCTGAAGGTCGCAGTCCATTACCACAACCCAGTCGCCTTTGCTACAGTCCAAGCCGGCAGTAATACCATAGTGCTGGCCAAAATTGCGGCTGAACTGTATACCCTTCACCCTTGTATCAATGGCGGCAATTCGTTCTATTACGTCCCATGAATTATCGCCGCCGCAATCCTCAACCAGTATAATTTCAAAATTCTCTGAAATTGACTCAAGAGAATTTTTTAATCGGGAATAGAGTTCATCAAGACAGTGCTCAGCTTTATATACCGGAATTACGACAGATATGATGGGAGCGGGGCGTGCCAGTGGGGGATTTTTGCTAATCATTACTTTGCCTACGGCAATCAAAGAGGTAAATAAAAACGGAAAATTATGTTCCTTGCTTCAGACATTTTGCCGCTTCAACTGTTTTGGTGTTTTATATAGGGCGTAAGTTGTAAAAATAATTCATGCAATGATGCTGCCGCGCTACAACTGCCACAATTCAAATCAATTTCGGGAGTAATAGGGGGCTCATAGGGAGAGCTTATGCCGGTAAAATCCCTGATATCACCTTTCAATGCCTTTTCATATAGCCCCTTGGGGTCTCGTAATTTACAGACTTCCAGTGGGGTATTAATAAATACTTCAATAAATTCCCCTTGAGCAAACATATCGCGTGCGATCTTTCTGTCTGCCCGGAAGGGAGAGATAAACGCAGTAATTACAATGAGTCCAGCATCAGTCATAAGCTTGGCGACCTCAGCAACGCGGCGAATATTTTCTGTACGGTCACTGGCGCTCATGGATAGATCCCTGCATAGGCCATGCCTTACATTGTCACCATCCAATAACATCGTATGAAAGCCCTCCCGGTGCAAATGTTGCTCAAGTGCATTGGCAATGGTGGACTTCCCGGAGCCGCTGAGTCCCGTCAGCCAAATGCAAACTGGCTTCTGGGCTTTTGCCAGGCCGCGCATTGTTTTTGTAACACTGCTTTCGTGCCATACCACCTCGGCATTGGCCGTGTGGTCTTTAAACTGATTAGGGGTTTTTGCATTATCCATTACAGATATCTCACTTCAAGGTTATTCCTATTGATCTTGCCAAATGATGCGTCAATTAATGATTGCTCATCTGTTCTTCCGGGTTAACATCATTTGCTGTGTTATCTGTAGCTTTTGTAATGTCAGGCGAAGATTCTGTTGTGCCTGGTTCAGGCTCGGGTTCTGTAGCTGCTGCATAGGCCGCCTTTACATAGTCATAAAGTGCCATGTCATAGGCATTCATTGCATAGAGCAAATCCAATACCGGCTCAAGTTGCAAGGTGGCGGCACGCAGTTTATTAGGGAAGCTGGAACGGGAGGTTACGTTTTGAATTTCGTAAGCGAATTCGATGTCAGGAAAAAAGGGCGCAATAAACTCGCGGTAGCGACGGAAGCTCTCGTCAAACTCATCCACTATGCCGAAAAAACAATGACCACTTTGATGTTTTTGAATACAGTTTTTTAGTTCCTTTACACCCGCTGGTTTTTGCGGAGTAACCAGGCGTTGAGCGCCAATGTAGGCCACCTGATAATTGCTGATAACCAAATGCCGTTCACTATCAAAACGCCACTTGATATAGTCCAGCAAATCGTATTTAGCCGCAGCCACCGCACCAGGCGTTTCGCCATTTTGACGGCGCTCAAATGAATAGACAGAAATAATGCGTTCAATTGGATGGCGTATGAAATAAACAGGCAAGCAGGTGTAGTTGCTGCTGACTGGTAGCGGGTTGCACAAGTGATGGCTGGAAATTGCTTTGAGTTCAGGATTATCCAGAATGAGTTGGTTTACATATTTTGCGCCGCCCTGGCGCATTGCTTCGTCATCGCGGTGATCTAAAAATGATTCACCAAACGCTTTTTCCAATGCGTGGTCAAAGGTCGAACCCGCATTTTTGAAAATGTGTCCGTGGGTAATCAGGTATCTCATGAATTTACTTCTGTATCAAAAAAATGCTGCTCGATAAACGTGTGAATGGCTTTTTCACTAAAGTGTTGGTCAATGACGGCATGGTATTCTGCAACGAATGCCTGGCAAAGCGGTTCGCTATTATAAAGTTCATCAACGGCTTTAGCGAATGACATTTCACTATCAGCAATGTGAAACAGTGAATTTGCCCCCGGAATACCTTCGGCCCCAACCGATGTGGTTACGATAGGGACCCCGGCTTGCATAGCCTCCAACACCTTTCCCTTCACCCCGGCCCCGTAACGCAGAGGCACAATTGATAGACGACAGGTTTGATAAAGCAATGCTAACTCACTATCAGATAAATATCCGTGAACAATAATATGATTGCTGGCCAAGTCCAGAACCTCCTGGGGGGCCGCTGAGCCAACGATATGCAGCGTAATGTCCTTAGTAGATACAGAGGGAAGTATTTGACGTACAAACCACAAGAGGCCGTCAACGTTGGGAGTGTGATTAAATCCACCAACAAATAACATACCTGCGCGGCCCGCTTGCACATAGGGTTTGGGCGCAGCCAGTTGGTACAGCGGTAATTGCTTGACTGTGATCCCCGGCTTTTCCTGCTGCACTCGTAGCACTTCCTGGTCGGACGGGTACAGCACCAGATCTACCTGTTCCATAATCACCATTTCACGTCTATACCAGTCTTTGCTCTCTTTTTGGAAGGTACTGTCGCGAGTGATTTCGAATTGGCGTTGGGCGCGCACAAAATGCAAATCGTGGCCAAAATAAACCAATTTGGGTTTCGGTGTTAATGCGATGAGTTCAGCAATAAAATCTTCGGTAATGTGAGGACGGTGCAAATAAATGGTATCGATAAATTTGGCATTCTCCTTAAACCACTTGGCCCAATTGCGTGCAAATCTATCCCCATAAAGTACCTCTACACCGAGGTCTTGCAACACTTGGGTATAAGGCTGATGTGGGAAGAAATTTGCACCCAGGAATTTAACGTTATAACCAAGGGCAACCATGGCCCTAACATACATAAAGGTTGAACGAGAACCTGCATCCTTATCAAAAAAAGGAACATAGTGGTCAATAAACACAATGGTTTTTTTCGCATGCGATTTATCGCGCGCATGAAATAGATGCTGACCGTTGGGAGAATGGGCAGATTTAAGCGTTTGTTTCCACTTATCTAGAAAAACTTGTCGGTTTTTAACTTGGTGTTTTTTCATACCACTATTTAAATCGGTACCGTTGGAAACCCCTTCAAAATGGACGACAACCGATTTGGGCTCATATACAACCTTTAGACCCAGGGCGCGAATTGCAAAGGCGAGGTCTGTATCCTCGTAATACGCGGGACAAAAGCGCTCATCAAAACCACCCAGCGTTCTCCACAATGCGGTTTCCAGAAGTATGCAGGCACCGGAAATGTAATCTGTCTCACGCGTGTAATTAAATTCCGGGGCTGTGGGGTCTTGCCCACGGCCAAAATTCCAGCCGCTGGCATCTTGCCACACAATGCCACCTGCTTCTTGCAGCACGCCATCCGCAAACAATAACTTGGGGCCGACCAATCCTACTTTATCGCCCCCCAGCGTTTTCAGCAGGTGATCCAACCACTGAGGCTGCACATTGGTGTCGTTGTTTAACAAGACAATATATTTGCCCTTGGCTGTACCTGCGGCGAGGTTGCAGTTTTTTAAAAAACCTTGATTGCCAGGCGTTTTAACAATGGAAAGACCGCTTATACGCTCAGTAATACTGGTGGTCAAATCGGTAGAGCAGTCATCGGCAATAATAACTTCATAATCTATTCCTAGCGTGTGCGCCACAATGCTCTGTAAGCAGGACACTGTCATACGATATTGGTTATATACTGGAATAATAATGGATACCAGCGGCGTATCTGCATTAGGTACCGCAAAATGTAGTTGATCGGCAAGCTCATCAGCGGTAAATAACTTTACCTCCAGGCGCCCAATGTCCGCAGCGGGAAAACGTTCGCCAATCCAATCGGCAGTTTGTGTCGCGTCGCCAAATAACAAACGTTGCAGTACGCGTTTAATGCGAAACCAGTTTGCTTGTTGAATCGTGGTATAGGGGTTAGCGATAACAAATTTCAGTATTTGTAATGCCATCGTCAGTCGACCACCGATGCCAGAGAGCGGTTTACGCGTATCAATTTTGTATTCCGCAACAAATGCATTGGCTTCATTGATCAAGCTGACATAAGCCGTAGTGCGATGTGGACGAAGTGTTGCCAGGGTATAAATACTATTAAATACGCGCAATAACTTGCCCAAAGGTGAGCGATTAAGATGATATAATGCCAAATAAACTTGGGTTAGATGAAAGAATAAATATTCTGCCTTTTTGGTGGTTTCTTCATGATTGGATATGTTGTTGTCTTCAACTGACATAAATCATTCATCTCAATTATTAATTGGGTACTACGGAGAAAAAACGGTCAACAGCATATTGATAAAGTTGAAGATCCAGACTGTTGCGTGCTTCCAATTCGCTAAATAGTTGCGAGCCTATTTCATTGCGCATGTTCTCCAATGCCTGGTTAGTTGTACCAGTTTCATTTGACGATGCATTGAGCTGTTTATTAAAAACCCTTAGCTCAGGGAAAGCCATTTTTAAGTAATAATGCATGCGCTCAAGTGATGGTTGCATATACTCTACCAACCCAAAAAATGGTGAGGAGGCAACTGTAGTTTGGGCAACTTGCAATATTTCAGCCGGCGTAGTGGGGCGGCGCTGTAATTCCAGTGGTTTGTATACCTGATTGGAAAGTTTATAGGTTTGGAAATCTGAAAAAACTCCGGCTTCGTTCTTTGCAAGTTTGGTATTCAAATAGTCAGTAAATGTACCCTTTGGGCTGGTCAATCCCTCCTGGACTTGCCATTCAAATTTCCATGCTGAGCGAGCCCGTAGTAATGGATGACGCAGGAAAAATATAGGGTAAATAGTGAAGTCACCAACTGGCTCTGGCAGGAATGCATCGTGTGAAGAAATCGCACATAGCTGCGGATTATGCTCCAAAAATACCTGTAGCTCATAGGGCAAAATTTTTACACCGGGTGTCGGTAGTTTATCCAGGTTTTGCCATCGAGAACCAAAGGATGTGCGCAATATTTCATCAATTGTTGTGCCTGCATTCTTAAATATATGGTAATGAACAATAATATTACGCATGGTATATACAACACTGGAAATAGATTGTGGGCACTTGTCCCCACAATTAAATGATTGATTTTTGGGTGACAGATACACCGGATAAGGCTATACCCAAGCGACGCTTATCTTGTCCTTTACCACTTTCTTGTGGTGATACGGTATTTGTCAGGATCACGTTGAGAGTTGTTACTCCTGGATTGCTGGAGGCTGGGAGTTTAAATTCAATAATTTGTTGTTTTTCAGCCGATCCCAGTTTGAACTCAGTGGCTTCGCCATCAATTTTGACAGTTAAGGTTTTAAGCAATTCTTCATCTACCACAGAAATAAAACGTAGTTGCCCAAACTTTTCCTTGCTGCGGGTAATTGGCAACTCAAAGGTATTCACCGGCGAAGGGCCTGTCCATGAATAATACAGGCCGGTATCTGTCTTCTCAGTTCCGTAGAAATTGGTTTGGGCACCGAAACAATCTGCGGTAATTAGAATTTCATCAATGAGTTTCAGCGTATGTTTCGGACTGCTACCAGTGATGTTTAAACCCTGCGCAACCAGTACATGTTGATTGGCAAGGCTGGTTTCGAGCAATTTTATCCGCGCAGACAATAGTCCCAACACATCAGTGAAATGATTGGCGACGATATCCAGATGCTCATACGGGTTTGTAGACGCATCGATTTTACCGGCCAGCTCCGCTTTGAACGAGGCTGACTCAGCTACGACCAAGCGCTCAAAATAATCGATATCGGCAACAAGGTTCTTAAGCGTGTCTATCATTTTATTATCCGTCATGACTGTCTCTCTAGGCCCGAAAGTTATGTTGATTTTCAATAAACCAGGCATAAGCACTACGTAAACCCTCTTCGAGGTTTATGTGGTATTTCCAGCCTAATCGTTCAAGGCGTGATACGTCCATTAATTTGCGTGGGGTACCATCGGGTTTGCTTGCATCAAACTTAACCTCACCTGCATAACCAACCACCCTGGCAACGGTTTCTGCCAGTTCACGAATAGTACAATCAACGCCGGTGCCCACATTGATATGGCTGAGCATAGGTTCGGTTTGGCTGTCATAAACGGCTTTAGGCAAATTCATCACATATACCGATGCTGCTGCCATGTCGTCAACATGCAGGAATTCCCGCATTGGTGTGCCGCTACCCCACACAACCACTTCCGGTGCTTTTGCTAATGCGGCTTCATGAAAGCGCCGGATGAGCGCCGGAATTACATGGGAATTTTCCGGATGGAAGTTATCGTTGGGGCCGTACAGGTTGGTAGGCATTACTGAGCGGTAATCCACACCGTATTGGCGATTGTAGGATTCGCACAATTTAATACCAGCAATTTTAGCAATCGCATACGGCTCATTGGTACTTTCAAGTGTACCGGTCAGCAGCGCACTTTCTTGCATGGGTTGCGCTGCTAATTTGGGGTAAATGCAAGATGAACCCAAAAACAATAATTTTTTAACACCCGCTTTAAATGCACAGTGAATAATGTTGCATTCAATCATCAGGTTTTCATAAATAAAGTCCGCAGGGTAGGTGTTATTGGCGTGAATACCACCGACCTTTGCTGCCGCCAAATACACTTCATCAATCTTGTTTTTGGCAAAAAAATCATGCACTGCCTGTTGGTTGCCAAGGTCAAGTTCCATATGGGTGCGGGTAATTATTTCAACCGCCTCCGGTTGATTATTCAGCTGTCTCACAATGGCAGAACCAACCATACCCCGGTGGCCTGCAACAAAGATGTTTTTCATCGCTCACTTTTCTCTTTACAAATTGGTTTGAAATCAGCAATTTATTGCGTATGCGGGCTGATATGATATGCTTTTTTACTCCTTGGATACCGCAACATCATACCCATGATATTTAAGCAAGGCATGCTGTTTGGCTTTGCTCAGGTCGTGCTTCATCATCTCGGCACACATTTCTTCTACCGTAATTTCTGGCACCCAACCTAATTTTGCTTTGGCTTTACTTGGATCACCTAACAAGGTTTCTACCTCGGCAGGGCGGAAATAACGTGGGTCTACCCGTACAATTATGTCACCTATTGTTACTGCCGGTGCATTATCACCATCTACAGCGGTCACTGTGGCGATTTCGTTTACGCCTTCACCGCTAAATTCCACGGTAATACCTGCTTCGGCGGCGGACATACGTACAAACTCACGTACAGAAATTTGTTTACCGGTAGCAATTACAAAATCTTCCGGAGTGTCTTGTTGCAACATCATCCACTGCATGCGCACATAGTCTTTTGCATGCCCCCAATCGCGCAGCGCATCCATATTGCCCAAGTACAAGCATGGCTCAAGACCTTGCGCAATATTGGAAATACCACGAGTAATTTTGCGAGTTACAAAGGTCTCGCCACGACGTGGAGATTCGTGGTTAAACAAAATCCCGTTACAGGCATATATGCCATAGGATTCACGATAGTTAACAGTAATCCAATAGGCGTACATTTTCGCCACGGCATAGGGAGAGCGTGGGTGAAATGGCGTGGTTTCTTTTTGCGGAATTTCTTGCACCAAACCATAAAGCTCAGAAGTGGATGCTTGATAAAACCGAGTCTTTTTTTCCAGACCGAGAAAGCGAATGGCTTCCAGCAAACGTAAAGTACCGATCGCATCTACATCTGCAGTATATTCCGGTGCTTCAAATGAAACGGCCACGTGGGATTGAGCTCCCAAGTTGTACACTTCGTCCGGCTGAATCTCTTGCATAATACGAATCAGATTAGATGAGTCAGTTAAATCTCCGTAATGCAATTTGAAGTGCGCGTTAGTTACATGCGGATCTTCATAAATGTGATCTACTCGCTGGGTATTAAATAGAGACGCGCGGCGCTTTATACCGTGGACTTCGTAGCCCTTTGCTAACAATAACTCAGCTAAATAGGAGCCATCCTGGCCAGTTATTCCGGTAATAAGTGCTTTTTTCATACTGTATAATCTTCCATAGGTTTTTAATTTTTAGCAAACTTTTAGCTTACAATTTTTGTAATGCCAATTCATATTCAGAGAGTAACGAATGTACAAATCTATGAGTAAAGTGATGTCTTCCAGATCTAACTTTATGTTTTCTGAATTTAGAAAATTTTTGGAATCAAATACAGAAATATGAGCGTACTTATGCGCTAACAACTTCAGAAAAAGGTTCAACTCATATCTGTTTTTATCCAATTTTAAAAGCGATTCATCTTTGTCTATATTACATACCAATAGAACTTTTTCAAAATATGAGGCAACATTGCATATTTCTTGTTCTAATTGTTCTCTTTGCAAAATTTCCACAGATGAATCTTCAAACTTTAATTTCGAAATGCACATGCTATGTAACTAGCATCCCTTATAAGGCCTATATGTAGAGGTCGATATTTCAAAAACTCCTATTTTAGGAAGCGAATAATCTTTAATGGGTTGTTTAAGTTCCGTCTTACAACTGTCAATATCAACTACTAACCTAATGAGCTCGTCTGGAATTATGCATTCGTTTTTCATAATTGCTATCCGCTGCTTAACCTCAAGAATATTATGCGCATACCAAGAATAGCTTTCATTCGTAAGATCAATAAGACCTTTACTGTGAAGTGATTTCATGGAGCCCATTAAGCGACATGAGCCGAGAGTAAAGACTTTTGGAACTGTAATATCATTTCCCATAATATCTATCCTAGGAAATCGTTCAATGAATCACTGGACGCCAAACCATTATCTTCTATGTAGTTCTTGAATATTTGGCCAATTGAGCTTCTTTTTTGATCATAAGAAGACATTTCTCTTTGAATAAACTCAATAAGCCTAGCAGGGCTTTCGCGTATGCTTTCAACGAATCGTTCGGGAGAGATTACAGGTATTCCCATCATTGAACACAATCCATTTGTCCGGCTGTCGTGGCCAATAACAATAGAAGGAACACCAGCTTGCAAAGGCAACATATTACCGTGAATTCGCATACCTATAGAGAGATCACATGTACGAGCAAAATCCATCCACGCATCAACTGAACTAAAATGCATAACTTTACTTTTTAAAAACCGTCTAAAATCTCTGCTGTTTTCTATTGATTTGGGTTTGTTTGCCATATATTCACCAGGAATGACATCATTTTCATTTAAAATAAACGGAAATAGTACAGGACTTTGAATGACGTAAAAGGAGGGTGATTTATATAATAACTCCATAGTTTCATGCAGTACTCGACCTGATGATGCATGCCCACCACTAAATTCACTAAAATGCATTCTCAAATTTTGCCACTCAGGTTGCGAATTTGCCAAGTCTTCACATTTGTCGACTATTGACGCCCCAAGGTGCTTATTTAAATTAATAAAATTCGATGGGCAACCAGTTACAACAGCATTGTTAATGCCTAATTTTTCTAGAACTGTTAATGTAAACTCATCTCTTACACTAACCTTCTCTGATCGCTCAGAAATAACTTTCGCAAGTCTTTCTGTGTTAGGTCCCAGTTTAAAATCCGTCTGCCCGCTCTTCGCTTGGGCGCCCAATCCAAAAACTGTAATTGGGCAATCTGCCTTTTCGATTGTTGATGCTCTTACGAGATTTGATTTTTCATATTGTTCTGTCGTACATAGCCAGTTTGCACAAGAAATAACAACAGACTCAGCGGGCTGCTTTATGATGGCTTGATTAAAGCCGTTGTAGTCAACTGGTATATAATCTTTAAGCTCAATTAGCGATTTGAGTGCATGACGAAATGCAAAATTTCCAATATTTGCTCCCGAGTAACTCATTAGCTCTGTTGATGACACGTTGTATGGATTAGGGACTGCACTTACTGCTCGCAAGTCCAAATATAATTTGATCATTTTAATTTTCCAATTGAGTTATATTAAGTTGCGGAATGCCATATGAATAGGCGCTTCCCAAGGCTTCAGTATTGTCTAGGACTAATGAATGAAAGAGGTTGCTCGTCGATGTATATTCGATAATTTTGTTATGAATTGTTTGATGCCCAAAAGGTGATTCGACAAAACGAATATTCAAAGGGGCTGACGCTATCATTTTTGCGCCAATTTCAGATAAAATATAATTAAACGATGATATTTCACTATCAGCACCACCAGCTTGTGTTGCATCATAAATATGAATTGGCCTACCGCTAATTACATTCTCATAGGCATTAACAACGCAAGCAGGGGCGTGCATTGAGCGAACCTTATCAACAAAATCACTTAAATTGCTGTTAGATAATTCATCAAAAATGGCTTGTTTAATTATTTCAGAAAACGTCGCAGGAAGATAAGAGTCGGCTACATAGCCTGAGCCGAGGGTGTTTACAAACTCTTCACAGCCATGCCATTTACCTACAATGGGAACACAACCGTAACTGCCCGCCTCTACTAGTATATTGGGCCAATTATCTTCATATGAACAGCTAAGTATAAATTCACATTGTTTAAATATTTTTACCAATGTGGCATGGTCTTTAATATGACCATGGGTAATTACTTTTATGTCAGAAGCGTTTAATCGCTGGATAACTTCGCGGTCTAAGCCCCCAACTAAATGTAAGGTAACGTTATTATTGTTATTACTGAAACTTTGGGCCGCTATTTTTAATGAGTCCACCGCCAAGGCCAAGCCCTTACGCTGCTCATCAAATGAGTCTGCAATCAGCAATATTGACTTTTTTTTGCTGTCAGTTTTAGGTTCATATTCATCAACAGGTGCGTAGGCATTACGTAGCACATGAGCTCGTTCTGCTGGCACTATTCCGGCACGTATTGCATTATCAACAATAAACTGACTGGGAGCACTTAAATGCACATTAGGGTATAAAAATATCTTGCGTTTTAATCTATTAGTAGCAATTACTGTTTGCTGAGATAAAATCTTTTCATTTACTTGTGGGCAAGCAATGCAATTTTTTAGAAAGCCTGTGCAGCCAGCTGGATAATGGCAACCGCCGGTGATGTAATGAAAATCATGCAGAGTAAATAGTATTTTTTTACCTGCCTTTGCCAGTTCGTGTATCTCTGATAAAGATATTAAATAGCTTGCCCATTGTACATTAATGACATCATAATCCATCAGTAGGTCAATAACCCATTGACGCACATCACTAGCATAATCGATGGTGAAATGCGTATTGGTAATTTTACTGTTAGTGGCACTAATTGCTGGTGACACTTCAATGCTAACCTGCCCAAGGCTGGACATATCAAAAAAGTCGACTTTATGGTCGGAGTGGGTATCAAAGGCTTGGTATATTCGGTAAGCAGCGATACCTGCGCCTCCCGCTGAAGCACTCGATAGTATGGCTATTTTCACTGATGCACCTCTAAGTCCAATTTTAAACACAATTCCTGCTGTTTAAGTGCATGTGCCTCCATTGCAACCACTTTGGCTGCAAGAGCTTTAGTATGAGCATTGCTTGGGGCATTGTTTATTTCATTTTCTAACTGATGGTAAAGATCAACCAAAATATTTAAGGTTGCCTTGGCTTGTACCATTCCACCATGTTTAGCCTGTACCAACGCAAGTGAGGTAATAGACTCAGACCTTGCTCCGCGTGTCTTACAGTTTTCATGATACACACTGTAAGCAATATCCTCATTGATGTGGTGCATATCGAAGTTTTTAGCCATGCCGATAAACAAATCAGCGTCCATAGCATAATGGTCATGAATATCAAGCGGCCCAGCTAATTCCCAAGCTTTTCTAGTAAAAAACACACTGGGTTGAATAAGGTGATTTTTTGCGTAATCCAATAAATGCTCAAATTTCAATTTTTCCTTTGAAAAAATAAAATGATGAATGGGCGTAAAATCTAACTCTGTCATAAAGGCATTGCCAACAAGCACCTCACACTCTTTATTCGCTTTATAATACCGCCGAATTTTATTTAAAGTGTTGGGCAAAATAATATCATCACCGTTTAGCCAATAGAGTATTTCACCTGTAGCCCTTTCATACCCTTTGTTGATTGCGTCTGATTGGCCGTCATCTTTTTTGCTTTGAATATGTGAAAAAATTTCTTCATAGTGAGCAACAATCTCCATGGTGCTGTCATTACTGCCGCCATCCATAAGAATAAGTTCAACACCTTGTAGATCATTACAAATAATACTTCTTAAGGTTTTTTCTAAGAATTTTGCCGAATTGTAAATGGGGATGACTATTGAAACAGTGGGTAGTTTTTCAGTTGAGACATCGAGTTTAAAATCATTTTCCCATGGTAATACTGCGGCGGAATTTAGTGCTTTTTTTAAGATGGTCATACTTACTTATCCTTCACTGCAAAAAATTTAAAATTGACGCACAAGAATCTAATTTTCGTTGCGAGTCAGCAGACCAGACAAAATATTTGTACAATTCTTTATTAAAAATATTATGCTCAGCTAACTCAGCGCAAAACAATCTAACTAGATAGTGCATTCGTTCAGCACCATGTGTATTTTGCATTATTTGACGCAAAGCGACCCCATGCATATTGCCCGGCGGATACACACTGGAAACATCAAGTTTATTTAAACTTTTTTTTACGACCAATTGAATTAAGAGCAAAATAAAGCTCGCTTGAATCATCGGCACACCTTGCATTTCGTTTTTTCTAAATGATTCAGCTGCAGCCCAACTAATACCATTTAACTGACTTTTCACAAAACCTCTTAAGGTCTCGGTTATTTTAATATCAATATCTGATTGTAAGGCAATCTTTTTAACTTCATTTAAAATAGCTGTAACATCACCGGCATATAGCGCATTTTTAACCAATGCAGGAGGGCAATAATATAGTCTTTTTAATAAAGTAGAGCTTCTTTCGTTAGCCTCACATTGCAAAGAAATATTACTTGCAAACTCTGCAGCAAGCTCGTTTACTTCTCTCGTTTCATAAGCGCCGCTTTTCACCATTACAGCGGCAAAAAATTGGAATTCATCTATTTTGCCATAAGATGTTTGATGAGATTCGTGCAGCAATACCTCCCCATCCATTATCAGGCCGCCAGATTGAATAATCATATGACCTAGAAAATAGTCCCAACCAGGTATACCAAAGGTCAATCGTTCTGCCACATTTTCAGTGATTAACCTATTGAAGATATTAATTAAGCCAAGGCGAGTAAAGAAAAATATATCTAGTCCACCTCGGTAAGGAGAGCTGTCTGTGTATTTATGATTAGGCAAATATACACATTCATTCCTCGTCAAGGCGATGGAATTATTTAGACTAGCCAAAAATGACGATATTGGCTTTCGGTGTGCAGGAAAAATATCGGAATTCGTTAAAATATAATAATCATACGAGAGGTTACATGCCCTGTTAAGCAAGGGAAGTATTCGTGGAATCTGTTTTCCAAACAAGTCAGCGGCCGTCTCTGACAATTCAATCAGACACAAATCTTCTGCATCAAATTCCTGTTCCAAGAGAATATTTCTTTCCTTCTCAGAATTAAATGAAGTGATGTCATAACCTAATGCTTTCCATGCATTAAAACATGTTTTCTGACTTTCAGCCTTCACATAAGGATTAACACTTGTAATTACCAAACATTTCATTAATTTGTCACTTTTTAAATTTAATTAGTTGAGCTTCTCGAAAATTGTGTAATCCTGTTTAAGGCAGGATCAGATTAAAAAGTCCACTATGAAGTTCACACATAAATCTTCTCTGCGCTTTTCTGCATAATATGGACTGGTTCTGCAGCTAAGCTTTGTTTAAGAAATGTTTACACTCTAATCAAAAGTGGACTATAAACCTGGATAACCAGATTCAACCTGGATTAATTTAAAATAGTTTGAGCTTTTCACTTCATCAATAAAATGAGAGGGTAATGCTCTTCTGTCTCTTTTGGAAATCGTATTACCCGACCGACCGCTATCACCTGTGACAGAAAATAATTCAAATAGATTAATAAATAGATCTGAAAACCTAATTTTAAGTAAACCACACATATTAATCATAAAATTTATTGGATCTTCTAAAAAATCTTCATATTTTAAAAATGTGACATTTGAGTACATGCGAATAAATTCAAAATATCTTCGACAATATTCATCAAAAGTTTGTGGTTGAAATGTCAACCAATTATTGTTCAGTAACGATAGATAACAATCTATCGGGTTTCTCAATGTTACAACTTGTAAAAGATCAAATTTTTCCTTCAGGAGATTACTGACCACTGGAGTGGTTACAACATCTCCCTTGAAAAAATCGAAGTGCGAGTGCTCCCTTAGAACAAGATCCGCACCTGTAAATTTTAAATGTTGATATATAAGCTCTACATTTTGAATAAACAAACTGCTGGCCAAAACATTTATGTTTGGTATGCCAGCAAATCGGGAGAGTGTAGTGAGATCTGATGGGGCGTAGAAAGTTGCGTTACCGGAAATATGCATATCAGATAATGGATGAACTTCACTCAATAAATAGATGTTTGGCATAGCAGCGATACATTTAGAAATGAGAGTACCGCCGCTACAGGCAGGATGATGAATAATACGAATAGCCGGTTTTTGCTCCTGATATTCGGCGCAAACCTGTGCACATCTATTTAGCAGCGAATTTTGCTCTGCAAACACATCTGTTGTAGGTAATGTCTTGTGTGCATCATTTTGTTGTTCAGGTGCAAATACCTCACTCTCCTGCAATAGCCGGAGTGCTTCCTGTATTTGCTGTTGTAATTGGGATAGCTCATTGGTCATTGGTGTTATCTCTTAATCATGAGCGATCTTGTTTATCGGCATGTTTGGAACCTATTGGTTTATTAATAACCTCGGCATCGATCGTATTATTTATATTGCTCTCTATCAGCTCTGCGCTTAGTTCCGGGTGTTGTAACTGTAGCTGGTGGTAATAGTTGGCCGCAGCTTGCAATTTGAGCTGCAACTCCCGAATCAATTCGATTAGATTTTTTTCCTGTTTTAATTTCTGCTGGTACTGTATACGCAGGTTATCCAAATCCACCTGAGCCTTTGCCTGCAGCTTAAGTGCCAGGCTTTGCGCTCGCTCACCTTCGGCGTACTCTTTTTTCAGAGTTTCAATATCGCGCTTTAAGGATTCAGCCCAGTCTTTGTGCTTTTGGTTCCAGAGCGCTTGATCGTCGCGTTCTTTAGTTACACGTAACAGATCTTCAGCTGTTTTGGCAAGTTCTTGTTGATGTGCCTCAGCTTTGTCTTTATTTTTTTGATGGAGGGTACTATTTTCCTGTATTAACGCATCGCGTTCATACTGCAAATTTTCTATGTGCGCTAATTGCCGGGCGTGTTTTTGCAAAATGATGCTTAACTGTTCGTCCTTTTCATAAATACATTGGTTCGCTTCAGCTGTGGTGAGCCTAAACCCCTTTGCCGTAAGAGCTGTGCTCAGTGCAGCTGCATTGGTTTGATTTACATAGCGCGTTGTAGCTTGCAAGGTCACAATTATTTTGCTGAAAGTGGTTATCTCTGTCAGACTCAGGGAGGTTAAAAACTGGGCTTCATTTCCATTTAGCTCAATAATTAAGGTGTTGCATTGTGTATTTGTTAATTTAAGTTCGTCCAAAAGTTGCGCGAAGGTAATTGCAGGAACTTGTTTTGTTTCTTGCAAGTGTAAGTTGGTGTTTTTGAGAAATTCTGGTTCCAGAGGTAATTGTGATCCATAGCGTGGGTTTGAATAATTATTAAATTCTACATATTCATCTTGCGCGCTAATCGCGCTATTTTTGATGTGTACATTGTGTTGGTGCGCAAATTTTTTAATCAGCTGTTTTACCAGTTCGGCAGACGTTTCTACCAACACCAACTGTTTATAGCCAAGTTGCTGATATAGTGGGGCGCTGATGCCCAATCCGGCACCTAAGTGGATGATGATGTCAGAAATGGATTTCATAGCATTTCCTTTGGTATTCTCAATAGTATTCATTGACCTGTTTTACACTCTTGGTAAAGCCATTCAATAGGGTTGCCAAATAGTGCCTGATAGTAGGCATGGTAGTCCCGGTGTGGTAAATGTGATTTTCCCGATGTGTCCGCTTTGGCGTTGAACTCATTGATAAATGTATGAAAATCCTGTTGTTGAATTAGGTATGATTCAACACCCAAGCGTTGGGCTTCGCGCGTTATCCATGAGCTATCAAATGTGAGCATGGGGATGTTATGCCATGCCAAGTGCCATAAAAAACCCGATGACATGTCGGCGTAGTGAGTGGCGGAATAATTGAATAAAAACATATCGCTGCGACTAAGCAGCTCCGCCAGGAGCTGTTCAGATAAATATTGGTCGTAAATTACAACTCTTTTTTCCTGCGCCGCTATTGTATCTAACTCTTGTATTGCGTTGCGCAATACGGGTGATAACTGTTGGGCGCAGGTGAATTGAATAATAAGCTGAACATCTTCGCGCAAATTATGCAGATTTGCCTTTAATAACGCTGGCAATAAATGAAAACCTTTTGTTTCTTTGGCATCACCTGCATAAAGTAAAACATTGAGATCCGTTTTGGCCCTGAACGCCGGTCGGGCAGGGATGGCTTGCCAATTTGCAATAAAGCAGGGATGAAAAGCTAATTCTTTAGTCCATAGCAAGCCCAAGCTCTCTACTGCATATTTAAGCTCATAGTGGCTAACGAAAATGGATACGCCCGACAATTGAGCCCCCGCCCGCAGGGCAATTTTTGCCAATACATATTTTCTTTTATTAATAATACGGCCCTGATAATCGCACCCCGGTGAAAACATCAAACAGGCAAAGCAACGGATAATCCGCCCCGGTTCGGTTTGTTGTAATTGATGGATAGCGAATGACAGGGCAAGAAAGTGATCCCAATCCAGAGTGTGGCAAAAAAATACGGGGGGCGGTGCGTTAATATTAAGCTGCTCCGCTATTATGGATTTATACTCGCTGGACAAAGCATTTATGTAGGAGTTCAGTTCCGCTAACGACACTATGCCATTGTGGTATTGATAGAAGTTGCTGCGAAAATGCTCAATAAGCAAAATATGGGGAAAGGCTCTATGCAGTTTACTTTTCCATTCACCGTAACCACCGGCAATTTTGATATTAATAGGTGGTATGTTCGAGGTAAATGTTTGCAACAGCAATTCGGCTGTTGAAAAATGGTGGCCACTGGCGTTCCCCAGCCCCGGATCAAGGACGACCAGTGTTGTAGGGAAAGCTGCGTTTGTTGTCTGCATGGAATGAAATTAGTTTATTTGGGTTGGGGGATTGGCACGATTTCTCAGTAAACCCAGCAGTGGTAATTCGCCAAGCACTTTCTCTATCAATGCATTGCTTGCAAATCGGCTCTCAATGGCATTGTATTTTACTAATGTATCTTCCAATTCTTCCTGCAATTGATTGATCTGCAGCAGAGCTATTTCCAATTCATTTTGTTTGCTGCTAAGTTGCTGGCGCGTGTTTTCTTCGCATAGTTGATTAGCAGCGAGCTGTGTTATACCCAGTTCTTCTTGCAACTGTTGGATTTGCAACAAGGCAATTGCTAGTTCACTTTCTTTTTTTCTAAGCTGTTCGCGGGTATTTGCAAGATCCTCTAATTTCTGCCCGAAAGCCAACGCGAGGTTTTCCATCGCGACATCATTTTGTAAATACTTGAGTAGTGTTTGAAACTCATTCAATGCAACTGAGTGTTGTTTGGCAATTAATAAGTTAACATCGATATAATTTGTGGTGTTATTATGACTGGTAAGCGCCAAAGTTTTGGCATCATCGTAAAATGCCATAGTCTCATCCCGATCGATAAGTGCGGCAGCGGCAATGAGCCGGGCAATGCCGGAGTAGTTTGTTGCGTTCACTGTGCAATTAGTAAATTGTATGCCCAAACGCTGGTTAAGTAATGTTAGTATTTGGCCGGTCTCAGTGCTCAAACTCGCATAATCTACCAGTGCGCTGCAGTGGGCGTTTTGTTCAGCAAACAAAGTCATTTGACTAATGCAATCCAACCAATGGTTAATGCAGTTGTCGAGCGACAACGGAGTACGTGCAAATTCTCCCAGCAGAGCTGTCTCTGCTGTATCGAATAGCAGAATATTTTTGGTAACAGGGTAAGCAGCGTGGATACGCTTGATTAGTTCTGCGTGATATTCACCGTGGAACACAATTCGTGTTGCCTGAGCTGAAGCGGTAATCAGTTTTGCCTCATGCAACGTCGTGAATGCGACAAATAGAGTTTCACTGCCAGGGCTGCTAAATAAATCCAATAGCCCTTGGGTGGCAATTCCTGGTGTTGAGGCAAGGACGATATATTCCACATTATTCTCCAAAATTTGAACGTGCTACTGGATTAGTTAATTAGCTAAGGTTTGTGCCGCTGCCTGCACTTGCATGACAGCTTCCGTTTTTTCTTGCTCCAGTTTTTGCAACTCCAACATATGCAAATGATATTTATTAGTCACCCAAACAGCATCACCTTCGGCGCGAATTTTTCCTTCATCGATCCAGATGGCACGATTGCATATTTTTCTGACTTGCGGCGCACTGTGTGAAACAAATACTGCCGTTTGATTGCCATTGAGTTTGCTGAGCATGGCTTCCTCTGCCTTCTTTTTGAAGTTTTCATCGCCGACACTTAGCACTTCATCTACAAACATAATATCCACGTCTGTCATGATCGCCGTAGCAAAACCCAGACGAGCTTTCATACCAGCAGAATAGGTGCTAATTGGCTGTTCAAAAAACTCACCTAATTCGGCAAAGTCATTAATGGCAGAAAGCATCGATTTTGCTTTTTTGTAAGATACGCCTTGTAACATGGTGGAGTAGAGCGCATTTTCGCGTCCGCTGACATTGGGCATAAAACCAACACCAATGGATAATAGAATGCGGCTCACATCGGCCGCGCAGGTAACTGAACCGGAAGTAGGGTTAATGATGCCGGCGAGAATACGCATCAAGCTGCTTTTGCCCTCGCCATTGCGCCCTAATATACCCACGGTTTCACCGCGGTATAAATCCATTGATATGCCCTTGAGCGCTTGGTGATTAAAGCGTTTAAACAAACCGCGGCGCATGCTATAGGTGAGGGTGATATCTCGAGCCCGCAATATTAATGAATCGACAGTCATGAATTTATTACCCGTGCAGCCACGTGATAATTCAAACGATGATAAATCAGATGCATCGCTACAATTAGCGTTGAAAAAATTACGCCCAGTAGAAGCAAATGATTTAGTTCGTACATACCTTTATTCATCAAAATAAGGCGAAAGCTATCGCACATAAATGCGATGGGATTGTAAGTAAGTAAATAGTCACCGACGGTGGGACTGAGGCTCGCAACATCGAAGAAAATCCCACTGGAGAACATGAGTAACAACATAACCATATTGATGAGTATGCGTATATCTTCTACGTAACAGATGACAAGTGCAGCTAGCAAACTAATAGCGACAATAATCAGATATTCCACCAGAATAAGGGGGATTAACCAAAGCCACTGTTGGGTTGGATAAAAACCAAAGGCAAAACAAGTCAGCAAGAGCAAACACAATACTGGAATTTCTTTGTAGAGCGAGACTTGCACCGCGCTGTACGGAAAAATAGCTTTAGCAATATTGAGTTGGCTGATAATGCCCTTTTGTCCAAGGATGCTACCGGATGCAGAGGTCACGGCTTTGGAGAACCAGACAAAAGGAACCTTAGCGCAGAGTAAAAATAACAAATAATTTTCCTGGCCTCGCTGCAGCAAATAATTAAAAACAAAATAGAATCCCAGAACAACCATCAGTGGCTCAAAAATCCACCATAGAAAACTTAAATAGAAGCGTGACGCCTCTGACTTAAGAGTCATCCTGGCATTTACATCAACCAGCTTTATGTAATCTGTTATTTTCAATTGCACCATTCCGCGTGTTAATCAAAATAAATTGCTTGTGCAAATTCAGGGGCAGCCTGATCTTTTGCCGAGACGGTAATATTTTTTAAGTCTGGCCATGTGATACCGAGACTTGGTGAGTTCCAGGCGATGCAGCCTTCATCCTTGGGAGAATAGTAGTTGGTGGTTTTATATAAGAATTCAGCAGTATCGCTCAGGGTTAAAAAACCATGGGCAAAACCTTCAGGAATCCATAACTGGCGTTTATTTTCCGCCGATAAATGCACTCCAATCCATTGACCAAAGGTGGGGGAGGATTTGCGAATATCGACCGCCACATCAAACACTTCACCTTGAACCACACGTACCAATTTGCCTTGCGCCATAGGCGGTAATTGATAGTGCAAGCCGCGCAATACCCCTTTTCCTGATTTGGAATGGTTGTCCTGTACAAAGCTACAACTTAATCCCATTGCTTCTTCAAAACGTTGTTGATTAAAACTTTCAAAGAAGAAACCACGCTCATCGCCAAATACTTTTGGTTCAACAATTTTTACAGCAGGTATTGCGGTGGAAATTATGTTCATATTGACTCTTGGTTTGAGCGGACATGGATGCTTTTTGTGCAGCCGGCCAGTCTTGGCGCTTGGCATAATACTGAACATCTGTTCGAGAATGCGGCGAAGTCTACCTTGTTTGGCTGGCAGCGTTCAAATCCAATTGGGTGAAGCCGAAGGGATTGGCAGGCGCGGGCTCGGGCTCGGGCTAGGTTGCGCTGTGGCGCATGAGTACCAGGAACACTTGCCTAACCCCTGATATATGATGACGGTTGCCTGATCTTCGGCTTCTGCGATAGCTTAAGTGGGCACACTTCTGGAAGGTTTTGGGTAGACCATTTCCATGGCTAAGCTCGTGGTATTGTCCCAATTTATACCCAATTAAGCAGGCTTATAACTTTTTGATGTTTAAAGGGAGCATACGATTT
>CAMLKG010000008.1 GCA_946480695.1 uncultured Cellvibrio sp.
AAATATTAGTTCCTGGTTCGCGTTATAGTTAGTTTTAAATGCCTCCATGGATTCATAACTTGAATAGTCACCCCCCATTAAAGTGTATTTAACAATGGGCTCAACCATAATTTCTGCTGCGAATAATTTCCCCGAAATTAATAATTGAATGAATAATAACGCAATAAAAATCCGTAATAAAAACACAGAATCCTCCATTATTGAGAAGTAAAAAAATTTATATGTATTTAAATAATTTTTGTATTTGTATACCTAGTTTCCTATTAAGGGCATCCCCTCATGCAAACCACGCTCATAACAGCACGACAAATTTGTGCATAAAAAAACCGCCCATGCATTAACAAGAGCGGCTTTGTTTCCACCTCCCTGTAAATAAATGCATCAAATAATTACCACTAATAAAATGGCCTGAAGCCATGTTTACTCATGAAGTTCAACTTCGCCTTAGGATAGCAGGATAAATAATGGAAAAACAATATATTACCCGGATATAAAAAAACCCGGCCTGAGCCGGGTCAATATCCAGGAAAAAACATACAGCAAAAAACCTAATTGGTCATGCGTTGCTCGCGCAAGGTTCCGATCACCGCTTCCAGGGCGCGATCAAACAACATGCCGTCATCCAGAATGGTTAAACGTTTGGTTTGCAAGGCAATTGCCAGGCTTTCGCGACTTTCCTCCGCTACTTTCATACCGGAGCGGTTAACAAAAATATATTTTCCGACAGAGCGAATAATGGCCGCTAAACGGCAGCGATATTTTTCGCCTGCTTCGCCTTGCATTTCAAACCAGGTGCCTTGGGTAATGTTATTTACCAGGGCTAAATGTTGCGAATCAGCTTGGACTTCCTGGGTTATCTGCTCATCAATTGCTGGTGCAATTTCTTCCATTTCAGTAGCGCCGACTGCTTCCACTTCAACCACCTGCGACTCTACATTTACCGGTTGCGCGTTTTGAACTTCCCCTGCGCTAGTATTGCCTTCGCTTACGCCTAATGCCTGTAGTGGACTCACCTTAACCGGATCGAGTGAGACCGGTGTTGATACCTCATCAACATCAACCCCATGGCCTACGGATTTTGCTTGCTCCCCGGCATTTGCGGCTAGCTGTGCATTTAGCGCGAGCTGCGCTTTTTGTTGGGCTTCCACCAGGGCGGCCTTCATATTTGCATTTTTTGCAGCCAGTTCCGCTGCTTTGGTAGCGATTTCAGTTGCCGATACAATTGGCGCAGATTCAACCACAACAGGTTTAGGCTCACCACGCAGGCGGGCAAGGTGCACCACTTCCAATTGCTTGAACAAATTTGTTGTTTCAAACGGACTGAAAGAAATACTTTCCAATCCAGTACGTAGCTTTTGCAACAATTCAGGCACTAACTTTAACAGGCGCTGACGGTTATCTTTATCCATGGCCGCCGTCACACTCCATACCAACTGCTGTGCCGTCATGGAACAACTACGCCATTCGTCACTTTCCATGCCTTGCTTCAAGGTGGTAATAAACATAACGTTGGCCCAGGCTTCCCGTAACAATTTGGTGACAGCCAAGGGCAAATTTTTTCCTGCGCAGATTCTATTTAATTCAGCATCCACCTGGGCACGGGCGCGCTCGGATTTGGCTTTACCATCTTCCGCATCAATGGTGCGCTGCTCAAGGATTTGTGCGCGGCGTTTTTCTTTATCCAGATAAGAGCGGAAATCTACCAGCAAGCGCTCAAAGATGCTCATATCCGTATCGAATTCGGTAAGCACAGCGCGCACCGTTTCTTCCATTTTGCTGTAGAGGTTATCTTTGCGTTGGTTTTCTTCACTGGATTCCTGCCACCCTAAACAGGCCATCGCCATTTCATTGAGCAGGCGACGGGCGGGATGCCCGCCTTTGCTGAAAAAAGTTTTGTCTGCAATGGCTACTTTTACCATCGGAATCTGCAATCGACCAATCAGGGCTTTCATTGGTGCCGCCAGATTACGATCATCCAGGATAAATTCAAACATCATGCTGACCAGATTAATTACATCGTCGTCAACTTGATTAATAGCCGCCGCTTGTGCCTCCTGATGAAGCAATTCATTTAGCATATTGCGTAGATTAACGGGACCATTATTGGTAACTGGAACGCTTTGGGTATTTTGCTGCTGCGCCAACGATAAAATTTTAATTAAGTCCGGGGTAGCGATTTCGTCACCTGGCAATTGGGCACGCGGCGCACTACGGCTTGCACCCAATAAATTACGCAACTGACTCAGAACCTGGTTAGTTTGATCATCGTAATTTGGTGTGAATCCATTTGCCATCGGGGAGGATTGCAACCCCATATCCATTTCGGCACCCAAGCCTTTACCAAAGCTGTCGGTAACGTTGGACGTCGGTTTTTTAACCGCACGGGAAGCCTCTTTAAGCGAGGGCAAAATATTTGCATCGACAAGGGTTTGATTAAGTACTTCAAAAAATTTGCCAAGCTTGGACATCACAATATTGTCAAACAATTTGAACAATACCAACTTGGCTTTAACATCGATATTCAGCGTTTTGGTTGAGTCGGTAAACGCGCTACAAATAACATCAACACCCAATGGATTATTTTTTTGATACACCTTGATGGGTACCAAATGATCAATACGCAATGTTAAATGCTGGATAGGTTCGCTGAATTGTTCATTGGCTTTGTTGACCATGCCCTCGATGGCCACCATTTCCTCCAATTCATCATTCTTTACGAGCGACAAATCATCCAGGGAAACATCGCGGTCTTCCACCTGTTTTTCGTCACGATAGGCGTTAGGGTCCAGCAACCGCGCAAAACTGATATCAATGCTGCGAAAAAAAGAGGTTTCCATTGCCCGACGACGAATGCGCACTTCACGCATGGAGTCAAAGAAAATATTTTGGTCATGATTGTTGTTGGCTTTATCCGCCAACTCGAACATAGCGTCATCCACCTTATCGAACAGTTCACGCAAAAATAACTGCAATTGCTGCCGGGCTTTATCGCGCAATGTATGCATTGCCGCAGGTAAACGCGCAAGTGCAATTTGCGAATTCGCGGTAGAATTTCGCTCTACATTTAATTGGACAACCTTCTTGGGGTCAGCTTTAAGGTGCTCGGTCATGGCGGATTACCATAGGAAAAAAACTTGCGTAACCGCAGTATAACCAAGGGCAGGACACACCAAATGAGCAAATGATAAGATCGAGAGCCATATCACAAACAGTTATAACCACTCGGCCTGTTTTAGTATTTTTAAGTATATTTGGTAATTAAACGCATATTTTTGCGCCATTAGGCGTAAAATTTCACCTTAATCTTGTTATTTATGCGGCACATTTTATGAACGTTTTATATGCGCAAAACCTCCCCACTTTAAAGGACGATATAACCAAAATTGTGGCCATCTCGTTAGCAGAGGACATAGGCGCGGGCGACATTACCGCACAACTCATTCCCGCTGGCGAGCAAGCCGAAGCTCGTATTATTACGCGTGAAGATTGTATTTTTTGTGGCCAGGCCTGGGTGGAGGAAATATTTCAACAACTCGACCCTACCGTTGAAATTCTATGGAATACGCAAGACGGAAAAGCTGTCCCTGCAAATAGCCTGTTGTTTACATTAAAAGGCCAGGCTCGCAGCCTGTTAACCGGTGAGCGCACTGCTCTTAATTTTGTCCAAACGCTGTCCGGTACGGCAACTATGAGCAATTACTACGCGCAAAAAGTGGCTCACACCGACGTAAAGCTATTGGATACCCGTAAAACTATTCCAGGCCTGCGTACCGCGCAAAAATACGCTGTAGCTTGCGGGGGCTGCCACAATCATCGTATCGGCCTCTATGACGCGTTTTTAATTAAGGAAAACCACATCGCTGCCAGCGGCGGAATTGCAAAAGCAATTATGCGAGCCCATCAGATCGCCCCGGGGAAACCGGTAGAAGTAGAAGTAGAGAATTTTGATGAGCTGGAACAAGCGTTATTGGCACAGGCAAACATCATCATGCTTGATAATTTTTCTATCGAAGATATGAAAAATGCCGTTGCTATTACTGCAAAACGCGCAAAATTGGAAGCATCAGGAAACATTAACGAAACCACCCTGGTTCCAACGGCTGAAACCGGGGTGGATTTTATTTCGATCGGGGGATTAACCAAGCATTGTCGGGCGGTGGATTTGTCGATGAGGATAATCTGAATATTTTTTGTATATCACTCCCAAGGATCAAGATTTACTATTGCCAATACAGAGGAGTCTTCAGCAAGCAATACAACCATAGGCTTCGCGCGAGCCTTCAAAGGTAGCCAGGCTTTAGCTTGCGGCCAAGAGGCAAGCGCTTTTTTTACCGATGTATCATCATTGAAATTACTTAGCTTTTGCAGCGGCATCGCTTTCTTTTTTATTTCTTCCGAGAACTCACTTATCGGCCTATAAAAATCGGGACGCTGTGCGGTATCACTTCCGTAAACAATCGCTTCAAACATAATTGTTTGCCGCTGCTCTGAGTTTTGCGGACGCCTTGCGGCAACCCAACGGGGCCCAAGCCAAGACTCATGCCTGAAATCAAGCTCAGCCTCATCCAGTTTTCGATTATCGACATCGATGGATTGGACCACGTCAAATCTATCCGCATTAAAAACCAGCCAAACCGGGCGCGCCGAAAAAACTGTCCACAAACCATAACAAAGGGCAGATAACTGGAACAATAGAATTATAGTTAAATCCATTACCAGCGTTTTTTTCCCCACCCTATAGACAATTAACGTCAGCAAAGGCCCCAAACTAACATCAACCAGCAATAACAATAAAAATATCTGGGTCACATTCAACGCGATATGGAGTGGTGCAGGATACCAAAACCCAAAAACCAAGCTGAGACACAACACTGCAACAAGAACTGACACAGACAAATGAATTAAAAAAGCCTTTATACGTGCAGACATTTTTTAAACACCAAAAAATAAACCCTGATTTCCAGGGTTTATTTATATCAATCAAATATTCAAGCAGACTGATGCAATTAACGGCACTCAGATGGAGCATATTTAGCTGGCAGCGTACCCAAACCATCAGATACTAATCCACGAGTACCCGCAGTAGATGCAGTAGTAGATGCACAAGCCCAATCTACAGCGCCAGTTACACCGGCAGCCAAGAGTGCATTATTAACATTTGGAGTAAATACCAATGTCATCCCCGCTGCATCAGTTGGCAAGCCAGAGGTTGCAGAAGCAGCGGTTGTAACAGTAATGGCACCGGTTGTATTACTAATTGCAATATTCGCAATATATTTACTTTGCTTTTCAGCAACAGGGCGCAGAGCATATTCGTTCGCAGCCGCAGTTACACCCGCCAGGCCGTCACTTTGAAACGCCTCACTAATCAAACTTTTAGGTGAAGAAGCACCTATCATTAATTCACTTACTTTTGAGCGAACGGTGTAATCCTGATATGCAGGCAGAGCAACCGCAGCCAGGATACCAATGATCGCAATAACGATCATCAATTCAATTAACGTAAAGCCTTTTTCTTGTTGGAATGTTTTTTTCATACATAACTCCGAATAGTTGACTTATGAGATTGGTGAACAACACAATTTGAGATGTTACAAATCACGTGCCAACTTACTGAAAATATTTAAATGGCCTGAAAATACTGCCTTTACGCATAAAAAAATAAGGGCGCCCACATAAAACAATACAATACCCCTTCGCAATTTGACAAAAGGTGACATTTTTTGTCACTATTTATAATTGTGCCGAACATCACCATCCTATCCGATTTATCCATAATGCGAATCCCAGAAAAACTGTTAAAGTTGCGCTAAAATTTGAAATCATTCACCTTCATACAACTTAATCAGGTTGCATATTAATGAATAATCCCGTCCCCGCATTAAGTGGTTTAGCTCGCCGACTGGTGATTGATAATTTAATAGACCCTGACCTTGCAGCAAAAACTTTAGCCCAAGCCAAGAAAGAAAGAGTTCCGTTTGTACAGCATCTTGTGAGCAACAATATTCTTGACGCTCGAACCTTGGCAAGGGTGGCTTCAGAAGAGTTTGGCTCGCCGGTGTTTGATCTGGATTCTCTAAATAAAGACTCGATTCCGCAGAAAATTGTCGATGACAAGCTCATTCGTAAACACCATGTACTGCCCCTTGCCAAACGCGGTAACCGTTTGTTCCTTGCTGTCACAGATCCAACTGACCTTCATGCCCTGGATGAGATTAAATTCAACACTGGCATCAATACCGAAGTAGTGCTCGTAGAAGCAGACAAGCTGCGAGTCGCAATTGATAAGTATTTAAACGCCCAGGAAGAAACGCTGGGGGATGCCTTGGGCGGCCTTGATGAAGAATTCGATGATCTTGATATAGAAGCAGTAGATCAAAATACAAAACAGGAGGATTCTTCTGGAGAGGCTGATGAAGCGCCAATTGTAAAATATATAAATAAAGTTCTGCTGGATGCAATTAAAGGTGGTTCTTCAGATATCCACTTTGAACCCTACGAAAAGTCTTATCGTATTCGTTTTCGCACAGATGGTGTCTTGCATGAGGTTTCCCGCCCCCCAGTGAATTTGGCAACGCGCATGGCCGCTCGTTTAAAGGTTATGTCCCAAATGGATATTTCCGAACGTCGTCTGCCACAGGACGGCCGCATAAAACTGAAAGTCTCCAAAACCCGTGCAATCGATTTCCGGGTTAACACCCTTCCAACGCTTTTTGGCGAGAAAATAGTACTGCGTATCCTTGATCCCAGTTCTGCCAAATTGGGAATTGATGCGCTTGGCTATGAAGATGAACAGAAAAAGCTTTATCTGGATGCACTGGCGCAATCCCAAGGCATGATCCTGGTAACAGGCCCGACTGGTAGCGGTAAAACAGTTTCCCTGTATACCGGTTTAAATATTCTTAATACATCCGAGGTAAATATATCCACCGCAGAGGATCCAGTGGAAATTAACCTTGAAGGAATCAACCAAGTCCAGATGAACACTAAGGTCGGCCTTACATTTGCTGAGGCCCTTCGCTCGTTTCTTCGTCAAGACCCCGACGTAATCATGGTGGGTGAGATTCGCGATCTGGAAACAGCCGAAATCGCCATTAAGGCCGCCCAAACCGGCCACCTTGTTTTATCCACCCTCCATACAAATTCGGCCCCCGAAACGTTAACCAGGCTGCTGAATATGGGCGTGCCCGCGTTTAACGTTGCCACTTCTGTAAGCTTAATTATTGCCCAACGCTTAGCCCGCCGGCTGTGCACTGCTTGCCGCAAACCGGCAACTGATATACCTGAAGAAATTCTAAAACAAGAGGGATTTGACGAAATAGGTATACCGCGAGCAGAATTCCAGCTTTACCACCCGGCAGGCTGTGAAAAATGCAATGGTGGTTATAAGGGACGGGTGGGTGTGTATGAAGTGGTTCGCATCACTCCTCTAATTGCGAACCTTATAATGGAGGGCGGTAACTCGCTCCAAATTGCGCGAGCCGCCAAAGACGCAGGCTTTAATAACTTAAGAATTTCCGCATTGCGTAAAGTCGCAATGGGATTAACCAGCCTTGAAGAGGCCAACCGAGTCACCAAGGATTAATTCCATGGCATTAGCATCTACTACAAAGTCAACTAGTTCAGCCGCTAAAACAAGAACCGCTGCGACTAAAGCAAAGCAAGTCCCGACGACCAATACCTTTGTTTATAAAGGTGTCGATAAAAAGGGGAATAAGATTGAGGGCGAGATTAATGGCGCCAGCCCAACTATCGTAAAAACAATTCTAGCCAAACAAGGCATAAGTGTTCGCTCAGTATCGAAAAAGGCGAAGCCTTTATTTGGATCGAGCGGAAAAGCAATTAAACCCGTCGATATCGCTGTTTTTTCTCGTCAAATGGCAACAATGATGAAAGCAGGGGTACCGTTGGTACAGGCTTTCGACATAGTTGCTGATGGATTGGAAAATCCAAATCTTCGAAAGCTCATATTGCAAATACGCGATAGTGTTGCAGCTGGAGGCGGTTTCGCGAACTCTCTTCGCGAACACCCGAAATATTTCGATGATTTATTCTGTAACCTCGTAGATGCAGGTGAACAATCCGGCGCGCTCGAAACAATGCTAGATAGAATTGCAACCTATAAAGAAAAAACGGAGGCTCTTAAAGCAAAAATTAAAAAAGCTATGACATACCCCATCGCCGTAATTGTCGTAGCCATCATTGTAACCGGAATACTCTTGGTTAAAGTAGTTCCTCAATTCGCCGAAACCTTTAGTAGTTTTGGCGCAGACTTGCCCGCTTTTACCTTATTTGTCCTTCGCTTATCCGAACTCGCACAACAATATTGGTTCATAATTTTAGTTGGACTTATAGGTTTCTTTTTTGCTTTTAAGGAAGCCGTTAAGCGCTCCTCAGCCTTCGCTTACGCTGTTGATAAATATATTTTGAAATTACCTATCATCGGTCAAATTATTTATCTTTCCATCATGGCTCGGTTTGCAAGAACGCTGGCCACCACATTTGCAGCGGGTGTTCCTTTAATTGATGCGCTCACCTCTGTAGCCGGGGCTGCAGGCAATAGAATATATTCGGATGCAATAATAAAAGTTCGAGAAGATGTCTCTACTGGTATTCAATTAAACACAGCACTCAAGGCAAAAAAGATATTCCCTACTTTGCTGATCCAAATGTCTGCAATTGGGGAGGAGTCCGGTGCGCTAGACGCGATGCTCGATAAGGTCGCCGTTTATTATGAAGAAGCTGTTGACAACATGGTTGATAGCCTTACCTCTTTGTTAGAACCGCTGATTATGTCTGTATTGGGCATCCTTATAGGCGGCTTAATGATTGCAATGTATCTCCCTATATTCCAACTGGGCCAGGTCGTATAAGCGTGTCTTTTTCTATTGTTTTGCACACTTATCCAATCTTTGCTTTCGTTTGTGTATTGATACTTGGGCTTCTGGTAGGCAGCTTTCTAAATGTTGTCATTTATCGGCTTCCCAAAATGATGGAAAGGGATTGGGAGGCGCAGTGCAGGGAATTCATTGCTTCCACAAATAATCCAAATTCGGCTTTACCTCACAGCCCAGAGCGGGAACCATTTAACCTGATGGTTCCCCGTTCGCGCTGCCCGCATTGCGGGCATCAAATAAAATCGTGGGAAAATATTCCGATTGCCAGTTACCTGATGCTTGGAGGGAAGTGCTCCGCGTGTAAAGCAAAGATATCTGTTCGCTACCCGATTATAGAATTGGTTACCGGCTTGCTATCAGTTGCTGTCATTTATTACGTGGGGATTAGTTGGAGCGGCTTGGCTGCGCTGGTGTTCACATGGTCGCTGATCGCGTTAACCATGATTGATTTCGATACCTATCTCTTGCCGGATGATATTACCCTGCCCTTGTTATGGCTCGGTTTGATTATAAATAGCTTTACTATTTTTACCGATTTACCGAGCGCATTATGGGGTGCTGTTGCCGGTTACCTTTCGCTCTGGTCTGTTTATAAGTTATTTAAACTATTAACCGGCAAGGAAGGTATGGGTTATGGTGATTTCAAATTGCTTGCGGCCCTGGGAGCATGGATGGGATGGCAAATGTTGCCGCAAATTATTTTGCTTTCTTCCCTCGTGGGTGCGGTTATCGGGATCAGTTTAATTGTTATCCGTGGACGCGATAAAAATATTCCTATCCCCTTCGGACCTTACCTGGCGATTGCAGGCTGGATTGCGTTTGTTTGGGGCGACACAATTAACCAAACCTATCTGAAACTTTTTGTCAGCTAATGGTTAACGGAAAAAAATTAATCGTTGGACTTACAGGCGGTATAGGTAGCGGCAAATCCGAGGTTTGTTGTCGCTTTACGGCTTTTGGTATCACCGTGATTGATGCTGACCTTGTAGCTCGCGAAGTAGTTGAACCCGGCGCCCCCGCCCTTGAAAAGATTCGCGCACACTTTGGCGAAGACATTCTGCATGCTTCCACCGAAACCCAACCCGCCAGTTTGAACCGCGTAAAACTTCGCGAACTTATTTTTTCCAACCCCACAGAAAAGGATTGGCTGGAAAAGCTCTTACACCCAATAATTAATCAACGAATTCGCGAACAACTGGCCGCTGCAGCAAGCCCTTACATTATACTTGCGTCACCGCTTTTACTTGAAACACAACAATATTTATTGGTAGACAGGGTATTGGTAATAGACGCAAGTGAAGAATTACAAATAGCGCGCGCCAGCCAACGTGACCTTAATAATGAAGCTCAAATCAGAGCCATTATGAAAACCCAATTATCGAGGCAAGAGCGTTGCTCACACGCCGATGATATTATCCACAATCATGGTTCACTGATTGAATTGGATGAACAAATAGAAAAATTGCATCACTTCTACCTGGAACTGGCCCTTCAATATAATTAGCAGCCTAATGCCTATGTCAGAAAATAAACCTCACGAGATCAAGCTCAATTGCCCCACCTGCAAGAAAATTGTTTTGTGGAATGATCAATTCCCCTTTCGTCCATTTTGCAGTGAGCGCTGCCGGTTAATTGATTTGGGGGAATGGGCAAGTGAAAACCATCGAATTGCTGGCGATAATCTGGATTTAAATTCTGAAGATGAAACGCAACGATAGGAACAATTCAGAAGCCAATGCCGGAAGCGAATCGTTTGATTCAGGAAATATATATTTACCACCACGCACTGATACCGGCTATCCCCTGAGCCCCCACCGATTTCGCCTTCTTCAAATCGTTGTCAGCTACGCCGCCCAGCGCATACACGGGAATATTTGCTAACTCAACCAATTTCTCAAATTGATTCCACCCCATAGGAGTCACATTTGGATGTGAAGACGTGGCTTTTACCGGTGACAGCAGTAAATAATCAGCGCCTATGCGTTGGCCATGAGCGATTTCGCCCTCATCGTGACAGGATGTACCCAATAAATAACCTGCTGGAATTGGTCGAGTAAAAATACCCGCCGCTTGATGACGGTTTAAATGCAACCCCATTTTTGCAAAAGGAAACCTGACAAGGATTTTTTCAAAGGTAGGAATATCAGAATTGATTAATAAAGTCGCCGAATGTTTTTCAGCGAGCGTAATAACCTTGGCTAACAAGTTTTGATGATTGGAGAAATCAATGGTTTGAATACGCAATTGAGCAATACGAATTCCGTGGTTAAATGCAGTTACTAAACGATTTAGCAGGTCACCTTCATCAGTAAACTCACCTGTAATCAGGTATCTATCAGGTAACGAGATAGCCGAAATAATCGGTTTATTGGCTGTAGGGAAATCAAACTTAATTAATTCGTTCGGCTGAACCCAACATATAGGTTGCCCTTCTGCGCCGTAGGGCTCGCCTGTAAAACCAGTTACTTTATAAACATCCAGCAACACCGATTTGTCTGGATAATGATGACGGATTTGGATGAGCGGCTCGCATGTAGTTACACTAATCCCCAGCTCTTCCATTAATTCGCGGTCCAATGCTTGATGGATCGATTCCCCAGCATCAACTTTTCCACCGGGAAATTCCCACAAACCGCCTTGGTGAGCCGTTTGCGGTCGCTTTGCAATTAAAATTTTGCCGTCAACTCCAACAACGACGCCAACGGCAACATGAATTAATTTAGCCACAATGAAAATTAAGAACGATAATCCGCGTTAATCCGAACATACTCGTAAGATAAATCAGTGGTCCATACCGTTTCAGCAATACTGCCGCGGCCCAGATCAATATTTATCGCAATTTCCGCTTGGTTCATTACCATTTGACCTTGTTCTTCTGTGTAGGTTTTGGCGCGACCGCCATTTTCCACGATGAGCGTTTCATTCAAATGCACGCGCACTTTAGTTACATCCAAATTCGGAACACCCGCATAACCTATGGCAGCAACGATCCGCCCCCAGTTGGGATCCGATGCAAATAAAGCTGTTTTGATTAATGGAGAATGGGCAACTGCATAAGCCACGTCCAGGCATTCATCACGATTTGCACCGCCGCCCACAGCAACGGTAACAAATTTAGTGGCACCTTCACCGTCACTGACTATGGCTTTGGCAAGATGAACGTGCGCAGCAATAATGACTTCGCGCAGCTTTTCGTATAACTCACCCTTGGCTTCCATTATTTCGGGCAGGTCTACCTGACCCGTCGCCATCAAAATGCACGAATCGTTTGTTGAAGTGTCACCGTCAATTGTAATTCGATTAAATGATTTGTCCGCTGCTTCACGTGCGAGGTTTTGCAATAACTCCCGCGAAATTTTTGCGTCGGTCGCAATGTAACCCAACATGGTTGCCATGTTGGGTTTGATCATGCCTGCGCCTTTGGAAATACCATTTACCGTGATGGTTTTTCCTTGATACTCAAATTGTTGGCTGAAACCTTTGGCGCGGGTGTCTGTAGTCATAATGCCTGCGCCTGCATCATCCCATCCATTTTCGTGGGCTTTTTCCAGTGCTTCAGGAATAACGGCAGTAATTTTTTGAACAGGCAAAGGCTCACCAATCACACCTGTGGAAAATGGCAAAACTTGCTCAGGCTTTACACCAGACAATTGCGCGATAGCTGCACAGGTGGATTTAGCATCCAGCAAGCCTTGCTCGCCGGTACAGGCATTGGCATTACCGGAATTAATGACCAGGAAGCGAATTGGCGCCTTGGATAAATGCTCTTTACACACCGTAACCGGTGCGGCACAAAATGCATTTTTTGTGAACACGCCAGCCACATTCGAGCCTTCCGCCAATTCGAAAAGTACAACATCGCGACGGCCAACTTTTTTTATACCTGCGCTTACCGCAGTACATTTCACGCCTTTTACCGGATGCATGTGCGGGAAAGGATATTCACCTACTGCCATAATTTTATTCCCTAGAAATTTATTAACATTTAATAAATCAGTTCACTGAAATTATTCTAACTGACCGTGACAATTTTTATATTTTTTGCCGGAGCCACAAGGGCATGGATCGTTACGTCCCACTTTACGGCCTTCCCGCACAACGGGAGTCTGGGGGCGCGGCGCAGCAGTTTGTTCCTCTTCTTCATCGCCAAGGGCAGAAAGCTCATCATGGCGCAACTGCATTTTTTGGCGAGCCAACTCCTCGCGGCGCTGGTTTTCCATCGCCTCCATTTGCTCGCGGGTAATTGGCTCAACTCGCGCCATTAAATGTACAGTTTCGCGCTTAACCGTCATTAACAAACTTTGGAATAATTCAAAAGCTTCACGTTTGTACTCTTGCTTGGGATTGCGCTGTGCATAGGAACGCAGGTTAATACCCTGGCGCAAATGATCCATAGTTGCCAAGTGTTCCTTCCATGCGTTGTCCAATACTTGCAACATAACCTGCTTTTCGATTTCTAAAAGAATCTCGCCAATCCTCTCGCATTTCGCATCGTAAGCACCTTGAATTTCAGCAAGGATCTTTTTGCGCAGGGTTTCTTCATGCAGGCGAGTATCTTCTTCAAGCCATTTACCGATCGGTAAACGCAATCCAAAGTCCATCTCTATTTGTTTTTCCAACCCGGCAATATCCCACTGGTCCTCAATAGATTGTGGCGGAATAAAGCCGTTAGTCATATCCTCTATGACTTCCGCACGAATCGCGGTGATAGTGTCGCGAATGGAGTCGGCATCAAGTAACTCGTTACGCTGATGATAGATAATTTGACGTTGCTCATTCGCCACATCGTCAAATTCAAGCAACTGCTTACGAATATCGAAGTTGCGTCCTTCTACTTTGCGTTGGGCTTTTTCAATCGCATTGTTCACCATACGGTGCTCAATGGCTTCGCCTTTTTCCATACCCAATGCTTGCATGAAATTACGCACGCGCTCAGATGCGAAAATACGCATCAAATTGTCTTCCAGCGATAAATAAAAACGCGTTAAACCCGGGTCCCCCTGGCGGCCGGCCCGACCGCGCAATTGGTTATCGATACGGCGAGATTCGTGGCGTTCAGTACCAATAATATGCAAACCACCTGCAGCAAGCACGATGTCATGACGTTGCTTCCACTCAGCTTTAATCGCCTCTATTTGTTCTTGTGCCGGGTTTTCCAGCTTGGCTACGTCCGACTCCCAACGCCCGCCCAGTACAATATCCGTACCACGACCAGCCATGTTGGTTGCAATAGTTACCGCGCCGGGACGACCGGCTTGCGCAATGATTTCTGCTTCCTGGGCGTGGAATTTTGCGTTCAAAACCTGGTGTTTGATGCCCGCTTTAGTTAATCGGCGCGACATTTCTTCGGATGTTTCAATCGACGCGGTACCGACAAGCACGGGTGCATTTTTGGCTTGGAATACTTTTACGTCTTCAACAATTGCTTCATATTTTTCTTCCAATGATAAATAAACTTTATCATTCATATCGATACGCTGAACGGGTTTGTTGGTGGGAATTACCACCACATCCAGGCCATAAATTTCACGGAACTCGTAAGCTTCAGTGTCCGCCGTACCTGTCATCCCCGCGAGAGTAGGGTATAAGCGGAAATAATTTTGAAAAGTTGTTGATGCCAGAGTCTGGCTTTCACTTTGAATAGCTACGCCTTCTTTAGCCTCAATTGCCTGGTGCAGGCCCTCGGATAAGCGACGACCGGGCATAGTGCGGCCGGTGTGCTCATCAATAAGCATCACCTGGCCTTCCTGCACGATATATTCAACATTACGATGAAAAAGCGCATGCGCACGTAACGCAGAATTTACATGATGTAACAATGTAAGGTTATTGGCCGCATAGAGATTTTGATCGGGCGGCAACATGCCGGATTGGATCAATAGATCCTCGACTTTTTGATGGCCATCTTCGGTTAATTCGACCTGTCGGGACTTTTCATCAACAGTGAAATCACCCGGTTCCGAAATGACCCGGCGATCACCGTCTTCACCATTATCAATTTGGCGCTTGAGCTTCAGCACTAATTGATTCATACGCTTATACATTTCCGAGCTGTTTTCTGCGGCACCGGAAATAATCAGCGGGGTACGCGCCTCATCAATCAGGATGGAATCCACTTCGTCCACAACGGCAAAATTCAATGGCCTCTGAACTTTATCGCGCTTACTTAAAGCCATGTTATCGCGCAAATAATCAAAGCCGTATTCATTGTTTGTTCCGTAGGTCACATCAGCGGCGTAGGCTTCTCGCTTTACCGCAGCAGGTTGCATCGATTGGATAACACCGACAGTCATACCTAAAAATTCGTAGAGCGGCCTCATCCAGTTAGCATCACGGCTGGCGAGATAATCATTCACTGTAACTACATGAACACCTTTTCCGGCCAGCGCATGTAAATAGCTGGGCAGCGTCGATACTAACGTCTTACCTTCACCGGTACGCATTTCAGCGATACGACCTTCATGCAAGGTCATACCCCCGATCAATTGCACATCGAAATGGCGCATTCCGAGTACACGGCGACCCGCTTCCCGTACGGTTGCAAAAGCCTCAGGTAAAAGTTGATCCAAAGTCTCACCTTTTTGGAAGCGTTCGCGAAACTCGGCAGTTTTGCCTTTAAGCTGCTCATCGCTGAGTTTTTGCATATCCGGTTCAAGTGCATTTATGCGTACAACCACTTTATTCATGCGCTTCAATTCGCGCTCATTCTTTGAACCAAATACTGCCTTGATTAACTTACCGATCATTTTATATACCGTGATAATTCCAAAATCCGAACGAAATTGCGCAGCACACAACAAAATAATGTGATGGCCATGAAAAGTGGCTGGCAAGTAAATAGGAAGGTGCTGACTAAAGCAAGAGTCAAATCATGCCATCAGCGAAGAGAAAGGTAGTTAGCGATTGGTGCGGCGAATATAGGCAGCTGGATCTACCACACGTCCGTTTTTGTACACCTCAAAGTGGACATGTGGCGCCGTTGATCTTCCGGTCGATCCGGACAGGGCAATCACCTGCCCTTTTTTTACAACATCACCGGCTTTGACAAGATTTGATGTGTTATGCGCATAGCGAGTGACTAAACCATCGCTATGTTTAATTTCCACCATATTGCCATATTCCGGATGGCGGCCAGCCCAGTTAACAATGCCGGCAGCGACGCTGCTAACTTTGCTGCCCTGACGAGCGGTGAAATCCAAACCGGCATGGAATTCGGTTTTACCGGTAAACGGGTCTTTGCGATAACCAAAGCGAGAGGAAATGAATGAATTGGCAACCGGTGAACCGGAAACAGAGGTCTCTTCAGTCAGACTGCGTTTAGCGAGTAAGGCATCAATGGTATTGAGTTGTTGTTCGCGACTGTCGATTTGCTCGGAAAGCTGGTCAATCGCCACAAAGAAATCCGGAGCGGTATAGGTAGTTTCGGGAGTAGATTGTGAAGGTCCACCGAAAGCGGGGGCCTGGCTAAAATCAAATTCCCCCTGTTCAAGGTTAGCTGCCGAAGTCAGCTTTTCTCCCAATGCATCAAGACGCATTAACCTTGCCTGCAACTCGCCCAACTTACTGGTGAGGGCTGCGAGTTGTGCCTCCGAAGCTTCACGTTCCTGCTCAATTTCCGATTCGCGGGCAGACAGAATATCCATCCAGGCTTGGTCAGCATTGAAAAAGCCATCGCGCTCTTCAGATACCAACCAGCTATAACCCCAAGCGCCAACAAAGGTCGGAATACCTAAAAGACAAACAGACAGCAATGCGCGGGTCCACCCACCCAAGGTAAAACTGCGTGCCTGTGCGTGATTTTTGTTGACGATAATAATTTTCATTTGGAAATCTACTTTTTTAAGGATAAAAAAACTTGTAACAACAAGTGTTGTAGCTAAAGTTCCTGCTAAAAGTTCGACTCACTAGTAAACAATTACATTTGTTTAAAACACTTTGAATTATTAATAAGAGCTAAAAGTGTTTTAAAACAAGCAGTTACATGAATTTCGCAAGGGCGAAAAGACCGTGCGGATACTACTTGCATAGGCGCGTAAGTGCGCGAAACCGAAATATCGCACAGATGGGAAGGATTTAACAAGTGGAAATTCATCGCCCCGTTCACAGTTTAAAGAGGGCGATAAACATCATCAGGCAGCAGCTATAGGCTCAAGGTAGGTTATCGGCGATGGTTGATTTTCCTCAAAAGTGACAATTTCCCAGGCATCCGGCTGCTCCAACAACAGCCGCAAGGCTCGATTATTTAATGAATGTCCGGACTTATGGGCGCGGTATTCGCATAGCAAACTATTACCCAACATATATAAATCGCCGATGGCATCCAACACTTTGTGCTTTACAAACTCATCCTCAAAACGCAATCCGTCCTCATTAAGGATTTTGTATTGGTCAACGACAATCGCATTATCCATGCTGCCACCACGGGCCAAACCTTTGGAGCGGAGATACTCGATCTCATGCATAAAGCCAAAGGTCCTGGCGCGGCTAATATCGGTCACAAACGATGAACTGGAGAAATCCAGCTCGGTTTGCGGACGGCGATCCTTAAACACAGGGTGATCGAACTCGATGGAGAAAGACACCTTGAAGCCATCAAAGGGAAGAAAGCTGGCGATTTTATCGCCGTCTTTCAATGTCACCTCTTTCTTGATACGGACAAACTTCTTGGGCGCGTCTTGTTCCTGGACGCCGGCAGATTGAATCAGGAATACAAAGGGTCCGGCGCTGCCATCCATGATCGGAATTTCGGGCGCATTCAGTTCGACTATCGCGTTATCTATACCCAACCCGGCAAATGCAGACATCAAGTGTTCAACGGTTGAAACCCTGACATCGTCTTTTATCAGGCAAGTAGAAAGCGTGGTTTCCCCTACATTTTTCGCAGTAGCCTTAATCTCCACCGGAGGATTCAAATCCACTCGGCGAAACACAATACCGCTGTCAACAGGGGCAGGCTTGAGGGTTAACTGGATTTTGTCTCCAGTATGCAAGCCAACACCTGTGGTGCGTATCGAGCTTTTTAAGGTTCGCTGTCTAATCATTTTTTCACCCGCAGTGAGTTTTAGCCTGCATCATTAATCAATAGTTTAAAAACCACCCATTAATTGACGCTGAATAACGGAAACGGAATATCCGCTTCCTCTAATCACTTGGGCATGTTACCTGGGGTGACAGGTATCCACCAGTTGAAACCGGCAATACCTGCCATAGCCAATACTTAATTAATCCGCCTGACGGCGCAGGAACGCCGGAATATCCAGATATTCCAATTCTTTTTCACCCAAGGGGGCAGCCAGCGCAGCGGCACCTGAAGAATGGGCGTTTGCGCGTAACTGGGCGGGGCGCTCTATTGCGTAATCCACCGAACGGCGACTGGTATTGTCGATTACCTTGGTTGGCGCTGGTTTGCCTTCCTTAGGCGAAGCAGTATTTTTAGCCGCGACACCCAGGCCGGTAGCAACCACAGTTACGCGCAATTCATTGGTCAACTCCGGATCGATTACGGTACCAACCACAACGGTCGCATCACCGGAAGCAAACTCTTCGATAATGCTGCCCACTTCAGAGTATTCACCCAGTGATAAATCAATACCCGCGGTGATATTGACCAATATCCCGCGCGCGCCTTGCAGGTTTACGTCTTCTAATAACGGGCTGCGGATCGCCGCTTCGGCCGCTTCACGTGCGCGGTTTTCACCAGTAGACCTGCCGGTACCCATCATCGCCATGCCCATTTCCGACATAACCGTTCTTACGTCTGCAAAATCCACATTGATCATACCCGGGCGGATAATCAGATCAGCAATACCTTGCACTGCACCGAGCAGGACGTTGTTTGCCGCTTTGAATGCATCAAGCAAACTGGTGGATTTTCCCAGTACCGATAACAACTTTTCGTTTGGAATGGTAATCAGCGAATCAACGCGCTCACTCAATTCCTTGATACCGGCATCCGCAATGGTCATGCGCTTGCGGCCCTCAAACGGAAATGGCTTGGTCACTACAGCAACGGTGAGAATACCCAGGTCACGTGCAACTTCGGCCACTACCGGGGCAGCGCCGGTCCCGGTTCCGCCGCCCATACCCGCAGCGATAAAAACCATATCCGCACCGCGCAATGTTTCGGCGATACGTTCACGATCCTCCATCGCAGCCTGACGCCCCACTTCCGGGTTTGCGCCAGCGCCAAGACCTTTAGTCATGGAATTGCCCAACTGCAATACAGTACGGGCATCAATATCTTTTAGCGCCTGCGCATCGGTATTGGCGCAAATAAATTCAACGCCTTCGATTTTGCTGGCAATCATGTGTTTGACCGCATTACCGCCGCCGCCGCCCACACCAATCACTTTAATTACCGCGTTTTGATGAACGCTATCAACGAGTTCAAACATGGCCACACCCCTTTGTTTCCTTTGATTCAATCTGTGATCGAGACAAATTGCCCTTTAAAAAATCATTAAGCAATTTGCGAAAATTTAATTTCCAATGAAGCAATTGCATCCATTAGAAGTTGCTCTGGAACATCTTTTTAATTTTACTAAAAATAGAACCTTGCGACTCTTTGGTACCGGCAACTGCACGACCGCCGCCCTGTTGCTGTTTCATGGCGTAAATCAGCAAACCAACACCCGTCGAGTAAATCGGGTTATTCACTATGTCGGAAAGGCCGCGAATATTTTGCGGGGTTCCCAAACGCACCGGCATGTGGAAAATCTCTTCCGCTAATTCGATGACACCTTCCATTTTTGAGGTGCCGCCAGTCAAAACAATGCCCGCGGCAATCAAATCCTCATAACCACTACGGCGCAGTTCGGCTTGCACCAGTGTGAATAATTCGTCGTAACGCGGCTCTACAACTTCCGCCAGTGCCTGACGGGATAAATCCCGCGGTTGGCGATCGCCAACACTTGGCACTTTGATCGTTTCATCCGGGCTGGTTAACTTGGCCAGCGCGCAGGCGTATTTGATCTTGATTTCTTCTGCATTCGGTGTAGGCGTGCGCAACGCCATGGCGATGTCGTTCGTAACCTGGTCACCCGCAATCGGAATTACCCCGGTGTGGCGAATTGCACCGTCTTTAAAAATGGCGATATCAGTAGTGCCGCCACCGATATCCACTACACACACACCTAATTCTTTTTCATCATCAGTCAACACGGAGTAACTGGATGCCAATTGTTCGAGAATGATATCTTCAACTTCCAAACCGCAACGGCGAATACATTTTTCAATGTTTTGTGCCGCATTGACTGCGCAAGTAACCAAATGCACCTTGGCTTCCAGGCGCACACCGGACATTCCCAAGGGTTCTTTCACACCATCCTGATCATCGATCAGGAATTCCTGCGGCAAAATGTGCAGGATTTTCTGGTCTGCGGGAATGGCCACCGCTTGCGCAGCATCAATTACGCGCTCCAAATCCTGGGGAAACACCTCGCGATCACGAATCGCCACGATACCGTGGGAATTCAAACTGCGAATGTGGCTCCCGGCAATACCCGCATACACCGAATGAATCTGGCAACCGGCCATTAATTCGGCCTCTTCAATTGCGCGTTGAATCGATAAAACGGTCGATTCAATATTCACCACCACACCTTTCTTCAAACCGTTGGAGCGATGGGAACCGATACCGACGATTTCCAACTGGCCTTCAGGAGTAATAGCGCCAACGATAGCCACAACCTTGGATGTGCCTATATCCAGGCCTACAATCATTTTGTTGTCACTAGCGTTTGCCATTCAAAAACCTCATTTACCAGTTATCAGCCAATTTCCATGCAACTGGCATTTATAAAAAACTTAATGGACCTGTGGACTAACGGAATTCGCAGGAGCGGGGACACCAACTTGCAACGGACTTTTTATGTATTTTTTTGCCATCGCTGAATCAGCAACCCAACGCACTGCAACACCGTTGGTATATCTTACGTCTATCGCTTTTACATCCGACCAAACACTGCTTAAGTGCGCATCATATACAGTAACAAATCTGCGAATTTTTTCCATCACTTGATCACGTCCAATTGCAATTTCTACGTGATTTTTTACCGTTAATCGCCAGGATTTTTTGTTATCGCACTTTAACTCCAGTACATCCAATCCACGCGAACGCAAAATCTGGGATAAATCCTGGTACTGTTGCAAAATTTCAATTGCATCGGCTTCATTTCCCTGCAACCAGGGAAGCCCCGAAAGTGGCCCGGCTTCCTCGACGCGAATAATTTCTCCACGCTGATTCAAAAAACCATCACCCCACCGCGCAATCGGTTTTTGCTCAATAATTTTTACGACCAATGTATCCGGCCAGCGGCGATTCAAAGTTACCTTTTCCACCCAGGGATCACTAAGAAGCGCTTCCTTTAGCTCCATTAAATCCAGTTGTAGAAAATCACCATCAATTTCATTGCCAATTAACTCGGTAGCGCGCTGCTTGGAGATCAGCTGAAACTCTCCCTCCACCACTACGCTTTTAATGGGTCGCTCAAATATCTTTGCAACAGGTTCACTTGCCCAATAAATACCTGCACCCAATACAACTACCATTACACCTGCCGCAAAGCGACGATTCAGCCAGGAAAAATTCCACGCAAACCCGGTTTTCTGTCCTTTGTGTTTACCCTTTGTATTGTCCGCACGGTCTCCCCGCCCCTGCGGAGATACTTTTGTATAACCGCGCGCCCTTCTTGTGGCTGGTTCCGTCCGCGCTACTGGCATATCGCCAGCGCTGTAACGAGGCGCCGGCTCCTCCATTAACACATCCCTTGTTATACGCGAGTCCGGTTGAGCATTTTTTTCATTGCGCGAATCATTTCCGGGCACCGTATCCGCCATTACCGCCGCACGGCGACGCGGTTTCGGAACCCCATCCATTAACGGATCGGCGCCAATCCTTGGTTCAATACGCTCCTGGCCCGGTTTAAAATCGCGCATGACAAATTACGCTTTTACCTTGAGGCTTGCACGCAATACGGTAAGCACCAATTCTGCAAATGAAAGGTTCACTGCTTTTGCCGCCATAGGTACCAGGCTATGGCTGGTCATACCGGGTGCGGTGTTTACTTCCAGCAAATAAAAATTTTGTTGCGCATCCGCCATTACATCTACCCGCCCCCAACCGCGACAGCCCAATGCATTAAAGGCATCCAGTGCAAGTTTTTTTAATTCCTGTTCTTTTTCTGCTGATAGACCGCAGGGGCATAAGTAGCGCGTGTCGTCCGCGATATATTTTGCATCGTAATCGTAGAAACTGTGATGGGTTTCAAGCTTGATAGCTGGCAACGCTTCATCATCCAGAATCCCCACCGTATATTCAGCGCCTATAATTAAACGTTCAACCAATACACTGCCTTGATATTGCGCAGCAGTTTTAAAGGCGGCTTCCAGCTCACTGGCGGTTTTAACCCGCGACATACCGATGCTTGAGCCCTCATTCGCTGGCTTTACCATTGCCTCGCCACCTAGTTTTGCAAGCGTCGATGCAAAATCTGAATCCTGCGTGAGTAGTGCGAACTCCGGTGTTGGTAATTTAATAGGACTGTTTACGCTTAAACCGGTCCATAAATATTTGGTACGCAATTTATCCATCGCCAGTGCCGATGACTGCACATCACTGCCGGTGTAGGGAATATTTAAAAATTCCAGCAAGGCTTGAATGCGGCCATCTTCCCCACCGGGGCCATGCAATATTAAAAATGCTCGATCAATTTGTGCCGCCTGGATATCGGCAATGATATTTTCACTTACATCAATAGCCACATGATCAATACCGGCTTCCTGCAAGGCGGCAATAACCGCCGCACCACTTTGCAACGAAATTTCGCGCTCGGCGGAAAACCCGCCATAAAGTACACCGACGCGACCGATTTGCTGTTTCAGTGCCGGATCAACCGGCAGTTTTACTGCTTGCATTTTTTCTAACCTCTAACGCAATTGGCGCTTTGCCAACTCCGGTGAAAGCACACCGACATTACCTGCGCCCTGGGTGATCACTATGTCACCTGCACGTACCAGATCTTTAATAATTCCCGGAACACCATCGACGGTTTCAATAAAAATTGGCTCAATCACACCGCGGGCGCGAATGCTGCGACACAAGTGGCGGCTGTCGGCACCGGGAATGTAATCTTCGCCCGCGCTGTAGACCTCCAGCATGACCAGTGCATCAACTGTTGAAAGTACCTCGACAAAATCTTCATAGAGATCGCGGGTACGCGTATATCTGTGCGGCTGATAAATCATGACTAGCCGACGCCCTGGCCAACCATCGCGCACCGCTTTGATAACCGCAGCAACTTCGCGCGGGTGATGGCCATAATCGTCCACCAGCATTGCGTCGCCCGCGCCGATCGGAAAATTACCGTACACCTGGAAACGACGCCCAACACCCTGGAAATTTTCCAAACCCTGCCGGATGGCCTCACCGCTAATGCCTTCATCGGTGGCGACCGCAATGACGGCTGTTGCATTTAATACGTTATGGATGCCGGGAATATTTATGCGAATATGCAATGGCTCAGCAAACCCCGGGCGAATTACATCAAACTCGGAATGCATTTTCTCTTGCTTGATATTGACTGCGCGATAATCACAATGTTCACCAAAACCATACGTCAAAATGGGTCGAGCAACATCGGGGATTATGTCGCGGATTACCGGATCTTCGCCGCACAAGACCGCCAGCCCATAAAATGGAAGGTTGTGCAAAAATTCGATAAACGTTTTTTTCAATTTTGAAAAATCGCCGCCATAGGTTTCCATATGGTCGGCATCGATATTGGTGACAATGGCCACCATGGGTTGCAAGTGTAAAAACGATGCATCGCTCTCATCCGCCTCTGCCACCAGATAACGGCTTGCGCCTAACTGCGCATTGGTGCCGGTGCTATTAACCAAGCCACCGATGATAAAAGTAGGGTCAAGTTTCGCGGCTGCCAAAATAGAAGCCAGCAAACTGGTGGTTGTAGTTTTGCCATGGGTTCCCGCGACAGCAATACCGTGGCGATAACGCATTAACTCACCCAGCATTTCCGCGCGGCGCACAATTGGAATACGTAATTCCCGCGCGCCCAACATTTCCGGATTTTGCGCATTTACAGCGCTGGAATTTACTACCACATCCGCACCGCGTACATTTTCAGCCGCATGTCCGATAAATATTTGTGCACCTTTATTTTGCAACCGTTCAGTGACGCCGGATGCCTTGATATCCGAACCGGAAATTTCATATCCCTGGTTTAACAAGACTTCAGCAATGCCGCTCATACCCGCACCGCCGATACCGATAAAATGAATGCGGCGAATACGGCGCATTTCAGGTACACAAAAATGTCCTATGGATTTCTGCGTAGAATTATCCATGGGCAACCTCCTCACATATTCCTGCAACTTGCGCCGCCGCAAAAGGCTTGGCTAATTGCTGCGCTTTTTCCGCCATAGATACCAAATGCTGGCGGTCAGCTAATTCAGTTAATAACAGCCCCGCCAACTTGGCGGCCGTCAATTCTTTTTGCACTAATGAAATCCCCGCGCCTACATCGCTCAGGTGTTTAGCGTTGTAGGTCTGGTGATCGTCAATTGCGCTGGGTAATGGAATTAATACCGAAGCAACACCGGCAGCCATTAATTCAGAAACTGTGAGCGCGCCCGCGCGGCAAATAACCATATCTGCCCATGCGTAAGCGGCGGCCATGTCTTCAATAAAAGCATCTACCTTCGCCCGTACTTGATATTGCTTATATAGAACCGTCGTAGCGTCTGCGTGATTTTTTCCGGTCTGGTGCCAAATTTGCGGACGCAACTCCAGCGGTAACTGTGCGATTGCTTCGGGAATTAATTCGTTGATTGCTTTCGCGCCCAGGCTGCCACCTAATACCAGTAACTGCATGGGGGAATTTTTTTCGGTACGCTCCCGGTAACGCACTGAAATCGTTGCCAGGTTATGAATACTATTGCGAACCGGGTTGCCCACGACCTGGACCGATTCATTCAGCGGGTTGGCAAAGGCGCTTGGAAATGCGGCAAGCACTTTAGTCGCCACTTTGGCAAGCATGCGATTGGTGGTACCAGCTACCGCATTTTGTTCGTGGATCACTAACGGTTTGCCCAATATTTTTGCAGCCATACCACCGGGACCGGACGCAAACCCGCCAAAGCCAACCACTACATCCGGATTAACGCTACGAATTAATTTGAGCGCCTGCCCTAATGCATAGCTGATTAAAAATGGGGCCTTGAATAAACCGGTAACACCGCGCCCGCGCACCCCTTCCACTTTAATCAAATGAAGCGGAATATTCGCCGCCGGAATCAAACGTGCTTCAATACCACGCGCCGTGCCCAACCAATGAATATTATGACCGCGTGCGCGCAATTCATCCGCTACTGCCAACGCCGGGAATACATGCCCGCCGGTGCCACCAGCCATCACTAAAATAACCAGGGGACGGGTCATACAGCAGCCTCCACCAAGCGTGTGCGGGTTACTTTGGTTGCTTCAGGAACCTCTGGAACATACACCGCCAGCTCCCATTGCACACGCATCACAAATGCCATAAGCACACAGCACATTAACAGGCTACTGCCGCCGTAACTGATAAATGGCAAGGTCAGTCCCTTGGTGGGCAATAATCCTGAAGAAACGCCCATATTGATAAAAACCTGGAACGAAAAAAGTATCGCTATACCAAACGTTGCCAGGGCAGCAAACATTTTACCTGCCGCCAGGTTTTGTTTGGCCAGTTTAAAAATGCGCATAATCAGCGCGGCGAACAAGCCCAATAACATCACCGCGCCGATCAACCCAAACTCTTCCGCGATAATGGCAAAAATAAAATCGGTATGCGCTTCCGGCAAAAAGAATAATTTTTGCAAACTGTTTCCCAACCCCAAACCAAACCACTCGCCGCGACCAAAACCAATGAGTGATTGCGTCAATTGGTATCCGGTATTGAATTGATCTGCCCATGGATCTAAAAAGGTAATCAAGCGCTGCATACGGTAGGGCGATAAAATGGCCACCGATGCCAAACCACCCACACCGATTACTATTAATAGGAGGAAGTGCATCATGCGCACACCGGCAATAAACATCATCGCGAATACCGTTGCGCACAACACCACAGAACTACCGAAATCCGGTTCAAGCAAAAGCAAACCAACAAACACACCGACAACCAACAGCGGTTTTAGAAACCCCTGCCATCCAAAATGCAATTCCTGATAACGCCGCGCAAAAAAACTGGCGAAGAAAACTACCGCGCAAAATTTGGCAATTTCGGACACCTGTATAGATATCACGCCTAAACTGAACCACCGCTGGCTACCATTAACTTTCTTTCCGATGCCAGGAATCAACACAACAACGAGCAAGAATAAGGTGATCAATAAGAAGTGACCCGAGTAACGTTGCCACACGCTCATGGGCACAGTAACAACAAATATCGCGAGGAAAATCCCCATCACCATATAAATGGCGTGACGCTTGGCAAAAAACCATGCGTCGTCATAGGTTAGCGCAGCAAATGAAACCGATGCGGAAGCCACCATGATTAACCCAATAGACATAAGCGCAAACCACAGGCACAACAAGGTCCAGTCGATCCGTGCGCTTAATGGTAATTGGTTAAAAGGCGTGGCAGTTCTGATCATGATGCCGTTAACTCCTGTACAGCCGCACAGAATTTTTCACCGCGATCTTCGTAATTTTTAAACATATCAAAACTCGCACAAGCGGGTGATAACAAAACCGCGTCACCGTGATGGGCGATTTGAAACGCTTTGCTCACTGCGTCCGGCATGCTGTCAGCGTGCGTAATTTTGGTCGCCTGGGCTAATGCTTGCTCGATAATAGGCGCATCGCGTCCAATCAGGATCACCTGGCTATTAATCGCTTTTAATGTGGGAGCTAATTCAGTGAAGTCCTGCCCTTTGCCTTCACCGCCAAGAATGATAATTAATTGTTGCGGGTCGCGCGCCAGTCCCTGGATCGCAGCAAGTGTCGCACCTATGTTTGTGCCTTTTGAATCGTTATAGAATTCAATGCCGTTTTTGTCAGCTACAAATTCGCAACGGTGTTTTAACCCTTTAAATTGCTTAAGCGTGTCTAACATAGCATCCATCGGAATGCCTGCCGCGTCACCCAATGCCAGGGCAGCAAGGGCATTATCCACATTGTGGCGACCGCGGATTTTTAATTCACTCGCCGGCATTAACGGGGTAAGGTTTTTTGCAAGGAATTCCTGGCCGTTTTCCTTGATCAAACCGAAACTGCCAAAATCGGCATTGCCACCAAAATAAATGGGTTTTACGCCAGCGGCAAACGGGGGGTGAGTCAATACGTCTTTGCGGTTCACCACTATATGTTCTGCGCCGAAATAAATACGCAGCTTGGCAAGGATATAAGCGCGCAGACTATCGTAACGATCCAGATGATCAGCACTGATGTTCAAAATCGTAGCGACTTTCGCGTTAAGTTTGGTAACGGTTTCCAATTGGAAACTGGAAAGCTCCATCACATAAAGCTCAACCGCATCATTTAATAAATCCAGCGCGGGCGTACCCAAATTGCCACCAACAGCCACACGAATACCCGCGGCCTTTGCCATTTCACCGACAAGGGTGGTCACGGTACTTTTTGCGTTGGAGCCCGTGATGGCAATTATCGGTGCCTTGGCATGGCGCACAAATAATTCAATGTCGCCCACTACCGGAATGCCCGCATTTTTTGCTTGCTCAATAGCAGGAGTCGCCATGGCAACGCCGGGGCTTACAATAATTTCATCACACGCGAGCAATGTTTCTGGATTCAATTCACCGCATTCAATAGTGATATTGGGAAATTCCTGTTGCACATTTTCCAGGTTAGGGGGATTGGTGCGCGTATCCAATACTATAAATGCTTCTTGCCTGGCCGCCAAAAAGCGCGCAACCGACAAACCGGTAATACCGGTACCGATTACAGCTTTAATTTTATTGGTGGCAATCATCTGTGACACAACTAATTTCTCGATTTAAAGTGTTAACAATTAGCGCAGTTTTAACGTCGCCAGGCCAATCAATACCAATACCAATGTAATAATCCAGAAACGCACAATGACACGTGGCTCCGGCCAGCCTTTCAATTCAAAATGGTGATGAATGGGCGCCATACGGAAAATGCGACGCCCGGTTAATTTGAACGAGGCCACTTGCAAAATAACCGATACGGTTTCCAATACGAAAATACCGCCCATAATAAAAAGCACAAACTCGTGGCGAACAATCACCGCGATTAATCCAAGCGCCGCACCCAGTGCAAGCGCACCCACGTCGCCCATAAATACCTGTGCGGGATACGTGTTAAACCACAAAAATCCCAAGCCTGCCCCAACCAGTGCGCAACAAAACACAACCAGTTCGCCGGCACCGGGGATGTAGGCGATATTCAAATATTCGGAAAATTGCGAATGCCCGGCGAGATAAGCAATTAATGCCAAAGCGCCAGCCACCATGACTGTCGGCATAATGGCCAGGCCATCCAGCCCATCGGTCAGGTTGACGGCGTTACTGGTGCCGACAATAACGAAGTAGGTGAAGACGATATAAAACAGCCCCATATTGAGTGCGACATTTTTGAAGAACGGAATAAACAATTGCGTTTCCGTGGGATATTGCGCCGTCATGTATAAGAAAATTGCCGCACCCAAACCGGCGACGGATTGCCAGAAATATTTCCAACGGGCGGGCAAACCCTTAGGGTCACGCTTGGCCACCTTGCGATAGTCATCTACCCAACCGACCGCGCCAAAAATCGCGGTGACAATTAACACCACCCACACATAACGATTGGATAAGTTTGACCACAATAACGTGCTGAAAAAAATTGCCGATAAAATTAATGCGCCGCCCATAGTAGGCGTGCCGGATTTGGTGAGATGGGTTTGCGGGCCGTCGGTACGAACAGCCTGGCCGATGCGCAATTCTGTTAATCGCCGAATGAACCAGGGCCCAAGTAACAATGAAAAACCCAATGCGGTAAGCACGCCAAAAATCGCGCGCACCGTTAAATATTGGAACACTGCAAAGCTGCGCAGGTATTCTTGTAAATATTCTGACAACCAATACAGCATTAGTGTGAATCTCCCAAGGGGTTGCAAAGCTCACTCACCACCAAATCCATTTTGGAGCTACGCGAGCCTTTGATTAATAAAGTCATGTCGGGCCTTGCGATGGTTTTTAAATGGGCAACCAAACTGGCCCGATCAATAAAATGTTGCGCACCTTCACCAAAATGATGGCATGCATGTTGGCTCAAGTTACCGAGGGTAAAAATATGCGGCAATTTTTTGAGGCGGGCGTAATCACCTAACTCTCCGTGCAAGCGGATAGCATCCGGCCCCAGCTCAGCAAGGTCCCCCAACACCAGGACTCCATATGGCTGCTGCGCAAGCACATCAATAGCCGCGCGCACGGAACCAGGATTGGCGTTGTAGCTATCATCAATAATTTGCACCTGGTTGACACCTGTGTGTTTGCTCATGCGGCCCGCCACAGGAGCAAAGTTTGCAAGCCCGGCCTGGACCTGTTGCAAGCTGGCACCCGCAGCGGATGCGCAGGCAGCGGCCATCAATGCATTGCGCACACTGTGTTCGCCCTGCGCATTTAAAGTAACGGTAACTGCTTGGCCATAGGCGTGAATTTCAAAAGCAAGATTGGCCTCGTTCAGTTCGATGTTACTTGCGTGGAAATTTGCTTCGCTGTTATCCAAACTGACAGAAATAACCCTGGGTGCGTGCAATTTTTCCAACCACGAAGATGCAAACCGATCATCCAAATTAATTATTGCTGTCTCATTTTGGCCAAGGGATTCGTAGATTTCACCTTTGGCTTGTGCAACGCCCTCAATGGAACCAAAACCTTCAATGTGCGCAGGCATTACATTATTAATCATGGTAATTTGCGGCCTGGCGAGGGAACACAAATAGCCAATTTCACCAGGGCCGCTTGCTCCCATTTCGATAACAGCAAATTGATGTTGCGCGGTTAATTGCAACAGGGTAAAGGGCACGCCGATATGGTTATTGAGATTGCCTTTGGTAGCATGCGTATTACCGCACCCAGCAAGGATGCTGGCCACCATGGTTTTTACTGTTGTCTTGCCACTGCTACCGGTAATCCCGATTACCTTACCGGCAAATAAACTGCGATTAAGCGCGGCAATCTGCCCGAGCGCCAGCACCGAATCACTCACGACCAATTGCGGCAATGTAATGTGCGGAAAATATTCCTCGACCACCAGCGCGCATGGATTTTTTGCTGCCGCCTGCTCAATAAATTGATGCGGGTCAAAGCGCTCACCGCGAATCGCTACAAACAATTCACCTGCATTCAAGCTGCGCGTATCGGAGTTGACCAAGGTAAATTCGGCATCGCCATGGCGTTGCACCTTGAGTGGGCGCGATAAGGTTTGCGCCAGGATAAAATCCTCAACCCCTTTTAATGTAAGAGGCTTGATCATGATTGAGCCCCTTTTGATAAACTGTTTTCCTGGCTTTCGCGTTTCGCAATGCGGCGTTGTAACGATAACCGCGCGTACTTGCTGTCGCTGAATGGTGTTGTTTGGTTGGCGAAGATTTGGTAATCCTCATGGCCCTTGCCGGCAACCAAAATAATGTCGCCCGCTTTAGCTTGCTGCACCGCAAAATCAATTGCCTGGGCGCGATCCGCAATCACCAGGCACCCATTGGGATGAAGCATACCGCGCACAATTTCAGCCGCAATTGCCGCCGGGTCCTCCGAGCGAGGGTTATCATTGGTAACTATCACATAATCGCTTAAACGCTCTGCGATTCGCCCCATTTGCGGACGCTTGCCTTTATCGCGGTCACCGCCGCAACCGAACACTGTCCATACGCGGCCCGGTTTGTGTTGGTGAATTGCATTCAATGTATTTTCCAACGCATCCGGCGTGTGGGCGTAATCCACAATCACCTGAATGTCCTGGATCGATTGATCTACCACCACTAATTGCATGCGCCCCGGCGCAGGCTCGAGCTTTTCTATTAACGGTAATAATTGCTCCAGCCTGTAACCCTGGTCACATACACAGGCGATGGCGGCAAGCAAGTTGCTTAGGTTGAATTTGCCCAACAAAGGCGACTGGATTTTCGCATTACCCCAGGGAGAAATGATCTGCGCACGTAGGCCGCTCGCGAGCAACTCGATATCCTGCGCATAAATATCTGCCGGGCTGTGGGTGGAATAGCGGATGATTTTTATTCCGGCGGAAGCCTTGCTCGCCAGGCCTTTAGCCCAATCGTCGTCAATATTTATGATCGCGGCCTTTAATCCAGCGGCGGACAATAACTGCGCCTTGGCGTTACCGTAACTGATTAGATCGCCGTGGTAATCCAGATGATCTTGCGTGAGGTTAGTAAACACAGCCTGGGAAAACTGCAAACCTGCGACACGGTTTTGTTGCAAACTGTGGGAAGAGACTTCAATAGCAATTGCACTTGCACCCGTATTCACCAATTCAGCAAGGATACGCTGCAATGCAATTGGGTCAGGTGTTGTTAACCCGGTGGACACCAGCGAGCTTAATTGTTGTGAGACCGGTGCCACAGAGCTTGAATCTACCAAACCGTATCCAATCGTACCTATTACACCGGCCTTTTGCCGCAACCCCGCCATTAACTGCGCAACCAATAAGGTGCAAGTGGTTTTACCGTTGGTACCCGTGATGCCGATCAATGACGTTTTTTTACTGGGATCAGCGTAAAAGCGCCCGGCTATTTCACTGACGCGCGCCGGCAAATTTTCTACCGCAATAACCGGCACCTTGCCCAGCCAATCGATGCCCTGCCAGCTTTGGTCGGCCTCAACCAAAATTGCCGCCGCTCCCGACTCAATTGCCTTGGCAATAAAATTGCGGCCATCCGTTTTAATTCCAACCAGCGCGATAAATGCAGCCCCCGCGTTTACCTGGCGGGAATCCAGACATAAATTGTGCACCAGGATATCAGCGGCATTTTGCAAGTCGATGTCCGGCAGTAAATTTGCCAATGCAACGGAACGATGCTGGAAATGGGTGGCCATTAGCTGTCTGACCTCCCATTGTTTGCTGTTTGTGTCACCGCCGGCTTTACCGGTGCTTTTGTTGACGGCTCTGCAACTATAGGTGCGGCTTCTTCCGGTTTGCCGATGTTATCCGGTGTCACTTGCAGCATGCGCAACGCATCTTCTGCGACTTTGGAAAACGCGGGTGCCGCGACCCAACCACCGTTGGCATATATCCCGGAGCCCTTGGGCTCATCAATAACGACCATGGCGACAATGCGTGGATTCTCAACCGGCGCCATGCCGATAAACGAAGCCATTTGCGCCTGGGAGTAGCGACCGTTGGCAGCTTTGTACGCGGTGCCGGTTTTACCCGCGACCGAATAGGAAATAGCTTTCGCGCGCGAGCCCGTACCTTCCGCGGTCACTACGCGTTTGAGCATTTCCTTTACTTGTTCGGCGTATTGTTTTTCGATGATGCGCTGGCCTTCCGGCGGTGTATCTACCCGCAATAACGATACCGGACGCTTGATTCCGCCCGATGCAATCACGCCATAAGCTTGCACCACTTGCAGCGGTGTCATCGTCATCGCGTAACCATAAGAAATGTTTGCCCGTTCGATCTTTTGCAGCGGTTTTAACACCGGAACATTGCCGGTGCCTTCGCCGGGGAAGCCGGTCCCTACCGGTTGACCGCCACCGAGGCGTGCAAACATGTCGCGCACCGTATTCGTATCCAACGCAAAGGAAATTTTGGTCATGGCAATGTTGGATGATTTGGCAATTGCCATCGCTAAATCCATTGCACCGTAATTACGATGATCTTTAATGGGCTTGCTACCTACCATGAAATAACCGGGATTGGTGTCGATGATATCTTCCGGTTTAAATTTTCCACTCTCGAGCGCAGCAAGGACCACCCAGGGTTTTACCGTAGAACCCGGCTCATATAAATCGGTAATTGCGCGATTACGCAAACCGGCACCGCGCGCACGTGCACGATCATTGGGGTTGTAGGATGGCAAATTGGACATCGCCAGCACTTCGCCGGTAAGCACATCCAGAATAACGATGGAGCCGGCAATGGCCCCACTTTCTTCCACGGCTTTTTTTAATTCGCGATGCGCGAGATATTGCAAGCGCAAATCAATACTGAGCGTCAGGTTTTGTCCTGGCCGCGCCGCCTTTACCAAGCGCAATTCCTTTACTATACGGCCGCGCAAATCTTTTAAAACTTCCTTCGCACCGTTTTCACCCGTGAGCCAGGCATCATAGGCCAATTCCATACCTTCCTGACCGCGATCATCCACGTCGGTCATCCCCACCAAATGGGCGGCCACTTCGCCGGCGGGATAATAACGGTGATATTCAACTTGCTCGTAAACGCCGGGAATATCCAGCGCAAGGATCGCCTGCGCGGCATCAGGGGACAATTGGCGCTGCAAGTACATAAACTCCTTGGTGCCGTAACGTGCGAGGCGCACCTCCAATTCCGCTTTATTTTGATTAAGCGCCTGCGCGAGTTCTGCCCACCGATGCGGTGCCTGCAATAAAATTTTGGGATTGGCCCACAGCGTGGAAACAGGGGTACTTACCGCAAGTGGATCGCCATTGCGATCAGTAATAACGCCGCGATATGCCGGGATGGTTTCCGTCCGCAGGGTACGCGATTCACCCTGGTCCTGGAGGAACTCATAACCTTTGTCGGCGTTGGGTAATACTTGCAAGCTGGCGACATGCCCGACCAACACGACGACAAGGATTACCAGCACGACCCCGACACTGTAAAAGCGCCAACGCGCAACCTTTAATGGTTTGTGTTTAGGTTGCGGAACAGCGCGGGCTTTGCGTGGTTCGAACGCAGAATTACGTTGTGGGCGGATAACATCCGTACGAGGGGGCTGTTCAGGCGTACGCTTCATTGTCCACCCGCCGCAGGCGCAATTGCCTTGCCTTTTTCACCGACAATTTTATTACCGGAGATCATCACAATATCTTCCGGCGTCGGAGCCATCATATTCAGTTCTGAAATTGCCGCATTTTCCACACGGCTGTATGCGGCCCAGGTGCTTTGCTCAAGCAAGTATTGTCCCCATTGCACTTGCAATTGCGCCGCTTCACGCCGCAAGGTTTCCAGGGTGTTCACATCGCGGCGCACGACCTGGGTTGTTGCGACCACCCCCAGTGCCGACACAATAGTTGCCACCCATAAAAACGCAATCACCGCTATCACCCCGGGTGAGAGCGGTTGTTGCTGTGATGGATAGTTTCTATTCATGGAATCCCTGGGGTTTATCAGTTTGTTCGGGTTGATCTTTTAATGTTTCTTTTTGTGTTTCGGGTCTAACAAAACCGGGATTTATAATTTTTCCGCGACACGCATTACTGCGCTACGCGATCTTACATTTGCATTCACCTCGTCATCGCTCGCCTTGATTGCCTTACCCAGCGAACGCATACGTTTATTTAATTGGTTCTCGCGCACGGGCAATCCTTTGGGAATTGGATCACCTTGCTCCTGGCGACGGATAAAGCGCTTCACCACACGATCTTCCAGGGAGTGAAAGCTGATCACCACCAAACGACCACCAGGTGCCAATACCTCAAGCGCCTGCTGGAGAACCGAATCCAAATCACCCAATTCGTTATTTACCTGGATCCGTATCGCCTGGAACGCGCGGGTTGCCGGATGCTTGCCTTTTTCCCAGGCCGGATTGGCCCCTTTAATCACCTCTGCCAAGTGTTTGGTGCGGGTAAATGGTGTCTTTTGGCGCTCATCCACAATCGCGCGAGCCATGCGCCTGGCAAAACGTTCTTCGCCATATTCCTTTAGTACCCACGCGATATCCTCCTCACTCGCAGTATTTATCCAGTCGGCCGCACTCTGGCCACGGGTCTGGTCCATGCGCATATCCAACGGGCCATCCTGCATGAAGCTGAATCCGCGCTCGGCCTCATCCAATTGCGGGGAAGAAACCCCTAAATCCAGTAACACGCCGGCTACCCTGCCATTTTGGCCACGGCCTGAAACCAAACCGGCCAATTCAGCGAAAGAGCCGTGCGCGACCTCAAAACGACTGTCACCGCCAAAACGCGCATTCGCTGTTGCTATCGCAGCCAGGTCTTTATCAATCCCTAACAACCGACCATCCTTCGCCAGGGCTTGCAGGATCAAACCACTATGGCCGCCGCGCCCGAAGGTACCATCCACATAAAAACCCGAGGTATCAGTAACCAGCGCTGCTACCGCCTCATGCAAGAGCACGGTGATGTGTTGTGAATCAGACACGCGGCTACCTAGAAAGAAAGATTTTGTAATTCGGCTGGCATATCGCCATCCGCGGATTGGTCCATGAGGGCATTCCAACTGTCTTCGTTCCACAGCTCCAATTTATTGCCCAAACCAACCAGCATCAGCTTTTTATCCAGGTGCGCGAATTCGCGCAGTGTGGGCGGCACAAGAACACGGCCGTTCGCATCCAATTCCAGGTTCACCGCCTGGCCCATAAACCGGCGCTGGATTTTGCGAACCTGCTCATTGCCCGCAGGTAAAGCCTGAACTTTTGCCAACACCGGCTCCCATTCAGGTTCGGAGTAAACGAGTAAACAGCGTTCATACATGTGGGCAGTAACCCAAATCCGGCCAGCACCGGACGCAACCAGCGAATCGCGAATGCGCGCCGGTATCGCCATGCGACCCTTCGGGTCCATGCTGATGGAATGACTGCCTGTAAACACTTTTCACCGTTTGGAGGAATTAATTTCCACAAAAATCCACAATTACCCACTTTTTCCCACGATGCTCACTATAAATGGGGGTTAAGCAAAGTCAAGGGAATAGGCACGAAAATACGCATGATTTCACGGGAAAAAGCAGGAAAAATCGGCAAACAGGGTGGCAAATACCCGTTCGGGGATCACTCAAAAACCCACTTAAAGAGGAAAATCAAACAAATAGAATCCAAACTTAATGTAAAACATTAAGTTTCAAATTATTTTGCAGTGAATATGGGGAGTTATAGAAAATTTCGGTCTATGAAACCAAAAACAGATGTATTAACGCGCAGGTGGGAGACTCGCCTTGGGGAGCCTTGGTATTTCAAGAAAGTGCAGCCTACCGTAGCGGGGAACTTTGTGGCAATACTCGCAGAGGAATTAATTATTTTACGATCCCCAAAGGAAAGCATTGGCGGCACCCTGTCAACAGGGAAACTATCATTTTTCATCAAAGCTTCCATAGCTTTCTGCGAGAAAATCAATCAAAGCCCTTACTGACGGGAGCAAGCCCCGCCGCGATGGAAAAACAACATGGATAATTTCAGGCGGCGCGGTCCAGCCATCCAGAAGTTTGATGAGGCTTCCGTCTTTCAGTTGCTCCGTCACCATTAAGGTAGGTAGCTGTACGATACCTACGCTCGCTAACGCCGAGTTACGCAGCGCGACCATATCGGTACAGACAAACCTCGGATTAAATGGAACCCTGACTGTTTCCCCGCCCGGGGATGTCCAGACCCATTCAAATGCATGCTGTGGCTCCCCAAGCCCGAGGCTCGGCCATTTACAAAGGTCGATTAGGTGTCCCGGCATACCGCGCTCCTCCACCATTTGCGGGCTCGCTACTAAGCTGAGGGTACGCTCGGATAGCACACGCATGGCGAGTTCGCTATTTTCAATAGGTGGACGACGGACTCGAATCGCAACATCAATACCTTCCGCTATCACATCAACCCGACGGTTAGAGGCCTCCAGGTGGATACATACTTTTGGGTATCGCGCCATAAACTCCCCCAGCATGTGTCCAATATGCGCGTGCAAGAGCGCAATGGGACAGGTCAACCGAATGGTTCCCTGGGGTTCAGACCTGAGCGTATCGACAGCTTCCTGGGCGGCTTCAGCCTCGATTAGCATCGCTTTGCAGTGTTGGTAATAGGTTTTCCCAATTTCCGTTAAATGAAACGAGCGCGTGGATCTGTAGATCAATTTTGTATCCAGCCTTTCTTCCAATTCCGCAATACGCCGGCTCAATTTGGATTTGGGGATACCTATTGCCCTGCTGGCTGGTGCAAATCCCCCATGCTCAATCGATTCGACGAAGTAATAAAGGTCATTAAGATCCTGCATGTCATTGTCCTACCTATGGGACTGTGATGGTCATTTATGCACTCTACTCAAATAATGTTCCAAAGGTAACATTAATGACATGAATAACGGAGGTGATTGTGAAACAAATTAACGCAGTGATAAAAGCAACAGAGTCCCATTGGGTGGGGAATGGTTTTCCTGTCCGGAATTTGTTTTCCTACCAACAGGCTGCCGATCAATTGAGTCCTTTCCTGTTGCTGGATTATGCCGGACCCATGAATTTTCCCGCAGATGGCCGCTCCCGGGGGGTAGGCGAGCATCCCCACAGAGGATTTGAAACTGTCACGCTCGTTTACCAAGGGGAAGTGGCGCACCGCGATTCTGCGGGCAATAGCGGGGTAATCGGCCCGGGTGACGTGCAATGGATGACAGCGGGAGCCGGAATCCTCCACGAAGAGTTCCATTCTCCCGAATTCTCCCGGAAGGGAGGCGAACTGCACATGGTCCAGCTTTGGGTCAATTTGCCTGCCAAAGACAAGATGACCCCGCCCGGATACCAGGAAATTACCAGGGATAGGATTCCGGAGGTCGCATTAAGTAGCGGCTCCGGCAGCTTAAGGGTCATTGCCGGTCAACTCGCCGGACACACCGGCCCGGCAAAAACATTCAGCCCGTTAATTGTCGCCGATTTACGCCTGTCGGCAGGGGATCGTGAGTGGCTAAACCTGTCCAAGGGGTGGACCAGCGCGATCATTGTTCTGGAAGGCGCGGTGAGTATCAACAATATCCCACCTGTTGGAGACGCCCACTTGATTTTGCTGGATCGCGAGGAAGGGCGCGTGCAAATTCATGCGGAGCAGGAAAGCTTGCTTTTGGTTCTCAGTGGCGAACCGCTGAATGAACCCATTGTTGGACATGGCCCATTTGTGATGAACACGCGGGCTGAAATTTTACAGGCTTTCGATGACCTTCAGAGCGGTCAATTCGGGAGTATGTAAAACATTACGGGCAGCCTACTGCCTGCTTTTTCATCAGTATCATTAGGATTTGGAGGACAATATGAGCTTTAAATACAATCGGTTAGACAAAAACAATGCAGCCGTGCTGTTGGTTGACCATCAAGCAGGGTTGTTGTCCCTGGTGCGCGATATTGAACCTGACAAGTTCAAAAACAATGTCCTGGCTTTGGCTGATCTTGCAAAGTACTTTAATCTACCAACGATTTTGACGACCAGTTTTGAAAACGGGCCTAATGGGCCATTGGTTCCGGAGTTGAAAGCATTATTCCCGGATGCTCCCTTCATTGCCCGGCCAGGGCAAATCAATGCCTGGGATAACCAGGATTTTGTTGCGGCAGTTAAGGCGACGGGCAAGAAACAATTAATTGTCGCCGGTGTTGTGACCGAAGTTTGCGTTTCCTTTCCGGTTCTTTCGGCATTGGAGGAAGGGTTTGAAGTGTTTGTTGTGACTGATGCGTCAGGCACCTTTAATCCGATTACTCGTGACGCCGCATGGGATCGCATGTCCCAAGCCGGGGCACAATTGATGACCTGGTTTGGGACGGCATGTGAGCTACACCGCGATTGGCGGAATGATGTGGAAGGTTTGGGCACGCTGTTTTCAAACCATATCCCTGATTACCGCAACTTGATCACCAGCTATACGACACTTACAAAGAATCAATAACACATGGACGCCGCCGGGAGGCTCTCGCCTCCTGGTAAGCAAATAGCCCGGCCAAGGCCCAAATTTCCAAGCTATACCAAGGGATTATTTCCCGCTTTCCGAGGAGTTTCCTGATTACGGGAGGACACGCCCAACGGAAATAGTAATACCCGTTAGAGCGCTTTTGTAGCAGCGTTTGTAGCATTTTTTGTAGCAATCCAGGCAGGAGGGGGAAACACCCCTACCAGCTCAGACTTTACGGTATGTCGGAGTCGGCCTGTAAGCCGGGTTCTGTCGTGGGCAATCATTCATCTGGGATTGATGTCGCCATCAACCTCAAGCGACCTACCCGCCCTCGATACGGGCCGCATCATTGAGGGCCTATTTGGTCTTGCTCCGAGCGGGGTTTACCTAGCCACAGCCTGTTACCAGTTGCGCGGTGCGCTCTTACCGCACCTTTTCACCCTTACCGGTTCTGGTTTGCCGAGGCACCTTGAACGTAGGCGGTTTGCTTTCTGTTGCACTTTCCGTGGGCTCACACCCCCCAGGCGTTACCTGGCGCTCTGCCCTATGGAGCCCGGACTTTCCTCCCCGATGCACCGGATGCCACTTGGATAGAAGCGCCCAGTTAACACCGGAGCGACTGCCGAGCCGACTCCGAACCGGCACCATACGCGCCGGATAGCAACTCCGCAAGTTTCATTAAGCGACAACTGCGGAATTTTTTGTGATTCAAATCACTAAAAGTATCAACCTTATTCCATCAAAGAGGCAAAATAGGCCACTAACTGGTATTTTTTATGCCTTAGGCTATTAATTAGTGAATATTTATTGCTCCTCTATAGGGAAAATAGACTTCACGCTCAACATTCACAATAAAAGCTCAGGAGATGCACACGTGAAAGTACGCACACTCAACATGCTGGCAATGGCTATTGCCTTGGCACCAACCCTCCCTGCCCTGGCACAAGATGACAGCCCGGCATTGGAAGAAATCCTGGTCACAGCGCAAAAACGCGTACAAAGTTTGCGCGATGTCCCCATTTCGGTAAATGCGCTAAGCAATGAAAAAATTGAGGATTCAGGGATAACCAGCATTGAACGCATTGCCGATTACATCCCCAGTTTTAATATGACCCAAACCGGTATCGGTACCAATATCGCCATTCGCGGTATTAGTTCCGGTGTCAACCAGGGCTTTGAACAATCCGCCGCCCAATTTGTTGATGGTGTGCATTATGGTCGCGCCCAATTGGCGAGGGCACCGTTCCTTGATATCGAGCGCATAGAAGTATTGCGCGGACCGCAAAGTATCATTTTCGGCAAGAACTCCACCGCGGGTGCCATCAGCATCACTACCGCCAAACCTGGCGATGAGCTTGAGGCAAAGTTAACTGCGCTGTACGAGCCTGAGCATGGTGAGCAAGACATACGCCTGGTGCTCTCCGGCCCTATCAGCGATACCGTGGGCGGTCGCCTGGCTATCCTCGATAGCAGCATTGATGGCTTTATGGAAAATACCACCTTGCAACGCGACGAATCGGGCGATAAAAACCGTGTGGTTCGCGCAACGCTGCAATGGCAGCCAAGCGATTTATGGGACATTACCTTAAAGGTGGAAGACGGCTCTTTCGATAGCGATGGCCGGAATATTGAAGTTGTGAAGCCGATTGAACTTCCTGACTCGACCGGCAACGCAACACCCTATGCCCGTGCACTGGGCTTTTTTACCCAGGGCAAGTATTTGCTCGATACCACCCACGATTGGAAACGCCAATCAAACGGGGATTACAGCTATAACGACACCGAAAACGTAACCCTGACGATAGCGCGTGACATTGGTGAGCACACCCTGACATCGGTGACCGGTTATAACGCCTACACCTACGATGAGTTGTGTGATTGTGATTTTACCGGCGCATCCGGCTTCAACATCCTGTCGGATGAGGACTACAGCCAGGTGAGCCAGGAACTGCGCATCACCTCACCGGAAGATGAAACCCTTAGTTACCTGGGGGGACTTTTCTTCCAGAGCAGTTCGCTGGATTTCCATGATTCCGTGCGCGTGCCGGGCGATAGTTTTATCGCCACCGCATTCACCCCATTACTTGGGGCAACCGCAGCTAACTTGCTGCGCGACGCATCAACCCAGCGGAATTTTGAACAGGATACCGACCTCGCTGCGATCTTTGCGCAAGTTACCTGGAATTTCAGTGACTTATCGCGATTGATCCTCGGCGCCCGCTACACCGCCGAACAAAAGGAAGCCAGTCGCATCCAGTACCATGTAAGCAATACCGGCATAATCCTGCCTGAGGGTACGCCCACTGATCCCTACAACATTATCTGGAGTCAATTTAAAGTTGACCCGCACTCCGTTAAAGGGGATCGGGATGAGTCTGCATTTACCCCTCTGGTTACCTTCCAGCATGATTTGAATAGCACTGACATGTTGTACGCCAGTTTCACCACCGGTTTTAAATCCGGCGGTTTTGACGTGCGCTCCAATGCGGCACCCAATAGCCTTGGCGGTGTTTACCCCAGCATCCAGGGCACATGGGAATTTGAAGAGGAGCAGGTTAAAAACTACGAGCTGGGTGGCAAGTTTGTGTTGGGGGATGGTGCCGCCGAAATCAATGCTGCGATCTTCCGCTCCGAGTTTGAGGATATGCAAACCAGCCAATTCGACGGCAGCTTAAGCTTTAACGTCACCAACGCCGGTAAAGCGGTGGTACAGGGTCTAGAGGTGGATGGCCGCTGGGCAATTACCGATAACCTGCTTGCGCGCGGTGGGGCGGCGTATATCGATTTTGAATACACCGATTTCCCGACTTCACAATGTTATTTTGGCCAGACCGATAACATTGGCGTTGCAGGCGATGGCGTGTGTGACGCAACCGGCCAACGCCGTGAATTTACCCCTGAATATCAGGGCAATATCGGTTTTGATTACACGATTAATTTCAGTAATGGCTTAAAACTGGTAAACACCCTGGATGTTATTTACAGCGACGAGTACCTGACGACACCGTCGCTTGACCCGCGCTTTAAACAGGACAGCTATACCAAAATCAATGCTCGCATTGCATTAAGCGGGAGCGATGAGATGTGGGAATTGGCATTGATCGGCAAGAACCTGACCGATGAATCCATTGTTTCCTACGCTAACGGCCTGCCCGTGGCTTCAACCGTAACCCGGGGCACAGGTTCAGGTTATTACGCGTTCTATGAGCGTCCCGAAAGTATCGCGGTCCAGGGCACGATTAAGTTCTAACCTGGCTATTAGCAAAATCGATTTAAGGGGCCATGGGCCCCTTTTTTTGCATTCGCGCACGACAAAAATACGACCATCATCCCGAACTGATGGTGCGTTTTTTTACCGGTATCCACCGTTAGGGGTCGCACGAGCGGCTATGGTTAATTTATGCTGTGAGCCTGTCGCCTGACGATTTTGGCGCAAAGACTGGATACCTCGATGAACGACCCCGCCCCTCGCACCGCCCTGTCCGTTAATGTCCTGCCGGTTAATGTATTGAAAGGTTTTATCCTCGCGGCCACAGGCTTGTTGCTATTTGCCTGTATGGATAGCACCACCAAATACCTGGCTACCCATTACAACGTCCCTACGGTTGTGGCCATGCGCTACATAGTCCATTGCGCCCTGATGTTAGTGATCCTGGCACCGCGGCATTCTGCCCGGCTTATCCAAACCCAGCGCACCGGCCTGGTGATATTGCGTGCTGCGATTTTGACAGTGGCATCACTTTGCATAGGTTTAGCCCTGCAAAAAATGCCGCTGGCAGAGACCACCGCCATTAATTTCCTCGCCCCAACACTTATTGCCTTATTCGCCAGCTCGTTGTTAGGCGAACAGATCGGCACCCTGGGGTGGGCCGCAGTGGTTACCGGTTTTGTCGGGGTATTGTTGATTGCCCGCCCGGGAAGCGGGTTGGATGTGTGGGGAATTTTATTCGCGCTAGGTGCCGCGGCCGCAAATGCGGCTTACCAGGTATTGTCGCGGTTGCTGGCCAGTACCGAAACAGCCATTACCCTGCTGTTCTATACCGCATTGGTTGGCACAATAGTATTCGGCCTCGCCTTGCCATGGTTCTGGGAAAACAAGGCACCCACCAACACCGAAATCATTTTATTTCTTTGCATGGGCGCGTTCGGCGGATTGGGCCATTACCTGTTTACCCTCGCCTATCGCCATGCGCCAGCATCGGTACTCGCCCCCATGACCTATTTGCAATTGTTGTGGGCTGGGCTTCTGGGCTGGATAATTTTTGATACGGTCCCCGATGGCCTGGGAATCCTGGGTATGGTAATTATTGCCACATCCGGATTGTTGGTCGCATTTAAAACGAGGCGAACCCAATAACGTACAAAAAACTGAACGTGTTACCGATAGATATTTACAACTCCAAGCCGACAGAAAAACACAACACTGGTGTTATGTATCGGCGAGCCGTCACAGGTCATCCCCATGTTATCCCGCGATCAAATCCAAAGTTTTACCGGTAACGGTTACCTGGTTCTCCCGCGCTTTGAATCTGCGGGATTCTGCGAGTACGTGATCGGTTTTGCACGGGATCAATTGCAACGACACCAGGCACCGATTGAATACGAAGCAGATACCCAATACCCCGGCGCACCCCGCTCACGGGATGCTGAAGGCGGCAAAACAGCGCGACGCTTGCTAGGCGCCTACGGTCGCGACCCGCTGCTGGCAGACTGGGCAACTACCGCCAGGCTGCGCACCTCATTGCAATCGTTGTTAGGACCTGGTGTGTATCTGTCCCAATGCCATCACAATTGCATTATGACCAAGCACCCTGACTACTCCAGCCGCACCGGCTGGCACCGCGACAGTCGCTACTGGAATTTTGCACGCCCCGCATTGGTTTCGGCGTGGCTCGCCTTGGGAAATGAGTTGCCGGAAAATGGCTGCCTGTTAGTGATTCCCGGTTCACACCTGTTAAAAATTGAATCCACACAGTTGGATGGGTTGCAATTCCTGCGCACAGATTTACAGGATAACGAAGAACTGCTAGCCCAAGCCATTCCAGTCCCGTTAAACCAGGGAGACCTATTGTTATTCCACAGTAATTTATTCCACGCAGCAGGACGCAATACTACCGGAAACACAAAATATTCGTTGGTGTTTACCTATCGCGGCGCGGACAACCCGCCAAAAGCAGGAACTCGATCCAGTTCAGTGCCCGATATTTTGCTGGCAGAAAGCAATTAAGTTTTTTAAATCAGCCCGGGCTATTCCAGGTGCCACCAATGGGTCGCACAGAACTATTACGCCATAACGCTTTCAAACATAAAATCTTCCGGGCCATTTTTCCGAAACGATTGAAGGACTAGGTGATTCCATGGCAGCAAATAAACTTCAAACGATTCGCGAATCTTTTTTTAATACCGTTTTTAGTTTATTGGGGCATATTGCTAATTGCGACGGGTTTATTAACCGCAATGAAATCAAGCGAATTGAAACCTATATGGAAAAAATGGACCTCTCTGAAAAGTGCAAACGCGAAGCCAAGCATTTATTCCGGGCAGGCACCAGCCCGCAATTTAATATCAACCAGGTATTAAAGGAATTCGGAAAAACAGCTACGCCAAACCTTGTACAAATTTTGCTGGTCTATCTCATCAGCATGGCCAGGACGGATGGATTATTAGTCAAGAAAGAAATGAATGTCGTACAAAAGGTGGCTACCGAGTTGGGTTATAAGAGCATCATATTTGACCATCTGTTGCGAATGATCTCCGCCCAGGATGAATTTACTTCACCTCCGCCACAACAAAAAACCAACGGAGAAAATACCTGGAAAAAAAATGGTGATCAGCCTGGGACGGAACAGAAAAAAAACAATACCGGCAAGGAGAATTATTACCGCCAACAAAAACACACTCAACCCGATCTATATGAAGCTTATGATGCATTGGGTGTGACACGGGAAGCCTCCGACAAGGAGATTAAAAAGGCTTACCAAAAACTGGTAAGCCAATTCCACCCCGACAAATTGGTGGGCCAGGGAATGCCGCCGGATTTAATCAATGCGGCGACCGAGCGCTTCAAGAAAATCCAGGCCGCTTATGACTACATTAAAAAGCACCGCCATATCAATGTCATCATTTAACAAAGCATCCACCCGCGACAATCAGCTCCGGTTCCCACCTAAATATTGATAGGCCAACGTTGAGCCATGGATGTGATAAACATTACACAGCCCTGTATAAATCATGGCAATTATACCGCCAAGCCCAATGCTAACTGCTTGGCCGAACTGAAGTCAGTTTTGCCACTGCCCAGCTTTGGAATTGATTCGCAGACGAATACCTGTGTCGGAATCATCAGTGGATTGCAATTAATGGCCAACAATCGCTGGCGCAGTTCACTGGCGTCAATGGCAATCGTGATGAGCAATACAATCTGTTCGCCTTTCTTCTCGTCGGGAATATTCAATGCCACCCACTCAACATCGGGTTCGGTAATTACCTTTTTAATTTCCTGTTCGACCGCACCCAGGCTGATCATTTCCCCGCCGAGTTTGGCGAAACGTGAATAGCGATCAACAATGGTGAGAAACCCGTCAGCATCCACATGGCCCTTGTCTCCCGTTTTGTACCAGCGACGGCCATCCAGATCGACAATGACGGACCTGGTTTTTTCCTCATCGTTTAAATACCCAAGCATTACTTGCGTACCGGAAATTAAAATCAAACCGTCTTCACCCATGGGCAGCGCTTGCAAGCTGGCAGGGTCCACAACACGGAACGAACAACCGGGCAATGGAAGGCCAACCGTACCGAGTTTATTGCCCACTTGAACGTGCCAATCGTTAGGGTCCAATTGATCCGGGATATTGACGCTGGCGACCGGTGTGGTTTCCGTTGCGCCGTAACCTTCGTAAATAATTTTATTGAAGCGCTGCTGGAATTCCTCGCGCACTTCCGGCGCAAGTTTCTCTGCACCCGCAACCACAATCCGCAAAGGATCCAGCATCAGTGGCTGCACTTTTTTATTTTTGCAATATAACCGCAAGAAAGTGGCGGTTGCACACATCACCGTTACGCGATGGCGTGAAATGGCCTTGGCAATATTTACCACGTCCGTCGGGTCCGGATGGCAAACCACGGGGATACCTTCAATAAGCGGGAGGAGCGTCGTTACCGTTAAACCAAATGAATGGAACGGTGGCAAACAACCCATTACCACATCGTCATCACGGGTTTTAAGCACGTCGCTGATTTGCTTGATATTAGCAATAAAATTTCGATGGCTTAACACTATACCCTTGGGCGTTCCCTCACTGCCGCTGGAGAATAAAATTGCCGCAGGGTCGTTGATACTCACCTTACAACCAAACACATGATAAAAGACATCAGCAGGCAATAAATGGGCGCCGATAAACCCCAGGGCCAGCATCCATTTGGAAAGTTGCTCCTTTAAATTTTCCAGGTACACAATATGCAAACCGCGCAACATTGCATCGGTATCCATACCGCGTCCCTTCAATTTTTCAATAAATTTTTCCGAAGTAAAAACCGTTTTAATTGCCGCATTATGAATACCGGCCTGGACTGCTGCGATACTGGTAGTGAAATTCAAATTCACTGCCGCCTGGCCATTTAACATCACCGCAAGGTTGGCGATGGTTGCAGCGCTGCTTGCCGGTAAAAGGATCGCGACATTTTGTTCGCAATCCAGTTTACGCATTTGTTGCGCAAAAGCGGTAATCACTGCCAGCATTTTGGCATTGCTTAATTCCGTACCGTTCGTATCGATGACGCAGGTTGCGCCCAGGTGTTCTTTAGCCGAACGTATGTAAGCAAGCGGGATGGGATCGAACTCGCGGCTCTGGTGTTCCCAGGCATCGAATGAAAGTTCAAATACTTTTTGCTTTAACTGTTCGGCTTTGGTTTCCATGGGCAACGGGAGGCCAAAGGTAATCACAACTTCGCGCCGCAATCCGCGCGCGGTATTTTTGCGTAATTTATCGCTCCGCGCCCGCGATAAGCGGCTGCCCCACAAACCATGCAAATAGAAAGGCACAATTACACCCGTCACACCTTCAACCACGCGTTCGTAGCCTGTGTGAAACAAACCGAGCGCGCCGGTGCGACTAATTGCTCCCTCCGGAAACAGGCAAACCACTTCTCCCGCCTTTAATAATTCATTAATTTTTTGCAATGCTTCCTTGCTTTGTCCGCTGCTAATCGGAATCACGCCAAAAAATTTGAGGATGGGTTTTAAATACCATTGCTCGTAAATGGAACGGAGCATTACAAAACGTACCGGGCGCGGACAGGCAATTTGCACCATCGCCCAATCAATCCAACTGATATGGTTACCCAGCAGTAATGCCCCGCCGGTTTTTGGCAGGTGATCAAACCCCACCACATTGATTTTATATTTACCTTGCACCAGCGCCGCCGCCGCAATCCGTGTCAATGAATGGGGCAGCTCGTACACAGTGAAGGCCGCGCCGGCTAATGCAATCAGCATTAATAACCCGAATATTTGCGGGCTTGAAAGGCCAATACTTGCCAACAGCATTGTTAATCCCAAGAAGGCGATCATTCCAATGTTTTGGACCCAATTGTTACCGGCGAGCACTGTGCCCAATTCATCGGCTTTGGCGTGGTATTGAATCAGGGCGTTGAGCGGAATAATAAATACTCCGCCCAATACTCCCACTCCCATAAATGTCATACCCATTAGCACCCGCGAATCCAGCGCCGGTAACAAACCAAGCAGCAATGCAAAACCCAGGGCACCGATGGGAATTAAACCCAATTCAATATAGTTTTTGGAAAGTTTGCCGGCGATTAAAGAACCAATCACAATGCCGATTCCGGTACAGGCGAGAATCCCCTGGATCACTAACGTATTGGTTTCATGCAATACCTCTTTTGCAAATGCCGGAAACGAGGCCAGCACCGCTTGGGAAATTGCCCAAAACATCGTTAGGCCAATAATGGATAACCAGATTTCGCGTTTAGCGGCGATAGTTTTTAAATTTTGTGCAAGGTACGCCCCGGTTAAATAGCTTTTGATTACAAAACGTCGGGATTGCTTTTCGCTTTCACTGTGCCGATCCGGCAATTGATAGGCCATCCACAATTCAACCAACGTAAAAGCGACCAAGGCCCACCCCAGTGGAGCAATATGCGAAATGATTGAATTAGCATCGGTAATGGCTACATCCTTCAAAAGGAATTCAAAGAGCGCGGAAAATACAAAGGTACTGCCGAGGATGGAAATAATCGTTAACGCCTGCACGATTCCATTAGCACCGGCGAGATGTAAATCCCCCACCAATTCGCGGATGTACCCGTACTTTGCCGGTGAATATATGGCGGCCTGGATTCCCAGGATAAAGGTCATTACAAACGCAAGCCAGAACCAGCCCTGGTAGTAAGCAAACACAATAACCGAAACGGCAACCAGTTCAGCCCATGCGCTGTATTGCATCACCTTATGCTTGGGATATTTATCGGAGATAAATCCGGCGGGGGAGAACAGCAAAATAAAGGGGAGAAGAATAAGCGCGTTAACCAGCGCCGTTAGAATCACCTGGGTATTGCCATCGTAAATTTTGAACACGGTATTCTGGATAACGATCTTATGGCCCAGGTCGATAAACGCATTAACAAACAACACCAGCAGGTAAGGCAAAAAACCTTTGATGCGGAAAAGTGGCAACACTGTGTGGGTTCTCCTTGAACGGATTGTGGGAGGGCAAGCAACCTATGGTGACAAACTATGGCTACAAACTATGGCCAGGGGCTATGGCTACGGATTATTTCGCACCTGCTAAAAATAGCTGGATTATGGATTGTTTTATACAGGTTAATGGTTTTTTGCGAGCCTGGACCGCAATTTATTTTTTATAGCATCGCCGAGGGCATTCGATAATTTTTGGCTGAAATCGGCGGTGATATGGTGTCGGTCCCGATAAACTAATAAATTGCCGATGATGGGGCCGCAATCCTTTGGGGTGCATAGGTAATTATTCATATCTACATAATATCCGTTACTTTCGCGCGTAATTTTTTCTTCCAGCGCTGCCAGTTCGGAATCCAGCAGTTGGCCTTTGGGTTGCACGCAAGCATGGGCATTGTGTAAATTTTTGGATAGGCAAAGTGCAGGCGTGCGGGCAAAGCCGGGAGTATCGTTGATAACAACTGTTTTCACGGTTGCAGGCATAGATGCAAATAACCGCTTCAGGCCGTTGCCCCATTCACCCAATGTATCTCCAGCAATTATTTGCGTTTTTGTCCGGTGGAAATTTGAAACAATAACCGCCTCGGGGATTAACCGGTTGATTTTTTCAATGGCCTTCTTACGCCACCCATGGCAACTGCTGTACTCCACGCCTTGCCGCAAGATTTTCACATCAATGGCGGGGCAAGCGCTTTTGGTAAACGTAATCAGGCGAATACCCTGTTCGCGTGAGTATTTTTCCAGGGCGGGAAACCATTGCACCGCGTGCGAATCCCCAAAAAGGACAAAGGTCCTGGAAGCATTCACATCCCCAAAGGTACAACCGATAGCCGCCTCACTAAGTGTATCGTCATGGCAGCCATCGTTATATATTGCGGATACGGATTTGCTGACGTTGCGCAAGTCCGGCACCAGGTTTTTGGGTACATAATCTGTGAATACAGGGTTTACTTGCGGCTCGTATTCCACCGCCACCTGCTCCGTATGCAATTTCATGGATTTAACCTGGTAACCATAAACCGCCGCGGCCAAGGAAATGGATACAACCCCTATTGCACTGGCAACCAGGGCCGGTACCGCAGGCAGATAGAAACGGCTGGATTTGTTGCGAAATGGTTGCTCAACACAGCGATACGTTAACCGCGCCAGGAACACAGAAACCATAAATAAAATAAGCATTGCATGGATTCCGGAAAAATCCGGCCACATTTCTTTCGCCAAAATAATTACCGGCCAATGCCAAAGATAAAGTGAATAGGAAATCGCGCCGAAATATTGCAGTGGTTGATACGCGAGGATTTTGTTGAGTGATGACGATGCGCCGCTTATCGCCCCGGCAAATAACATCAGTGTGGCACCGAGCACGGGCAACACAGCCGCAACGCCGGGAAAAGCAGTATGCTCGTTATACAAAATCGCACAGCAACCCAACACTACGGCGCCCCCCCAGCCGGTGACAGTTGCAATAAGCGCACGTTGATTGTTAAAGAAGCTATGTTGTTGCTTGAGTAAAAAGGCCAACAATCCACCCGCCCCCAATTCCCATGCGCGCGTAAACACCAGGAAAAAAGCCCAGGGTTGGCTCGCATGGGTTAGATAAACGTTACCGATAAGGGAGGCAACAAGCAGGATGATTAATAAAGCGGTAATTAAATGTTTTTTATTTCCCAATAAACCCCAACAGATAAACAGCAGCAGCGGCCAGATAAAATAAAATTGTTCCTCCACCCCCAGGGACCAATAGTGCAGCAATGGTGAAAGGGATGTCTCGGCGAGGTAATCTGTTTGTTGGTTGGCGTAATACACATTCGGGACATAAAGCGCCGTTGCAATGGATTCCTTTAATATTTTGGGGATGAGCAACGGCGGCATCAGCCAGCAGGACATGGCCATCGTACAAGAAAGTACAAATAACGATGCCGGAAGGATGCGGCGAATACGGCGGGCGTAAAAATCAGCAAATGTAAACCGCCCGGAGTCCAGCGATTCAATCAGGTGGCCAGTGATCAGGTAACCGGATATTACAAAAAATACATCCACCCCGATATAACCACCGGCGAGCATGGGTAAATCCAAGTGATATAAAACCACTAATAAAACAGCGACTCCCCTCAGCCCCTGAATATCCAGGCGAAAGCTTTTTGGATGAAAACTATTTGGACGAAAGCTATTTGGACGAAAGTTATTTGGATACCGCAACCCGTAACTCCTTAAGCCCCATCGGGGAACATAGCCGCGCTATTATCGCGCGCTATGGTGACCGGCATTGGTTGATAATTCGGTGCGGTAAGTTACAAAAACGAATTGAAGGGACCCGATCCTCGGGGATTATCCGCGAATAAGAAAACACCCGGATCCGATTGCCCGGACCCGGGTGTTTTTCTGGATAATCCCGCTAACCCGATTTAAGGATTAACGACCCCAAAGGCTATTCAACAACTCGGTTTTGCGTGGATCAAGCGTGGTCCATTGGCCCCACTTATCGTTCGCACTCACCGGATCCCAGGGAGTCAGGTACCAACCAAAGGTATCCGCAGATTCGGGGTTCATTGACCAGTAGCAGCCGTGGATATTCTTCTTCTTGAAGTAATTCACCGCAGCAACCTGCCATTGTTGATCCACATTAGTGGTGATGTGGCTCCACATGGTGCGGTCAGACTGGCTGGTTTTGTTCGGCCAATCCATATTGCCGCCGAACTCGCCCACCAAAACGGCGTAGCCCTGATCACGCAAGTAGCCGAAGTGCTCTTCCCAACCTTGTTCAACCAATTCCGGGTTGATCACGATACGGCAATCCAGTTCCGCGGCCTCTTCTGCTTCCAGGCCGGCACATTCGGTTTGGGTTGGGTCCAGGTGATGTGATTGCACAAACACCGACGGACCATAGGTGTGCGGAGAGAATACCAGGCGATCTTTCGGGATATTGATCGGGTTATCACCTGCTTCGAACAGGTTTTCACCCCAGTTAGGGTTGAACTGCTCGCTACCATGTGGGACCTGGACATTGGTGTCAGGTGTGCCGTCCTGGTTATCCGCGGTACCGGATACACCCTCAACGAAAATCAACATGTTCGGGTTAACCGAGTCAATCGCGGCGAAGGCCTCTTCCGACAAGGATTTCCATTCAGCCCAGGTGTAATCCCAGGGTTCGTTGAAAATATCGATACCGATCAGGTTATCCACACCGAGTTTTGCCGACAAACCGGCGATCTCCTTGATGCTAGCGAGCCACTTGGCTTTGTCGTAGGCGTGGATTTTGGTCACACTGCTTGGGTTGCCGGTCGCGGCGCAGGAATACTGCTCACGTTTGAAGTCGTAGCCAACACGGTCTTTATCCACATAGGGTGGACGCGCATCAATACGACCCGCACGCCAACCCACGTAGTTGGAGCAGGAGTGGATATCGATAAATAGCTGGATATCATTCTGGTCTGCCAATTTGATGAAGTCCTCCAGCGCCTGGCGGGCATTGGTTTGACGTATGGACTGATGGTTTTTGAGATTGGGTTCCTGGCCCTGCGGATCGTTTGGATCCAGGGTTTGCGGCGCGATTGGCAAACGCAGCATGGTAATACCGGCGGCCTTCAGCTCCTTCATGGTTTGGTCGATGGTACGGCCTGAACCTTTACTGTCATTCACCCACCACATGTTACCGGCATACAACTCCATCGGTGCACCGCTTGGGTTAGTGGAATCATTGGAAGGCTCGTGACGCCCTTCCAGGCCGAACCAGTTACCGCAACGCGCCGGCAGCAATTGACCGTCTTTAGTCAGGTTACCCTGGGCATTTACGCGGAACGTACCGCTGCCGGTAGCAACACTTGAACTCGATGCACTGCTCGGTACCAGCGAAGACGAGCTTGAACGGCTGCTTGACGGAACCAGCGAGGACGAACTTGAACGGGAACTGCTGGATACCACGGATGAACTGGAACTCAAGGGTGGTAATGATGACGAGCTGGGACGGCTGCTGGACATCACCACGCTGGAAGATGTGCCGCAATTAGTCAAACCAAACGGGGACGGCTGGCTGGTACAGGTTGCGCGTGAAATACAACTTCTGTTGTTCTCGTAGCCCCAGCCATTGGTAGTGGTCACGCACACCGGATACAGGGTGCCGTACCAATTACATTGCTGGGTGCAGGACTGCAATGAACTTGATGATGCTGAAGAAGGACGGGACGAGGATGTGGTCGGTACCGATGAGGATGCCGGCGGAGTTGACGATGCATTTCCACTACAGACCGCGCCGTTGATGGTTGGGCGCTCTGCCGCACCGCTATTATTCTTATTCACCTGGAAACCAAAGCTCACGGTTTGGCCTGGTTGGAGAGTACCGTTCCAGCCCAGGTTGGACGCGGTGTAGGGGTTGCTGCCGGATACATTAGCATTCCAGGACCCACTCAGGCGGTTAGCCGTATATTGCCAATTCACCGTCCAACCATTGATTGGCGCGGAAGTGGAGTTGGTAATACGGATCTCACCGGTCGCACCGGTGTTCCACTCATTGGTAATTACGTAGCTACACGCTGCCGAGGCAGAACTGCCATAGCTGGCCGCAAGCACAGCAAGACCAAGCAAGGTCAAACGCATGCGTTTGTTGGGCGGAGTAGTCATTTATTATCTCCTTGGATAAACATGGATGAAAAAAGGGCTGAACCCTTGTTTTATTAGGAGCCCTTACCGCAGGGCATTGGTTTAATCCACTCCTGTCGATTGCACATGCAAACAGCCAGGGCAAATGCCTGCGAAGCAGCAACTGCACTGGTGGTCCCTTACTTCTGGTAACACAAGCATTGGACTGATGACGCAAACATCGGCGCCGGAATTAATCGCCCTGATAACGACTGGGACAAGGGTGGTTGGAGAATTTGTGCTTGTCGCTTAAAATCACATTATTGTTATAGTTATTATTTGTCTTACCTAAAAAGACAGCGCTGTCATTTTTGTGTTTTCATCCGTGCAATACTGAGAACTGGTTAACACTTTGAACAACTTTCGCACTATGTGGCGGTTAATTGATCCGCGGTGCAAACAATTGGAAACGATTCCATCCGGTTTCGTGGCTTCTGTTGGCCACAAAACCCATCCCCCACTCCCGGATAAAGTCGGCGGCCAGCTGGAATTAGCGATATCTCAATATTCGTCGGGAAATGTAAAACCCATTGCAGGCTTATTCCTTGCATACTAGCCTCCCGCTTCAAGGCTCCTGGTTTTACCCTGTTGAGTTATAAACACCAGGCGACCAACACTGTTCAAATGACTCAATTGTGGATGTGTGCATGCTTGTTCCCGTAAATCGCCTTTCGCGCGGCCAACGCTGGTTATTAAGTGTTGGTGTTGTTGTGGCCCTGTTGCTGGTGTGGTTTTTTTTCATTCGCGAACCGCAAGCGAAACGCCCCCCGCCACCGAATCCCTGGATGGGCCCGACGCCGGTGCATGTGGTACCGGTCAGCAAAAGTGATTTGAAAGTCCACATCAAAGCCATTGGCACAGTCGCACCGCTTAATACCGTGACTGTGCGCCCGCGGGTGGGTGGCCCTTTGGTGAGCGTGAAATTTACCGAGGGCCAGGTCGTAAAGGCCGGTGAGGTCCTGGCTGAAATTGATCCGGCGCCTTATCGAGTCAAACTCCAGCAAGCCGAAGGCGCCCTGCAGGAAACCCGCGCGCAATTGAAAAATGCTGAAGACGACCTTGCGCTTTATGAGCGGTTATTGCAAAAAAACTCTATCGCCAGGCAGCAATACGACAAGCAAAAAGCCCTGGTGGACCAATTGCGGGGCACCTTGAAAAGCCATAGCGCACAGCTCGAAGACGCGCGCCTGCAATTGTCCTATACCCGCATTATCGCCCCCATCGCCGGGCGCACCGGTTTACGCAAGGTGGACCTGGGCAACCTGGTCGCGGCCAATGACAGCAATGGGCTGGTTACCATTACCCAAACCCGGCCTATCTCGGTCATTTTTACCATTCCCGAGAGCCAATTGATTGCGGTGCGCCAGGCCCACACCCTCGCCCAGGGTAACCAGCGCCGGTTGGCGGTGGAAGCCTGGGACCGCAGCGAGCAACACCTGCTCGCCAGCGGCGAGCTGGCTACACTGGATAACCAGATAGACATAGCCACCGGCACCCTGCGCCTGAAAGCGGAATTCGAAAATAAGGATGACAGCCTTTTCCCCAACCAGTTTGTTAACGCCCGCCTGCATTTGGAAACGCTGGATGGTGCCGTAACCATTCCCGCCGACGCTGTCCAGTACGGCTCCAAAGGCACTTATGTGTACACCATTGATGATGGTAAGGCGCAAATGCGACCGATCAAACCGGGGGCACTGGAAGAGGACAAGATTGCGGTGCTGGAGGGCTTGAAGGAAGGTGAGCAAGTGGTGCTGGAAGGTATTGATCGCCTCTGGCCCGGTAAAGATGTGCAGGTGATGGAATAACAATGAGCATTTCCCGCCCGTTTATCCTCCGCCCCGTTGCCACCTCATTGGTGATGCTGGCCTTTTTGCTGGCCGGGATGCTGGGCTATCGACTGCTGCCGGTCGCGGCCTTGCCACAGGTGGACTATCCCATCATCCAGATTTTTACCTTCAACCCCGGCGCCAGCCCCGATGTCATGGCGCGCACGGTGACGGCGCCGTTGGAGCGCAGCCTGGGGCAAATACCCGGGGTAAAACAGTTGTCATCCACAAGCTCTACCGGTGCTTCCATTATTACCCTGCAATTCCTGCTGGAAGTAGACCTGGGCGTTGCCGAACAGGAAGTGCAAGCCGCGTTGAATACCGCGAATAACCTTTTGCCCGGCGACCTGCCGACACCGCCGGTGTACCGCAAGGTGAACCCGGCGGATGCGCCGATTATGACCCTGGCTGTCACCTCGGAAAGCTTGCCGCTGCCCGAGGTCTACGACCTGGTCAATACCCGCATGGCGCAGAAAATTGCGCAATTGCCGGGGGTGGGTATGGTGACCCTGGCGGGGGGCCAGCGCCCGGCCATTCGCATCAAGGTGAACCCTAACGCGCTCGCAAATACCCAGCTAAGCCTGGAACAGGTACGCAACGCGGTTGTTACCGCGAATACCAACCAACCCAAGGGCAGCTTTGACGGTGAGTACCGTTCGACCATGCTCGACGCCAATGACCAGATTCGTTCGGTGGACGAATACCGCGATTTGATCCTTAGCTGGCGCGAAGGCTCGCCCCTGCGCCTGGGCGACGTAGCGACCGTGGAAAACGGTGCGGAAGATCGCTTCCTGGCCGCCTGGGCCAGGGAGCAACCGGCGGTGCTTATCAACATCCAGCGCCAACCCGGCGCCAATGTGATTGATGTAGCGGATAGCATTGAAGGCCTCCTGCCCAAACTGATGGTCACCATGCCGGCGGCCGCGAAAATCGACCTGCTCAGCGACCGCACCCATAGCATCCGGGCGTCCATCCGCGATGTGCAAAAAGAACTGGTATTCGCTATTTTCCTCGTGGTGGCGGTGACCCTGGTGTTCCTGCGCTCGGTGCCCGCCACCATCATTCCAAGCCTCGCTGTTCCCCTGTCGCTGGTCGGCACCTTTGCGGCCATGTATTTCCTCGACTTCTCCATCAATAACCTCACGCTGATGGCCTTAACCATCGCTACCGGCTTTGTGGTGGATGACGCGATTGTGATGCTGGAAAACATCGCCCGGCACCGTGAGGAAGGGGAATCGCCCATGGATGCCGCGTTGAAAGGCGCGGGCGAAATCGGTTTTACCCTGGTGTCGCTCACCATCTCCCTGGTGGCGGTGCTTATCCCGCTGCTGTTTATGGGCGATCTGGTCGGACGCTTATTCCAGGAGTTTGCCATCACGCTGGCCGTGGCGATCGGGATTTCACTGGTCGTATCACTTACCCTGACCCCCATGATGTGCGCGCGCATGCTTAAAAGCGCTCCGGTACACGGCCAGGGCAAACCGGACTTTATGGACCGCATCATTCGCCGTTACGGGGAATTGCTCGACAAGGTTATGCAACACCAGACCGCCGCCATGGCGGCCATGCTCGGCACCATCGCCCTGACCGCCGGTTTATACCTGTTGGTTCCCAAGGGGTTTTTCCCGATCCAGGACAGTGGCGCTATCCAGGCCATCACCGAGGCGCCGCAAGACACTTCTTTTGCTGCAATGACCGAACGCCAGCAACAGCTCGCCAGCCTGATATTGCAAGACCCGGATGTGGCCAACCTCTCCTCGTTTATCGGCGTGGATGGCAGCAATATCACCCTCAATTCCGGCCGTTTATTGATAAATCTAAAACCCCACGAGGAGCGCGACGACCATGCCAGCGAGGTGATCCGCCGCTTGCAGGAACGGATTGCAGGCATCAGCGGTATTACCGCCTGGTTCCAGCCATTGCAGGAATTAAGCATTGAGGACCGGGTCAGCCGCACCCAATACCAGTTCACCCTCACCGCGCCCGAAATTGCCCTGCTGGATGAAACCCTGCCGCGGGTACTGGAGCGCTTGCGCCGGGAGCCGGCGCTTGTCGATGTGGCGGCGGACCTGCAAACACGCGGGTTGCAAGCCTATGTGGAGATAGACCGCGACGCAGCGGCACGCCTGGGTGTGAGCGTGAGCAATATCGCCAGCAGTTTGCAGACCGCCTACGCGCAACGGCAGATCGCCACCCTGTTTACCCAGGCCAACCAATACCGCGTGGTCCTGGAAGTGGACCCGGATTACGCGCAGGGTTTGCAGGCGCTGGAAAATACCTATGTGAACTCCAGCAGCGGCAAGCCGGTACTGCTTTCCACCCTCGCGAAGATCAGCCAGCGCCCCACCCCCTTGCTGATTAACCATCAAAGCCAGTTCCCTTCCACCACCGTCTCCTTCAACCTGGCCGAAGGGGCCTCCCTGGGCGAAGCCATAGATGCCATCGAAGCCGCCCGGGCGGAACTGGACCTGCCCGCAGCGATCGAACTGCGTTTCCAGGGCGCGGCCGAAGCCTTCCGCGCCTCGCTCGGCAATACCCTGTGGCTGGTGCTGGCGGCGGTGGTCACCATGTACATAGTGCTCGGGGTGCTTTACGAGAGCTTTATCCACCCGGTGACCATCCTGTCCACCTTGCCATCTGCCACGGTTGGCGCCCTGCTCGCCTTGCTGCTGACCGGCCAGCCGCTGGATCTGATTGCGGTTATCGGGGTGGTGTTGTTGATTGGCCTGGTGAAGAAAAACGGCATCATGATGGTGGACTTTGCCCTGGAGGCCCAGCGCACCCTCGGAATGAGCCCGCGCGAGGCCATCCATCGCGCCGCATTGATGCGCTTCCGCCCGATTTTGATGACCACCCTCGCCGCCTTGTTTGGCGCCGTCCCGCTGATGCTTGCCAGCGGCTCCGGGGCCGAACTGCGCCAGCCGTTGGGCCTGGTGATGGTGGGCGGCCTGCTGGTGAGCCAGGTGCTAACCCTGTTTACCACGCCGGTGGTTTACCTGTTTTTTGATCGCTGGGTAACCAAACCAGCCCCCGCGCCCGAGGCCATCGCGTGACCATCGCTGAACCCTTCATCCGGCGACCGGTAGCCTCCTGCCTGGTGGCGCTGGGGATTGTATTGCTGGGGCTTTTATCCTGGCGGATGCTGCCTGTCGCCCCTTTGCCGCAAGTGGATTTCCCCGCCGTGCAGATTTACGCGGGCCTGCCCGGCGCCAGCCCGGAAAGCATGGCCTCGACCGTGGCTACCCCCCTGGAACGGGCACTCGGCAGTATCCCCGGTGTCACCGCGATTAATTCAAACTCCACCCAGGGTTCGACGTTTATCTGGGTGGAGTTCACCCTCGACCGGGACCTGGACTCCGCCGCCCGCGATGTGCAGGCCGCGCTTAACGCCGCCCGTGGCCAGCTCCCTGCCGGCATGCCGGGGAACCCGAGTTACCGCAAGATCAGCCCGTCCCAGGCGCCGATTATGGCCCTGGCCCTGAGTTCGCCCAACCTCTCGCCCAGCGCCCTGTACGATGCGGCCTCCACCATCCTGGCGCAAAAACTCTCGCAGATTAAAGGGGTCGGGCAAGTGGGGATCGACGGGGCTTCGCTGCCGGCGGTACGCATCCAGCTCAACCCCAACGCCCTGGCCAGCTACGGCATTGCGCTGGATGAGGTGCGCAATGCCATCAGCAACGCCAATGTGCAGCGCCCCATGGGTGTATTGGAGGAAAACGATTCCCGCTGGCAGGTGTACACCAGCGAAACCCTGCGCACCGCGGCTGACTATCGCAACCTGGTGGTGCGTTACGGCGATGCGGGCCCGGTGCGCTTGCGCGATGTGGCCACAGTGAGCGACTCCGTTGAAAACCGCTACACCGATGGTTTCCATAACCACAGTTCGGCGGTAACCCTTACTGTAAGCCGCCAGACCGGGGCGAACATTGTGGAAACCATTGATGCCATCAACGCGCAATTGCCGACCCTCCGCGCGCTGATGCCGGGCGATACCGAGTTGAAAGTGGTTATGGATCGCTCCCCCGGCATACGCGCAACCCTTAAGGAAGCGCAAATCACCCTGGCCATCGCAGTGTTGCTGGTAGTCGGGGTAGTGTTCGTGTTCCTGCGCAGCGCCCAAAGCGCACTGATTCCCAGCCTGGCGATTCCGGTGGCGATTATCGGCGCGTTCGCGGTGATGTACCTCTGGGGCTTCTCGCTCAATAACCTGTCGCTGATGGCCCTGATTGTCGCGGCGGGGTTGGTGGTGGATGACGCCATAGTGGTGCTGGAAAACATCAAGCGCCACATCGAAAAAGGTATGCCGCCGTTCCAGGCGGCTATCCAGGGCGCGCGCGAGGTTGGCTTTACCCTGCTGGCAATGAACCTGACACTGGTGGTTATTTTCGTATCCATCCTGTTGATGGGCGGCGTCATCGAAAAACTGTTTCGCGAATTTTCCATCACCCTGGCGGCCGCGATGCTGATTTCACTGGTCGTATCCCTAAGCCTGACCCCGGCGCTCTGCGGGCAGTTGCTCAAGGCTGAGCCGAAAAAAGTCGAAAAACCGGGCATCTTCGATGATTTAAGAAGCGGTTACGCCATCGCCCTGGATTGGGCCTTGCGCCACAGCCGTATAGTGATGCTGATCCTGGCCGCCGTTATCGGGATCAACATTTACCTTTACGTTGCCACCCCGAAAATCATGCTACCCGAACAGGACACCGGCCAAATGACCGGCTGGATCCGCGGTGACGACGGGTTTTCCTTCCAGGTGATGCAACCCAAGATCCAGGAATTCCGCCGCGTACTCCTTAATGACCCCGCCGTGGAAGACGTGTTCGGTGCCAGCGGCGGCGGCAACGGCGTCAGCAATGCCTGGATGCGCATCAGCCTGAAACCCATGGCCGAACGCGGGGTGTCGGTGATGGAAGTCACCGACCGCATCCGCCGCCAGTTGCCCAGCATTCCCGGTGCCATGCTGATGATCGGACCGGACCAGGACATTCGCCTCAATTCCCCCTTCAGCCGCAGCCAGCACGAAGTCATGATGCTCTCCGATGACATACGCCTGCTGTACCAATGGGCAGCAAAACTCACCACGGCAATGGAAGGCATGAAAGAACTCACCGAAATTGATGGCGTCCGGGAAGAAGGCACCCAACAAATCGTCCTCACCATCGACCGCGAAGCGGCGCAGCGCCTGGGCGTCGATATGACCACGGTTGCCAGTGTGCTCAATAACTCCTTCTCGCAACGACAGGTGTCCACCCTGTATGAGGAGATGAACCAATACCGTGTGGTCATGGAGCTGGAACCCGGTTACACCGCCACGCCGGAAGTGCTCAACCAGCTACAAGTCATCACCCGCGACGGCAACCGCGTTCCCTTATCCACCTTTTCCACGTTTGATTACGGGCTGGCGGAGGACCGCGTACGCCACAGTAACCAGTTTGTCTCCGAAAGCATTGGTTACGGACTGGCCGAAGGCGTGACCGCTGAGCAGGCGCGTGCCGCCATTGAGGCCAAGGTCGCTGAGCTAATGATGCCGAAAGAGGTATACCTCGCCCCGGCGGGCAGTGTTCGCCCGGGCTGGGGCCCCAGCGTACCGGGCATGGCGCAGAACCCGGCGGTGCTGATCGGCTGCGTATTGCTGGCGGTCTATTTAATCCTCGGCATTTTGTACGAAAGTACTATCCACCCGCTAACCATCCTTTCCACCCTGCCCTCCGCCGGCATTGGCGCGCTGCTGGCGCTGTGGCTTACGGATACCCCGTTCAGTTTAATCGCCATGCTCGGGTTGTTCCTGTTGATCGGTATCGTAATGAAGAACGCGATATTAATGATTGACTTTGCCCTGGAACTTGAACGAAACGAAGGGTTGTCATCGCGCGATTCGATTTACCAGGCCGCACTCATTCGCCTGCGCCCCATCCTTATGACCAACCTCGCGGGGTTGCTGGGCGCATTGCCGCTAATCCTCGGCATTAACGAAGGCTCGGAACTGCGCACACCACTCGGTATTACCATTATGGGCGGCTTGGCCGTTAGCCAATTGCTTACGCTTTTCACTACGCCGGTGGTGTATTTGTATATGGAAAAATTGCGCAATTGGGGGCTCAGGCACAAGCCGCTGGCTAGTGGCCAGACGCTATAAATATTCCGTCACAAAAATAAATCTGTCGCAAGGAAAAATGTATGAAAACGCTTTTACTTGGCGCCCTGTGTATGCTCGCCGCAATGACTTCGCCGGCGGCTGAACTTCCCTTGCACGCCTATACCCGCGCGGCAACATCGCTGGACGGTGAATGGAAAATCATTGTTGATCCCTACGAAAACGGTTACTACAACTATCGCTACGAACCTTTCGATCAACAGCGGATACCGTCAATCAACGCTTACTTCACCGACTCCAGGCAACAGACCCCATCGCAACTGCTCGAATATGATTTTGATAAATCCGCCAGCCTGCAAGTCCCCGGCGATTGGAACACGCAAGCTGAAAAACTGTATTACTACGAAGGCACAGTGTGGTATCGCAAAACCTTTGATGCGCCGCGAGCAAAAAAAACGGATCGGGTTTTACTTTATTTCGGTGCCGTCAATTACCGCGCCGATGTTTATTTAAATGGTAAAAAGCTCGGTGTTCACCAGGGGGGATTCACGCCGTTTCATTATGAAATCACCGGTCAACTTAACAACAAAAATAATTCACTGGTGGTAAAGGTGGATAACAAGCGTCACGCCGATGCCGTTCCCACCCTGAATACCGATTGGTGGAACTATGGCGGCATTACCCGCGGGGTAAAACTGATTACCCTTCCACACACATTTATTCGCGACTACACCATCGCGTTAACTTCACTCGCGGACCAAACAGTGTCCGGGTCGGTGTTGCTGGACGGTGCTAAAGGCGGCGAAAAAATTTCAGTGAAGATACCCGAATTGGGAATCCGGCAAACACTCATTGCAGATACGCAGGGCAAGGCAAACTTTTCATTCAAGGCAGGCACCGCGCAACTCTGGTCGCCGGAAAATCCCAAACTGTACGCTATGCAAATCAGCACGGGGAACGACCAGCTCGCAGACTCTGTCGGCCTGCGCAGCATCAGCACCCGGGGCAAACAATTGTTACTGAATGGCGAACCGGTTTTTTTGCGCGGCATTTCAGTGCATGAAGAATATTCTGCAAATGGCGGAGGCCGCGTAAAAAACGCGCGGGAAGCGCAACAACTATTAAATTGGGCCAAAAACCTCAATGCGAATTTTGTTCGCCTCGCCCACTACCCGCACAACGAAGATATGGTGCGACTCGCTGATCAAATGGGGTTACTGGTGTGGTCGGAAATTCCGGTGTACTGGACCATCAACTGGACTAACGAAGCGACCTACCACAATGCGGAAGCACAATTGTCCGCGATGATTGAGCGCGATAAAAACCGTGCGGCGGTCATCATCTGGTCACTCGCCAACGAGACCCCCGTATCGGAGGCACGTAATAAATTCCTCGCCCGGCTTGCAGCAAAAGCGCGCAGTCTGGATAACACCCGTCTCCTCAGCGCCGCACTGGAAAAACACTACCGCACCGATAATGCGAATATTGCCGTCGTGGAAGATCCGTTAGCCGAGTACCTGGATTTGGTCAGCTTTAACCAATACATCGGCTGGTACGATGGTGCACCGGAAAAAATTGACCGTATCACCTGGGAGATCAATTACAACAAACCGGTATTTATCAGCGAATTCGGTGGCGACGCGCGCGCGGGCAACCACGGCGAGGTCAATGAAATATTCACCGAAGAGTTCCAGGAAGACCTTTATATAAAAACCTTGAAAATGCTTGATGGGATTGATGGCTTTGTCGGCACCTCTCCCTGGATACTCACCGATTTCCGTTCGCCGCGCCGTCATTTGCCAGGCATACAAGACGAATTTAATCGCAAGGGAATTTATTCAAATACCGGGGACGCGAAAAAAGCATTTTTTGTATTGCGTAACTTCTACAACCAAAAAACAACGCAAAAACGCCTGCAATGATTATTCACCAGGCTCCGCAGCAATGAACCTGCCATGCCTGGAGCCGCCGGGTAACTCCCGGCACACATCTGGACTGCCAGCAAAATCATTCGGCTTTATCATTGATTTTTAACAACCCCGCCCAAAAACAAAATTCAAACACCAACGCGATTGCCAAAAAAGTACCGGTCGCCGCAGAAAAATTCAATTTATAAAAAATGCCGGCCCCAAGGCACAGCAATAGCAAAATCGACCACTTGGCGCTTCTACTCATGGACATTAATAATATCTCCATTCCGCTAATGAATTATTACCTGCCTTACATCAAGCACATATATTGATCACCATTCTATGCAACTGGTTATTAAAATTACATTCCCGCTGGATTAAAGCGATAAGGAGCCACGGCTGATAGCGATTATTCGACAAATCCGGCATTGCTAAAATCTTTTGATCTATTGTATGGAATATTAAAAAAAATTGTCCTCTCACGCTTCAACACTCCAAATAGAGGCTGCTATATTCATCAGCGACTAACCGGGTGACTACCCAAAGGATTTTTCCCGAAGGAATAATGTTTATGACCACCGACTCCTCTTTGGATACCGCCAAACTCTATGCTCGTGCGCGCGCTGAATGGCAGCAAGGGCTTCCACGCAAGGACAGGCATCCAGCAGTATTATCCCCCCAACAAGAATTGCAAATTTATAAACTCGCCACCGAAATCCAATACAAGGAAATGGAAGCCCTGGAGCAAAAACTAACGGAATTGTTAAACGTGGAATCCGAAGAACTGGAAGATTTACGCACCAGTGCACGCATTTTGGAAGCATCGCAAACCATCGCCAAAGTGGGTGGAGTGGAAATGCATGTTCCCACGCGCAACATTTATTGGACCGCAGAAACCTATCGTATCCATGACACCACGCCCGAGGAATACAACCCGACACTGGACGAAAGTTTTTCGCTTTACCTGCCGGGTTCACGTGAGCGAATCACCGAGGCCCTTGAGCGCGCCATGAAAACCGGCGAGGTCTTTGACATTGAGTTGGAAAAATATACCTTCAAAGGGCGGAAAATTGATATACGCACCACTTGCAGGCCACATTTTGAAAATGGAAAACTGGTGCGGCTAACCGGTATTTTCCAGGATATTACCGAACGTAAACAGGCGGAGCGACGCCACCAGCACCACAATCGTATCCTTGAAATGCTGCTCGCCAAAGTGTCGCTGCCGGAAATCCTTAAAACAATTACCAATGATGTCGAGAAATTAATTCCCGATTGCATGTGCAGTATTATGTTGCTGGACAGTGATGGCCAGCATTTGCACAACGGTGCAGCACACAGCCTGCCGGACTTTTTCCTGAAAGCGATTGATTGCTTACCCGTCGGTGCGGGTATGGGCGTATGCGGCAGCGCCGCCTTTTTTCGCCATAGGGTAATTATTCCCGATGTGCACAGCCATCCCTGGACCGCCGCGTTCAGTGAACTGGCGCGGGAAGCGGGCATTGCCGCTTGCTGGTCGGAACCTATCTTTTCGGCACAGGGCCAAGTGCTGGGCACGTTTGCCCTTTATATCAAGCAAGCACGCAATCCCGACGATTACGACATTAATTTAATCGAGAGCGAAGCCCGGTTGACCTCACTGGCCATAGAACAAAGCCATTCCGAATCGCGCCTGCAATTGGCGGCGAGTGTATTTACCCATGCGCGCGAAGGAATTGTAATTACCGATACCCAGGGCAACATCATCGAAGTTAACGAAGTGTTTACCGATATTACCGGCTACAACCGCGGCGATGTGCTAGGGAAAAATCCGCGCATTTTACAATCCGGTTTACATGACCGGGAATTTTACGCGGGGTTGTGGCACAGCCTGATTGATACCGGTAATTGGCATGGTGAGGTATGGAACCGCCGCAAAAACGGTGAACTCTACGCCGCTATGATGGCGATCAGCACGGTACAGGATACGCATGGTATCACCCAGAATTACGTGAGTTTATTTACCGATATAACGCCACTTAAGGAACATCAACGGCAACTGGAATATATCGCCCATTACGATGCGCTCACCGGCTTGCCCAACCGGGTTTTACTCGCCGACCGCTTGAAACAGGCCATGGCACGCAGCCATCGCAACGGCCGCTCGCTCGCCGTGCTTTACCTGGACCTGGATGGATTTAAAACTGTCAATGACCAGCACGGCCATGACACCGGCGATCAATTACTGGTTAATATTGCCCATCGCTTAAAAGAAGTTTTGCGCGAAGGCGATACCCTGGCGCGCATCGGTGGTGATGAATTTATCGTGGTGATGGCCGACCTGGATCAACCTTCCGATTACGAAGCCGTGCTAACACGCTTGCTCAATGTCGCGGCCGAGCCCGTGGCATTAAATCAAAATTTATTGCGCGTATCCGCGAGCATCGGTGCCACCGTATTTCCACAGGATGGTGTCGATGCCGATCAATTGCTGCGTCACGCCGACCAAGCCATGTACGTTGCCAAGCAAGCCGGTAAAAACTGTTATCACTTATTTGATGTAGCCAAAGACATCGCGGTAAAAACCCAGCGCGAATCTATTGAGCGTATTCGCCTCGCGCTTGACCACAATGAATTTATTTTATTCTACCAACCCAAAGTCAATATGCGCACCGGCGCTATCATCGGGGTCGAAGCCCTGGTGCGCTGGCAACATCCGGAACGTGGCATTTTATCCCCGGCGCTTTTTTTACCTGTCATTGAAAACCATCCGCTTGGTATTGAATTGGGTAACTGGGTCATTAATGAAGCGCTGTCACAAATCGGGCACTGGCAAACACTTGGGCTTTCGATACCCGTGAGTGTCAATATAGGTGCGCTGCAATTGCAACGCAGTGAATTTGTAACGCAGCTTGCGCAACAACTGGCCGCGCACCCACAGGTACCCCCGGCGTTTTTGCAGTTGGAAATTGTGGAGACCAGCGCACTTGAAGACATAGCCGACGTGGCCGACACCATGCGTCGCTGCCGCGACCTGGGTGTCAGTTTTGCGGTGGACGACTTCGGCACGGGTTATTCATCCTTGACCTATTTAAAACGATTGCCCGCCGAATTATTAAAGATCGACCAAACCTTTGTGCGCGATATGCTGGATGACGCGGATGACCTCGCCATCGTCAAAGGTGTCATCGGCCTCGCCAATGCGTTCCATCGCCACGTTATTGCCGAAGGCGTGGAATCCATTGCCCACGGTGAATTGTTGATTCCACTCGGCTGTGAATTGGCCCAGGGCTATGGTATCGCCCGCCCTATGCCCGCCGCCGATTTGCCCACCTGGGTGGCGAGCTGGAAACCCGCGCCGGCCTGGGCAAACAGCAGGCTTAATTGATGGATCATAGGCACGAAATTGGCTGGCTTTTGCGCAATCTTCACATTGTATTATTAACAATAAATCGTTAATCTGCTGCCATCTTCGATCTTTAAGAGCAATGACAACGATGGCAATCCTTGATCGCAACTTCAATCTTTCACAACGCATGGTACAGGAACTGGGACGCACGATTATCTGCGGTGAATTTATTGATGACAGCCTGCCCACCGAAGCGGAACTCTGCGATAAATTCGGCGTAAGCCGCAGTGCGGTACGCGAAGCTGTAAAGATGTTATCGGCCAAAGGGTTAATTACCAGCAAGCCCCGTCAAGGTATTCGCATCCAGCCGGAAGACCAATGGAATATTTTTGATCCGGATTTATTGCGTTGGGTGTTGGAAAGCAAACCATCACTCCATGTGTTAAAAGAATTTTTGCAAGTGCGGATCGCCATTGAACCCGAAGCCGCTGCACTGGCTGCCCGCTATGCCGACCAATCCAAACTGGATGCCATTGAAAAAGCGCTCGAAGGCATGCGCAAAGCCGAAGGCAACAGCCAGGAAGACCTTGAAGCGGACATCGCTTTCCATGTGAGTATCCTGTACGCGAGCAACAATCGTTTTTATATTCGCCTGCGCGATTTTATTTCCACGGCCTTGCGTGTCAGCATCAGCCACACCAATCCCATCAAAGGCAACCACGAAGGCGTTGTGGAAGATCATTCCAAAGTGTTCAACGCCATTAAAAACCGCAACCCTGAACGCGCACGCCAGGCAATGCTGGCATTAATTGATGAAGCCTTGAATTTTATTGAAGAAGCCATTGCCACGGAAAAAAAATAAATTTTTTAAATTTTTTAAACCGTCAACGGCAGCCAAATGGCTGCCGTTGTTGTTTTATTACCACTTGGGAATCCCCCCTCCAACCACGCGCGGAAGCAAGGAATAACCCGTCGGTTGATCTTAATACACAGGCTTGACCTGGAAGCGTTGGCAATTGGAGTTCAGCCATTGCCCCTGCGCAAAATTAGTGTGGTTGGCCACGCCGCAATGCGCCAGGTCCATTACCAAATTGCTTTTACGATTCGACAGCTTAACCGTGCCGTCGGCCAGGAAATCCGCTTGCCATTGGGTATGGGTGTTACCGCAGGGTGACAACTCCAGGTTAGCTCCCGGAACAATGGATTTATTCGCTACACCCAAACAAAATTTAGCATTAGCCGCTAATTGGATGTGATAGAAACCTTGTTCAGCGTGGACAAATATCCAACGCTGATTCGGCAGGTTTCTCCACTCGTCCTGCTCGATATTGGCTCCCGTTTTTGCAACGCCCGCGAAGCTGATTGATTTTCCGCTTTGCACACTGGTAATCGCAACTTCTTGCATTGGTTGGATACGCCACAAGCTGCATTCCGGTTTTTTCTCAATAAATTGCGGGACATCCTCTACGGATTTCGTTTCATTTACCGGCCCTGGCTCCGCACAATCGCTGAATTGCAGCGTCTGTTTCGTGTAGGCATTCACGAGGCTTAACCAGCCCTGATGATGGGGAACCAATTGCCACTGTTGGCACAACTGATTATGCCAGGGAGAGATTGACAACTTTCTATTGTCGGCTTTGCAATCCACCCCGCCCTGCGTTAAGAATTTTCCATCCTTATTCACCAGCCGATAGTTACCGCCGGTGGTGTAATCCAACACCCAACTGCTCATCAATTCATTATTGCAATTTGCGGCGGAAACTTTTCCGTTAACATCAAATACCACGCATTGGTGATTCGCTTTATTGGCCAACTGTACCTGTGTGCCTTGCACGTTGGTCACTAATGGGCCGTTTTCACCGGCGGGTGAAACCACCGGAACACCGGCAGCAACCGGTTCACCGAAACGCGGGGTTCCATCATCATTCCAGGTAAATTTCTGCGCACGCAATGAGCGCGTCGCACTGCATCCTTCCAGTTCATTGGCATTGCCGTGATAAATTAACCAGTCTTCACTGTTATCGGGTGATTTGAAAAAACCATTATGGCCCGGGCCGTAAACACCGTTAGCTTTACTGAATACCGGCTCGGGTGATTTTCTCCAGGCCCCCGGCGTTAATGGATCGCTGCCCACCAATTCCATTAAACCCAACTTATAATCCGGCGTATTGCAAAAGCTGGCGGAGTACACCATAAAAGTCCGGCCATTACGCTTTAAAATTTCAGGGCCTTCATTGACTTTCATCCCCGCTTTTTCCCACTCATGTTCGGGACGCGAAATTAGTATTTTATCGCCGGTAATCGTCCAGGGATTTTTCATTTTAGCGATAAAAATAGATTGCTCGTCTTTCACCCATTCAGACCACAGCAAATAAAGCTGCCCATTGTGCTCCAGGTAATTGCCGTCAATGTTCCAGGTGTCCGGCATGGGCGAACCTTTGTAAGTGTAGGGTCCCAGCGGATCATCGCCCTGGCTTTCAATCACGCTTAAATGTTGGCGGTCATAATTTTCGGCAATGCCGGAGGTGTAGATTACATACCAGCGATAGCCTTCCCCGGTTTTTAAACGATGGAATTCAAACGCCCAGAAATTACAGCAGCGCTCCGCGTCACTTTCGGACCAGATATGAATGGGTGTGGCAGTCGCCAGCCCTGCAAGGGTTGGGGATTTACGCATGACTAATTGCGAGGTCCAGGTAGTCGTCGTCAAATAATAGTTGCCATTGAAATATTCCAGCCAGGGATCTGCGCCATTGGGAAAAATGGGATTGGTAAAACCAGGGGCATTTTGCACTTGTTGATGGGGGATGGTGTCCTCACTGGATTCCCTGGTTGCGCAACTGAACAAAAACAGTGGCAATAACAGGCCAGCTAATAATTTTTTCATTGTTGTTTCTCTCTCACTGTTTACATCATCCGCCGCAGCCTGGGGAAATTCCCCAAGCTGCGCAGATACTTACTTCAATACCATCACAAATCCGGCGCTGGGCCTCAGGTCGATTGTTTGCGGAATGCTGCTATCGATTTTTTTATACGAAAAACTGCGCGCGGTCTCACCACTGGTAATCAGGTAACCGGTTTTGCCCCCTGCAAAACTTAAATCCAGAGACAACTGTTTGCTGCCCTTTTCAGCGTTAATGCCTGCGATATACCAGGTATCGCCCGCCCTGCGCGCAAGCACGGCATATTTACCGGGATAACCATCAATAAATTTCAGGTCCTCCCATTCACGCGGTAATTCGCGCAAAAAATCTTTTACATAATCCGGCACTGTCGCCATGCCTGCGGGGATTTCCGCAAAATGTTGGATACCGGAAATCATCAATACCGCTTCAGCCAACTCAAACGAATTTTCGGTAACACGCCGGATACTGGGAATATCGCCAAATACCATAGGCGTAAAATCCATGGGGTCAAATAAATTACGCGCGAATAATGCCGTTGCGACATGCTGTGCCACCGGGTCCTGGTCGGCCTGGGAGAAAGTCGTGAACTCGAATCCTTTTATGGATTCCATCGTCATCAAATTGGGATAGGTACGCTGCCAGCCACGCGGCAATGTGGCGCCATGGAAATTCACCAGGAGTTGATGGGCCGCCGCATCCTTAAGGATATCCAGGTAATACGCCATGAAGGATTGGCCATCACCGCCGAAGAAATCAATTTTCACGCCTTTCACGCCCAATTGTTGTAAACGCAAAAATTCGGCGCGGCGCTGCTCACGGGTTAACAGTTTGCCCTTGGGACTGTAGGGGGTCTGGTTCCAGGCACCGGATGAGTTGTACCACACCAAAACACCGATATTTTTTTGTGCGGCGTAAGCCACTAATTCCTTTAATTTTTCGTAGCCGATTTTTTTATCCCAATCCGCATCGATCAGGGTGTAATCCCAGTGCATATCAGCGGCGTAATCGATAAATTTTTTCTGCACATCAAAGGTTGTGAAATCATCTTTTAAAATTGCCCAACTCCAGGCGCTGTGGCCGGGTTTGATAAAACGCGTATCCATGGCGATTGCCGGTGCGGCCAAATCTGTTCCTAACGTGGACTCCATAACCTGTGCCAGCGAACCCAAGGCAATAATCCGCCAAGGGGACTCCAGCCTGCCTTCGGTATGGGCAAGCAACGCACCTTTTTCACCCGCAGCGGAAATAAACACTTCGTCGTGTTGCGGCGCTGCCAACGTATATTGGTTAGTGCCGTTACCCGGTTGCAAATGGGAACCATGCCAGGTGCCATCCATAGCGGTTTCACTGATTGCCAACCAGTTTTCACCCGATTTAAACAGGGCCGGGAACACCCAGCCTTGCCCCAGGGTAGGTTCGGTGCCCGGCGCCACTTCAATTTGATAATGTTCTTCATAGGATGGATTGGTATTGCTCCAACCGGTTTGCGCCACGGCCATGGGTTGCAGCCAGGCTTTGCTGCCCGCTGCCAATTGGAAGCCCGTATGTTCCGCTACAAAGCTTTTACGGGGAATGCCGGTGTCATCTACCTGGTAGCGAAAAGCAACACCATCATCGGATACGCGAAATATCAGTTTTAATAGTTGTTGCTGCGCATTGCGAATAGAAAAAACCTGCTCATTGGCATGGTAGCGAATGTAACGTTTTTTACCGACGCGCATTTCATAGCTATCATCCACCCGGTTCACCGGCGATTGCTGCTGGATGGTTAAATTCCGGGTAAAGTCCGCCGCAGTGAGTTGCAGCCCCAGGGGCGATTCCAGGATCACCGGTTGCCCGGCACGCGCCACGCTATAGGCAAGCGTTTGTTGGGGTGTGATAAACACTTTTACGTGGATTTGCCGGTCGGGGCTGGTGAGTGGTTGCGGCGCTTTATGGTTGCACCCGGTGAGCGCGACCAACATCCCGATAAACCCAAATATCTTGCCTGTTATGCTCATGTTTACCTCTGTGATCAATACCTGGAAAAAAACTACAGCGCATATCAATGCGCCGTAGTTACCCGACCGATTATTTCAACCGCGTCAAACTGAATTGCTGGTTGGTTGCGCCTGTGGCATTCCACTGGATAATTTGCGCACCATTGGAGGTACTTAAATTCAATACATCCAAAGGCAAATTACTGAGTTGCGATTTAATCGTGTAATAACCGCTGCTATTGGCCAGGCTCCACTTCTGCCCCGCGCCACCCCAATAATCCCACTGGGCAATGTTTGCACCGGCTGCCGTGGAATTGTTATACACGTCCAAACTTTTCAAACTCGCTGCGTTAATCAGGCTGTAATAGCCGGTGCCTTGATTAATCACGTACCACTGTTGGGCGCGGTAACTATTCCAGGTTTCTTGCTGGATCATTGCACCATTGGCGGAAGATTTCGCCGCTGGCATTAGATCCTTACTGCTGTGGCGCGCGGTAATGCGATACAAACCGTCGCTCACGCCACCGCAACTTGCTACTGAAAAACTACGGGTCAAGCTTGGCCAGCCATTACTGTAGGTCATTTTTAAAATATCGAGTTTGGCGGCACCGTTATCGTTCAAGTCGTAATAATGTGTTGAGACATAATTACAACCATCCTGTTTCAGTACGCCGATGTGGCCAGGGCCTTTGTATTTGCCATCGGTATTGGGTAATAGCGTACGCACATCGGTGTAGGGGCCGTAAACAGAAGTGGAACGCGCAACCTGCACGTAATACGTGCTGTTCGCACCGTTACAGCAAGCGCCGCGATTGATAAACAAATAATAGTAATCACCATTGCGGGCAATATAAGGGGCTTCAATATCCGCATGATTGCCGCCATAAATTTTGGTCACACTGCCATTTAATTTACCGGTGGATTGATTGATTTCCGCCAAGCCGATTCCACCAAAGAACGAGCCATAACTCATGTAAACCTTACCGTCGTGATCGCGATACAGCGCCGGGTCAATGGCGTTGATCTCGGAACTGCCGCCATATGATTCCACCACGATGCCCAAATCCTGCCAGCTCGGCGACGTCAGCGATGAGGAACGCGCAACACCAATTGCCGAGTTGGAAGAGCCGAAGGTAGATACTGAGTAATAGAGGTAAAAGTAACCATTCATATGAATGATGTCCGGCGCCCAAAAGGAACCGCTAAAACCGGGAATCTTGTTATAGATCCACGCGGGATAGGTACTAAATACCGGGCTGGGCCCTCCCGTCCAGGTAGTCAGGTTGGTTGAGGTGGAGTACCAAATCCCGGTCCCGGTAGTAAAGTGGAAGTAGGTATTCCCGTCTTTGGTAATAGTCCCCGGATCATGGGAGTTAATCAGGCCGGAAAGGGTAATAGCAGAAGCTGCAAAGCTACAAAACCACAGGCCGACGGCGGCCAGTAAATGCTTGTACATAGTAATCACCTGTTCATTATTGTTAGCAGGGGTTGGTTTTGTCTTAATATTATAAGACAAATTGAGTGTACCGAGAAAAGCCGGGGATGCCAAGGCGGCAAACGGGTCTTTACATTGGGGAAAGGGAAACCCTAACGAACTTTCAATCCGCTCCTACTGTCACAGGATCAATTCCGCCAATTAAAAAAACTGAAGGAGATAAACATGGATCTTATTGTGAATCTTATTATTTACCTGGTGGTGTTTGGCCTTATCTGGTGGTTGGTATCCCTGTTACCTTTACCAGCACCGGTTGCGCAAATTGTGCGGGTTTTATTTATTATCCTTTTAATTATGATCATCCTCGCTGTATTTGGAATATTGCCCGCCAGTTTCCTGCCAAGGCTCACGCTTTAACTGCCTTAAATAAAAATCCCCGCCTTTAGCGTTACAGGCGGGGATTTTTATTTATTGATCAAATCACTGACAATTTAAACACTGTCCTTGTTTTATATTCCTCTCCAGGGCGCAGCACTATTGATGGAAAGCCTGGCTGGTTAATGGAGTCCGGTGCATGTTGCGGTTCCAGGCAAAAGCCGGTGCGGTGTTGGTAGTTAATGCCCTTGCCGGTCAATGAGCCATCAAGGAAATTACCCGAATAAAATTGCACGCCGGGTTCTTCGGTGAAGACTTCCAATACGCGCCCAGAGGTTGTTTCCTCTACCCGCGCTGCCAGGGTCATGGCTTTATAGCTGGATTGGTTAATTAGAAAATTGTGGTCGTATCCCAAGCCATTCCGGATTTGCTCGTGATCGCTATTAATGCGTTCACCGATTAAATGCGGCGCGCGGAAATCAAATGGCGTGCTGGCAACAGGCATTGGTGCGCCCACAGGAATTTGCAGGTCGTTCACGGCATTAATATGATCCGCGAAAATTTGCATTTTGTGATTAAGGATATCGCCTTTGCCCGCAAGGTTGAAATACGTGTGCTGGGTTAAATTAACCGGCGTTGCTTTATCGGTGGTGGCAACATAATCCACCAGTATTTCATCCTCGTGGGTAAATTGATAAGTTACCTTAACCTGTAAATTACCGGGAAACCCCTGGTCGCCATCTTCACTTAATAACCTCAGCACTAAACCGGGACCACCTTCATTTTCAAACGGCTCCGCATTCCATACTTTTTTATCAAACCCCTGCACGCCGCCGTGCAAATTATTGGGACCATTGTTGGCAGCAAGATTGTAGGTAATGCCGTCCAAAATAAATTTTGCATTGGCGATGCGATTACCAACGCGGCCAATCAATGCGCCGAAAAAAGGCGATTTTTCCAGGTAGGGTTCCAATGTTTCAAAACCTAACACCACATCACCAAGCTCGCCGTTTTTATCGCGCACATGCAATTCGGTAATAATGCCTCCGAAATTGATAATCCTGGCAATACTGCCGCGGTGGTTCACCAGGGTATATTCGTTCACGGTTTCGCCCGCAGGCGTGGTACCAAATATTCGTTGCTTGATTGCCGGAATCATTCGTTGTTTGCTCTCACTGTTGTAGTGTTTTTTAATTGGTTGGCCGTATCAGGTTTGTCTTGCCCGAAGTCGGGGAACCCATCACTTTTCCATTCAAAGTGCCTTATATAGGTGTGGCGATTCGGATCGGTAAGCGGAGTGCCCTGCAACGCTAAATAGTCGCGCGCATGATATACCATAACGTCAGTTTGACCATCATCATCCAGGGTAAAACTGTTATGGCCGGGACCAAACCGCCGCAGGTGTTCGTGCGTGCCAAATATCGGTTGCGGTGCTTTGTGCCAGGCAGCGGGGTCGAGTAGATTTGCATTGATATCAGCCCACAATAATCCCATGGCATAGCGATGATCGGTCGCACTGGCTGAATAGGTCACAAAAATTTTGTTATTGCGGATAATCACCGCAGCGCCCTCATTCACTTTGTATCCTTGTATTTCCCACTCCAATTCAGGTTGGGAAATTTTCACTTCTGTTGTGCCGACCCGGGTAGGCGATTCCAATGTCGCCAGATAAAGCGCGGAATTAAATTTTTCTTCCGGGTCTTTTTGTGCCCATATTAAATAACGCTGGCCTTGGTATTCAAACACGGTGGCATCGAGCGAAAAGGAATCGCGCGCAGTCTGTACCTTTCCCAATTCTTCCCACTCACCCTGCATGGGATCGGGGTTGCGATTGGCCAGCACATACATACGGATCAGCCAGGGCTGTTCCGCATCACCGGCTGCAAAATACACATACCAGGTGTTATTAAAATAATGTAATTCCGGCGCCCAGATATTTGCGCCCATCGCACCGGTTGCGTGCTTGCTCCAAATAACCTTTGCTTCCGCCCTTCCCAGTCCCCGCAATGAGTTGGCGTGGCGCAATTCAATGCGATCAAATTCCGGCGCTGTGGCAATAAAGTAATAATGTCCCGCAGGTGTGCGATGAATAAAAGGGTCGGCCCGTTGGGGAATCAACGGTACATTTATTAATAGAGCCGGGATTGCCGATGATACAGTCGCGGCTGATCCAGTGATTGTGGCAGTGGTTTCTTCTGTTTCTTTTCCACAAGCGGATATCAGGGCCGTACCCAACGTGATCAATAAAACCAACCCATACTTCATATATTCACCTCTTGGGTCCCGTAAATTGCTTCACAGGAGTTAACTGGTTTTATTCATAGATTAATATTATATTACATATTCATAGAATTAGACCAAGAGAGAACAAACATGCCCCTAACCAATCCGTTACGCCCCTTATTGAAATTGGTGGGAGCCCTTGCCCTGCTCCTGGATACAACTGCTGGCTATGCAAGGCAAGTTGATGTCCATGATCCGGTGATGGCTCGCGAAGGCGATACCTGGTACCTGTTCAGTACCGGCCCGGGTATTACGATTTACAGTTCCAAAGACCGGGTGAACTGGAAGTTCGCGGATAGGGCCTTTGCCACCGAACCCACCTGGGCAAAAAATGTCGCACCGGGTTTTAACGGGCACTTGTGGGCACCCGATATAGTCCAGCGCGACCAGCAGTTTTATTTGTATTACTCGGTATCCGCCTTTGGTAAGAACACTTCAGCGATCGGCGTTACGGTTAATAAAACCCTTGATCCCACATCGCCAAACTATCGCTGGGAAGATAAAGGCATAGTGATTCAATCCGTACCCAATCGCGATATGTGGAATGCGATCGATCCGGCGGTAATTGTCGATGAACAAGGCCAGGCCTGGATGAGCTTCGGCTCTTTCTGGAGTGGATTAAAAATCTTCAAATTAAATGATGACTGGACTCGTCCCGCCGAGCCGCAAGAATGGCACAGCATTGCCAGGCGCGATCAAGCTCCGGTTAACATCAGCACCCATGCAGGCCCCGGCGAAATTGAAGCGCCATTTATTTTTAAAAAAGATGGCTACTATTATTTATTCGCTTCCTGGGGCCTTTGCTGTAAAGGCGCCAATTCCACTTATCATCTTGTCGTAGGGCGGTCCAAACGCGTGACCGGCCCCTATCTCGACAGGACAGGTAAGGACATGAATGAGGGCGGCGGAAGTTTGCTGGTTAAAGGCAATAACCGGTGGGTTGGCTTGGGTCACAACAGCGCCTACCACTGGGACGGCAAGGATTATTTAGTACTCCACGCCTATGAAACCGCCGACAATTATTTGCAGAAATTAAAAATCCTGGAAATCCATTGGGACAAGGAAGCATGGCCGTTAGTGAATGAAAAAGAATTGGATACTTACGTTAGCAAGCGCCAAAAGTGATTGAATGAAATTAAATTTAAATGCTAATAACTTTTTGATCATAGGACCTGCGAGTTATTAGCATTTTGTCGTTGTTTAATCACTTTATCAGGACTAGCATTTAAGCAACGCTGAAAGGAAGGTGCTTTAACGGAGGTAATGCTATGACCCGCGAAGAAATCCTGCGACAACAATTGAAAGCTGAACAAGCTGAAACCGCACGTGAATTAGCGGAGCTGCTGCGTTTAAGCCAGGAAATGGGCCGACGTTTATGCAATGAAACCCACGGCGATTTATACGACGACGTGCGCCTGCTGATGTCATTACTGCATCAAACACGCGCCCAAGCGGATTTAATTGACGCTAAATTAAATTCCGCAGACCCGGTTGCGGACCTGATGGCCAGGCGACACACTTCATAAAAAAACCATCAAAAAGCCGCTAGCGCTTTTTGATGGAAACACGGGCACACACAATTATCACTTTGGTGTTTTTAAAGTATCCACAAGCTTCCTGCGGATAGCGAAACTCTAAAAGCCATATGTGTAAATGCGGTGAATGTTTGATGACACCTGGATGCATTGTTGATGAAAAGATCAACCAGGCGTCACCGGCCGATAAAAAATAATTACCTGGCCATTATTGGATAAAAAACTAGATGGATTCACCGGACCGCAAAAGCCTTACACCATAAATCCCGCCGGCAATCGAACCGGGTACCGCTACAAATTTTACCCGCAGCTTGCCATTTGATTGGCTGGCCAAGGCCGGGGGAATAGCATAAGACTCGGTAAAAAATTCTTCCGCCTTGCCAGTGGATTTCACTTCTGCAATCAATTGATCATTAACATATATTGCAAAACGTCGCCCCGAATCGACACCGGCGTATGTGATCTGTAAAAATTTGGCTTCCCGGTGTTTATCATTCAGTTCGTAACTGAACCAGGCGCGGCTGTGGCGCCAATGCCGGCCGTTATAAATTCCCGTTTCACTTTGTTCGCCCTGGTAAAAGTGGTCTGATTCCGGTTGTTGCTCACCCGGCGTAACCTGGTCAATGGTTTTTACTTGCAACGCCAAACGAGCCTTTTCTTTAATGGCAACATCAGTACGCGCCTTTTCCACATCCATTGCTGTGGCGTAGGGCCAATAAATTGTGTAACGCGACTCATGCACACGGAAAAAAGGCAGCAGTTCCACATGCTTCATTTGCTTGCCATTAATTAATCCGGAAGCATCGAATGTCAGTGCCTTGCCCGCCACCGGTTTTAATTTCCGGATAAACTCCTCGCTGTTCCCCAACAGAAAAGGTGCGGCTTCCAACGGGCACATAGCTCCGTGGGCGATATGTCCCATGCGTGAGTCATCCGCAAAATAATGTAATTGTTCGCCGGCTATAGGGTTGGTTTTAGCCGCGAGCACTATGGGCCCATGCAATACCGCGTAATAGTTTTCCCCGCCTGGCATTTGTTCAAGCCGTGTGTGCATAGGCAAGGTCAATTCCACCTTATCGCCTTTTTTCCAACGGCGCTCCACTACAATATATTCGCCGGGTTTGGCATTTACTTGCACCGTTTGACCATTAATTACCATACGCGCTGTATCAGTCTCTGCCCAATGCGGGTATCGCATACGCAAGCTGAAGCGCGCAGATTTATTGATGTGGATTTGTGTGGTTTCCTGGTCGGGAAATTGCGTAGTTTGCGTGAGCGCAATGCCTTTTTGCTTCCATTCCATTGAAGAAGATACAAAGAGATTTATATAGATGAGCGGTATTTTCCCGTGCGTATCACGCGCATAAATAAATTCCGCGTATTTGGATTGGCTTTCAAGGCCGGAGCCCACACAACACCACATGCCTTTATCCACTTGCGAGTAAACCCGATAATGATTGGGACGCATAGGTGTGAAGTAAACAAAACCGCCCGTGGCGGGATGTTGTGAAGACAATATATGGTTGTAAAGCGCGCGCTCGTAATAATCGGCATATTTTATGTTCGGCGCCGCTGTCTTTGCCGCGGACGACAAATACAATAATTCGGTGAGTTTGAGCATGTTGTAGGTATTGCAGGTCTCCGGCCCTTCCACTTCATTCACCATCGGGGAGAAATCCTCGCGGTCATGGAAGTGTTCCTTTACGCTGTTGCCACCAATAGCGACCGAGCGTTTATCCACGACTGTTTGCCAAAAAAATTCGGCGGCGCGATTCCACTCCCGATTGTTGGTCGCTTCCGCATAGCGCTTAAAGCCAATGACTTTGGGAATCTGGGTATTGGCGTGCAAACCGGTTAACTTATCCTGCTGCTGTTCCAGTGGCTGCAAAATGGCCTGGTGAGAAAAGGCTTTCGCAAGTTCCAGGTATTTTTTATCGCCAGTCATCTCCGCTACATCGACAAATACTTCGTTCATGCCCCCATGTTCGGTACGCAACATGGACTGCATTTGTTCGTCTGTTAAATTCCTGGTCAGCGCCAGGGTCCAATCGGATAATTTAACCAGCATTTTCCTTGCGTCTTTATTACCGGCATAACGGTAGGCATCGCGCAAGCCCGCATACATTTTGTGGAGGTTGTACCAGGGAACCCAGCGTTCATTGGTCGAGAAGTTATCAGCGCGTATGTTGCCGCGCGCAATTTCATCCCACATTTTTTTGCTGTCGGGAATGCCACCGATATAACCCGTGCCCAACTTATCCTGGCATTTTTTTAATTCACCAAGCACATAATCCAGGCGTTTCAAAACCTGTTTATCGCGCGTTGCTGCATAGGTTATCGCCAGCGCAGAAACATAATGCCCACCCATATGCCCATCAAGGCCGGTCGATTCCCAGTTGCCGTAGGTGGCCGTGAAGGGTAAGCCGGCTTCGCGCCGGAAAGGCGCCAGTAATTTCTCGGCATCCAACGCCATTAGATATTCTTTATTGGTGTTTTGTGCGTGTAAAAACGGACCATCCAGTAACCGCACGTCAGAAAGTGGAACCAGTTCCACTGCCAGGGAGGCATAACTATTCAAACTCAGGCCCAGGGCCAGAATACGCAGGGAATTAACCAGTTTCATCGTAAAAATTCCTGAATGGTTTTGGTCTGTTAACCGTTTGGAAATCAATCCAAAAAATATTCCCGCCATGGTGACGGGAATATAACCAGGGTACCCGCCCATTGCAGGTTAACCCTTTCATCGCGCCAATAGTTTTTTGGCGGCGCTATTGCGCTTGTAAACTAAACATTTGGTTGGTGCTATTCGCTGTACATTGCCATTGATATAAATTGGCGCCATCGCCGGTGGCCGCAGCGGCAATATCCAAACATTTTTCGCTATTGCGGTTCACTATGCGATAGCGACCTGATCCGGCGGCTTGAAAACGGAATTGCTGGTTATGCGAGCCGGCAAAACCCCAGAGCATTAAATTGGCACCATTGGCTACGGAAAAGGAATCAACATCGAACGCTTTGTCAGCCGCGTTAACCGGGGAGATACGATGCCATACATCGTCAATACGCGTGACAATAAATTTCTGGCAATTGTTATTCAACCAACTCCATTGGCGCAGGTTGGTGCCGTTTGCCACACCGCAATTTTCCACATCCAGTGATTTGCCGCTGTGAACCGGTGTAATCCGGTAGGTGCCGGTGATGCGTGCATTGTTATCGGTTTTAACCGGGAAATTGCGATTGAAAACCGGCCAGCCGTTGGAGAATGTCATTTGCAATAAATCCAGGCGTGCAGGCCAGCCCGTTGATGTAGTGCCGTCGTAATAATGGATGCTTGCGAGATGCTGGCCATTGTTATAGAAGTAACCGAAGTGGCCGGAGCCAATGTAATTGCCATCGGAAATCAACACGGTGCTGCCGCCATAGTTCCACAAATTTTTGCCGTTCTTGTCTAAAAACGGCCCCGTAGGGCTGGCGGAGCGACCGGTTACTATGTAGTAATCACTTTGGTTGCCCTGGCAGCACTCGCCCAGGTTCACAAACATGTAGTAATAGCCGTTAATGTATTTTACTTGCGCCGCTTCAAATTCATGCCATGCGTAGTTGTTGCCAACCACCGGGTAGCGCGTAGTGTTCATTAGCAAACCGGTGTTGGGATTTATTTGGCGAACAAAAATACCGGCATAGTGAGAGCCGTAAACCATCCACACATTGTTTTGCGCATCGCGGTATAGCCCCGCATCTATCGCGTTGACCGGTTGTCCATTCAAGTTGCCTTCATCGACCGTTGATACGACCATGCCCAGGTCTTGCCAATTGGGATTGTTCAGGGAATTGGTTACCATCACACCAATCGCTGAACGCATTCCGGAGGTTGCGGAAAATGCCGAGTAATACAAATAAAACTTGCCATTCATTTCAATCACATCCGGCGCCCAGAAATTACCGTCAAACCCCGGTACCTTATTGTTGATCCAGGCGGGGTAGGTATTCGCCGGTATTGGCGAAGGGCCGCGTTTCCAGTTAACCAAATCTGTGGAATAAAGCGCGTTTATCGGAAAATTATTGGCGCCGCCGCCGGTGCCGAATGTCCAATAGGTATTTCCGTCCTTCACAATAGTTGAAGGATCATGAATATCCGTAGTGCCGGAGAGGGTGATGGCAGATGCGTGTATCCCGATCAACAGCATCATTGAGATGGCGGGAATTTTTTTAAAAAAATGAATGATTAACTGATACATAAGAAGGTCCTTGATTATTAATTATCGTAATGGGACATTGCGAGCTGATGCCAGGAAACTTACATACGGCGTCCCTGTGAATATAATTCCGGAAGCGCACTGCGCTTCCGGAATATTTTTTGCGATGGCTTAGAAATTCAAACGTGCACCCAAGGCAAAGGTACGGCTGTAGAGGGACGAACCGAAGTTGTTGGTAGTGGAACCATTTTCACCGTAATAGCTTTGGTAAATTTCTTCCGTCAGGTTGGTGCCATCAAATGTTAAAGACAGGTTGTCATTAACTTGATAACTGATCTGCAAATCCATACTAGACTCCGGTTTCCTCCAGATTTCCAATGGGTTTGCAAATTGGGCAGCCTCATAGTTGTTAAGGAATGCACTGCGCCACGCGTAAGATAAACGCATACCCAACTTATCTTTGTCATATGCCAGCACAACGCTGTATGACTCGTCGGAGACGCCGAACAAATCGGTTTCCTTGGAGCCGGTAATTTCACCCACACTGTTGGTAATCGGGGTAGTTTGCGAAGAATCCAATGCGGTGTAACTTGCCTGGATCCCGAAACCGTCCAGAACCGCAGGCAGGTTGTCCGGGAACCACACGACCCCCAGTTCCAATCCACTCAAGTCACCGTTAGACGCATTGTAAGGTTGGCTAAGCACATAAGTGCCCATTTCACCGGTTGGGGTTTCGTGCTGGACCTGGCGACGGAAGTCAATAACAAAACCGTCGATTTCGCGCTTGAACAAGGTGCCGTAAATCGAACTGGCGTCAGCAAAATACCATTCCAGGGAGAAATCGTAGTTTTTGGATTCGGTGGGTTTCAAATCCGGGTTACCGCCACTTGCTGTGCCATAACCAATCCCGGTTACATCCTCGTTGTAAATAATTTGCGAATTCAACGAAGCGAAATTGGGACGACGCAAGGTTTCGGTATAGGCTAAACGCGCATACAAATCATCGGTCAAGCCATAGCGCAAAGACAAACTGGGCAACACTTTGGAGGTATCCGCTGAGTCGCTGTATACCGTCCGCGCGGCCGAACTGGTGTCGGTAAAATCCATATCCGTTTCGGAACCGGTGTAACGCAGGCCGATTTCACCATCCAACGTCCTTCCCGCCAATTCAGTTTCGTATTGGGTGGTTACATAGGCGGAAGTGGTTAACTCGTCGATGCTGAAGCTTTCCACCAAATCCAGTTTTTCCAGGTTATATGCAGTCCTGAATTCGCCGGCGTTAGCGCGAATATAGTGACCATTAGCCACTGCCCAAGTAGTGGGAATATCGGCGTTGCCGTCAAAGAAGCCGTGGTTGATATAGGCAAGCTCGGCAGTGATAGGAATAGCATTGTTGAACGCTTCCTGGCGACTGAGGGCCTCTGAGGCGCCGCGCTGGTCTACCCGCACACCAAATTTGATATTTTTAAACAAGCCGGCATCCAGGTTATAGGTTGCATCGGTGGTAAAGGTTACCGCGTCACCTTCATTTTTATTGGCGTTGTCGTACAACTGCGCCGTGCGCCAGTTGGCAACATCGGCCACGTCCGCTTCGTTGAGCGGGGTTGCGGGGTTGTCGATGAAGCTAAACGCAGGAATACCGCCACCCGCATTGAAATCCACATTCAGGCCATAACGCGCATTTTCAAAACGCATTGCAAAGAAATCGGATTGGAAACGGCTTTCCTGGTAAACCACTTCGGATTTCACATTAAACGCGTCGGAAATATCCCAGTCGCCACCCAAGGCATAAACATAGCTGTCAGTCTTGCCAGTGGTCAGGTCGCCACTGGTGAATGACCAATTGTCCCGCACACTGCGGGACTTAACGATATTGGTCCCCTCAAACAATACGATATTGGCATCTTGCGCGGCAGTCGGGCTATTGGCATAGGAACCCCACCAGTCTGCAAAGGTAAATAACAACGAATTAAAGGATTCATTGCGATAGCCGTTGTAGAAGGTTTCAAAGGTGTATTCGGAACTGTCGTTAGGTGCAAATTGCAACGAAATATTTGCCGCCGGACGTTCGCGCTTACCGGTAAAGTCGCTGGAGAAAATGGCATCGCGACCCAGGATGTATTCCATCTCCTCACCATTAACGGTCAAGGTGGAACCCGGTGCAGTCGGCAAGCCATTTAACAATCCCGGGGTCCAGATAGGGTTTTCGCTTACACCAGCGTGATCCAAAAATACCCGCTCATAAGCAGTAAAGGGGGCAACCGGATTATCAGTGGCAAATGGCACCATGGCACCGGCTGTTACGCTTTGGTCACGGTAATTGGTACGCGCGTAGGATAGGTTAACCAGGGCGCCAAATTCGCCTGAACCCGTTTCCCAGCGATTGCTTGCCAATGCGCTCAGGTTAGGGTCGGTTTTGTCGGCTTGCTCCTGGTTGATAGCGCGCGCAGCTATTACTACTTTGCTGCCGTCAAAATCAAACGGGCGTTGGGTTTTGATATCAACCGACCCGGCGATGCCGTTTTCAATTTGGGAGGCGGAACGGGTTTTATAAACATCCACCTGCTTAATCAGGCTTGCGGGTACATCTTGCAAGGCCACGGAAAGGCCGGATGCTGTGAAAATATTACGGCCATTAACCGTGGTATTAATGTCGGTCAAACCGCGGATGGAAATACCGGAGGTTTCACCCGAGCCACGGTTAGTGACTTGTACGCCGGTAACGCGCTGCAAGGCTTCAACAACATTGTTATCAGGAAACTTACCGATGTCTTCAGCAACAATGGCATCGACGATTTGCGTGTTATCGCGCTTTACATCCAACGCTTGTTGCAAGCTGCCGCGAATACCGGTGACGACGATTTCTTCGACCTGGTCTCCCTGCGCAAATACCGGTAAGGAAGCACCAAAAGCCGCAGCCATAGCCACAGCAATACTGAGTGTTTTTTTCTGGAACATATGTATCTCCCGTGAGCGATAGCGCCTTGCGGTAAAAACCTTGACACCTATCGTTATTATCAAACTCGTGCGTTTTATTTTGTCTTATTAATGCCAGCTTTTATAAAGGTCTCGCCTTTTCTATTGGCCAATGGATGTCGTTATCAGGAGGACTCTCAGCCAACCATTAAGACATATTGTAAGACAATTTATCCTAGTCTTCTTACACCGCTCCGTCAACAGTAAACAATCGTTTACTTATAAATAATAAAACGGCGTAAATTGGCCGATGGCCAAATCCTTGGGCGCAAGTTCTCCTGGGGAACCATAAAAAAAAACCGCTACAGCAAAAGTGCTATAGCGGTTAAAGACTGGTGTTAACAAACAGCGTTACACCATCCAACGACAAAGGGTAACCTGACAAAACAAACAGAGACTCTCATGAGTTAGAGGCCAGGCATTGGGAAAGCCTGACACCTATTTGTAGTATAATATTTTAATACTCTTAATGTACAGTTATTTTTTCATGCCAAGGCAACAGGCCCAAATCACCCGGAACTGGTGCCCATCCCTTGGGCAAATAAAGCGTTACCGATGAACTACCAAGGAGGCAACCAAGGGTATTAATCCACTTTACCTTCCGCATGAATGATCATGACATCATCAGCGGAAAGCACTTCGTCATAAATTTTCAGTTCATCAATGGTGCCGTTATAAGGGCTGTCCCAATAGTTAACACCCAGTGCGAAATGGGTATCCCCGGCAGGTGTAAATACATCCGGGAAGCCCGCCATCGACGAGGCCGGCATACCATTGAGGTAGGTGGTGAGCTTGCCGCCATCCACCGTCATCACCAGGTGGCTCCATTGTGCCGTGGGGATTTTTGCATTGAAGGTGCCGTCATACCATGCGGTGCCTGACCAGAGCATAGTGTTTTGCGCATCACCCGGGCCGCGGGGCACCACGCTGATCCAGCTGCTATCGGTTGCCCAGCCGAAGAAAGCCGGTGTGTATTGGGTTCCTGCCGCCAAATTCAGCCAGAGCGAGATGCTGTAACTGTGGTCGTTAATCAGGTTGTCCGGCAGCACAACACCGGAGCGACCGTCCAGTACCAGTGCCTTACCCACAACCCCATCAATATAGCTGACCTGCCCCCCTGCCTCATTGACCCGGGCTCCCACCACCACACCGGGCGCAACGGCATGGTTTGCCTCATCCAGGTTTTCCTCGAAGGAGAAGGCGGCGAGCGGTAATGGCGGCGCCTTGGACTTCACCGTGGCGATAAATTCCCGGGTATCCGTCAAACCACCGTAACTGATAGTAGCCACCAGGGTTACTTGCGCATCCGGTTCCGTGGCGCCCGGCTGGGTTACCACACCGATATCGCTAATAACCGCCGGCTGTGCCGATTTCCAACTCACCGAGGTGGTGTAGGGGCCGGCAAGGGGTAGATCCAGGTCATCTTTGAGCGCGGAAATGTCGCCGAGGCCCAAGGCTTCTTTCGCTAATGCCAGGACTTCCGCAGGCGGCTTGGTGCCTGGGTCAAGCACACTGGCGTCTTCAGGTGTCAACACACGGTTATAGATTTTCAGGTCGTCAATCAAACCATTGAAGGGGATATCCCAATAATTGACGCCCAGCGCAAAAATCCCCTGCGCAGTGGAGAAAAGGTCACCTACATTTTGGCCGGTATGTTTTTTCTCGCCATTGATGTAGACATTGGCTTCACCTTTATTGATGGAGAAGACTACATGGCTCCACTCCCCCTGGGGAATGAGCATACCGGTAATACCGTCATACCATTGCGGTACCCGGCCCCATAACATGGTGCCGCCATTCCAGCCCTGGGGAACCAGGCTCAGCCATTGTTCAGTATCCACTGCCCCGAAGAAGGCGGTGGTGAAACCTGTTAATACCTCGGGCCTGATCCAGAATGAGACTGTATATTCGTAATTCGATACCAAACCATTGGGCAGGAGCACGCCGTTAGTTCCGTCCAGGCTCAGCGCTTGCCCGTCCCATCCCGCCGCATAGGCGACACTGCCGGTGTTGGTAATGCGATCCCCTGTGGGTGTGCCTGCGGCAAAGGCGCCGTTGGCATCCGCCAGGTCGCCTTCAAATTTGTATTGGGCCGTTGCCGGTACTACCCGCAACGCCAGAACCTTGACCACCAACGTCTTGGTGTAGGTTTGGCCGCGCAGGTCCATGGTGGCGGTCAAGGTCAGGGTCTGGTCCCCCGCCTCGGCCCCGGGGCGGTTAACTTTCGCCACCCCGGTTTGCAAACCGGTTTTCTTGTCCGTTTTAAAGTTGATGACAGCCGGATTACTACTGGACCAGGTGATACGGGTTGCGCGAGTCCCGCGCAGGGGCACGGTTAGCTGGGAATCGGTAATTTCCGCCGGGAGTGTGATCGCCTCATCAATAGCGCTGAATACCTGCGCCGTGGTGCGCTTTTCCAATTGCGCCCCCCAGGCAGCCGCCCCCTTGGACGAAAGCGCAGTAAATGTGGGTACCAGTTTCCTGGCCGCATTATCCCATTGCCAGGCCATAACCCCTTCATAGGTATCACTGCCCAATACCAGGGTAATGCGCTTATTGTCGCCCTCCGACAGGCGGTAATAGCCGCTAACCTCACCAGTAATAGTGCGATCTTCATTTAAGGTAATGTAAACAGAATTGTGACCGGTGGTGTTGGAATCCAGTTCGTGGTTGATAAACCGGTAATCGCCAACCAAATCTATCGCATCGACAACATTCATCCCTTCAATGGGCACATAGCGCTGCGGTGAAGCCACGAACCAGTTATCGGCATTTAAAAATAATTCGTGCACTCGCACCGAGTGCTCCTCTCCGCGATTGGGAAAGCGCGTATGGGTTACCAAAAAATATTTTTTGGTATTCGCGTCGTAGTACACCGAATTATGCCCGGGTGACAGGTATCCCCACCCCTCGGCCACATCGCCCGTTTCCGATACGAAATTAAAGCCCCCCATGAGCTTGACGCCGTACTTGCTGAGGGTATCGGTATTATTCCTGGCATTGAGCATGTCGTTACCCGCGGCATCCAGGTATGGGCCGGCAGGATTCCTGGAACGGGACACGCGGATATTGTAACCATCCGCGGCCGCAAAGCCGGCAATGGAATTGAACATATAGTAATAATCACTTTCCGGGCTGTAGGTTATCCAGGTGCCCTCAATCGCGGCAAAACCACCGCCCGCCAAGTGGGTACCATAGCCCTGGCCAGCCTTGGGCTTAGCGGTACCTTCATCCAGTTCGAGGATATAAATCCCCCCGAAGTAGGAGCCGTAGACCATCCATAATTTGCCTTCCTTGTCGTAAAACACATGGGGGTCAATGACATTGGGATGGACTGCACCATCGTATGCGCCCACCCCCTCCGGTCCCTTACCGGCGGCGATTTCTGCTGCGTTCATACCGGAACGGAGGAAGACGCCCAGGTCCGCATATGGGCCTTCAATATTGTCCGCAACGGCCACGCCAATATAAGACCGGGGGGCATCGCAGTTACCCGTCGCCGGATTGGTGCAATGGTTGTAATAGAAGTAATACTTCCCATCGTTTAAATGGATGACATCGGCAGCCCAGGAACCCTGGTAACCACCGACCCAATCAATACCCTCAGCGATTTGCGAACTGAAGGTATTAAAGAGCGGATTGGCATCATCCACACCTTCGGCAACCCGGGTCCACCCCATCAGATCGGTCGATTTCGCAACGGATAAATGGGAACCGAATATATAAAAAGCCCCATTGGCCTTGATAATGGACGGGTCATGGACCGCCATATCATTGAATGCAATTGCATCGGCATTGGCGGTGGGATCAGCCACCGTCACATTGTCAGGTACAGTGTTAGCCGGTAGCTCACCTTTACCACCCGAACCGCCACCGCAGCCGGCGAGCATCAGGACGCTAATGAGCGCCGGGGCTAAATGCTGGAATTTCATCGTGTGTAAACCTCTCGCGTAGTTATTACTTATTCGGATGGCCTATTGGTATTTTGTCTCCTTTCCCTGGGCATTGATCGTCGCATATCACATATATGTCATACAATAATATTTTGATTTGATAGTGTCACGTTCTTTTTATCTGGACGCAGAGGCCGGTTTACCGCCAAAACGTCGCATTAATAAACATTTTCCAAGCCATTTTCATTTATTGACAGCAAAATAATCATACAATAGTATTGTATTTTAATGATAAATATAAACCATCCTTGTTGACCGGGGGAAAATTGCCCATCACTCGCTATAAGTACAGTCGGGACACAAGGCACCTATCAAACGGGAGACAACCCATGTTCCAACGCTCCGCGCTTAGCAGCGCTATTACCCTGGCGATAGCCTTATCCAACCAACCCCTTTATGCCCAGGAAACCAATGGTGCGGAGGCCCGCAACGAAGTTGAAGAAGTAGTGGTTACCGGTATCCGCGGCAGCTTGACGAAGGCATTGGACATCAAGCGCGACCAGGTACAAATCGTCGACGCCATCGTGGCCGAAGACATCGGCAAGTTTCCCGATAACAACGTAGTGGAGGCATTGCAGCGCGTAACCGGTGTACAGGTAACCGGACGCGGCGGCGGTGAAGTGGATGGCGTGACTATCCGCGGGCTTGGAGACGTATCCACCACTGTGAACGGCCGCCAGATCTTTACCTCGACCGGTCGCTCTGTGGCGCTGGCCGATATCCCCGCCAGCTTGTTGAACCGCGTCGATGTCTATAAGACGCGCGCCGCAGACCAACTCGAAGGCGGCATCGCCGGTAACATTGATATTAAAACCCACCGCCCGTTTAACTTCGATGGCAGCAAGGTGGTACTGGCAGCGCGGGGGATTTACCAATCCACTTCGGAAAAAACCGACCCCAACATCAGTATGCTCGCCAGCAATCGCTGGGATACCGGTGCCGGTGAATTCGGTGCATTGGTAAACCTGTCTTACGCGGAAACCAATTACCGCGATGAAAATATCTGGATAGGCTCACTCGACCCCTACAATGCGCAAACCTTTGCGGTGATTCGCAGCAGTGACGGGGGCTATACCACCGGTACAGGCAAAGGGCTCTCATCCGCTCCCGGTTCGACCCTGAATGTAAACGGTGTCGCCACCGAATATTATTTGCTGCGCGATGCAATGGGCTTTACCGATTTCACCGGAGCGCGCGAGCGCCCCGCCGCAAATATTTCATTGCAATATGCGCCTGACGATAAATCCGAATACCTGTTTGAAACTTTCTATAACGGTTATCGCAACCAATCTTTTAATTCATTAGCCTTCATCAATACCAACGGGGCCAGCCATTTCCGCAACCCGGAGTTGTACGAAGGTACTAACGTCATCAAAAAGAATTACATCAACAATGCCTTTATGTTTACCAGCGGCGATGGCTCCAGCGGCCACACGGACAGTTGGGTCTATGCACTGGGCGGTAAATGGCAACTAAATGATCGCTTGAAACTGGAATCGGAAATCGTCCACCAAACCAGCGACTACGAAGGCCGCTTCTTCGCCATGCGCACCGAATCCACCCGCGACCGCCTGGTAGTCGATTTCAATTACGACAAAGGCCTGCCGTTGGTAGCCTTCCTTGATGATGAAAATACACCGGGCATTGACGAGAGCGATTTAACCAATCCCGCCGAGTGGAGCATGAGTACTGCGTACGATAATGGTCCCACCGACCATGGCGATGCCACCACCTGGACATTCGACGGCGACTACGAAACAAACTGGGGGGCCATCAAGCAAGTCAGCTTTGGCTTGCGCTACGATGAGCGCGGCGCGGAGTCGAAATACCAGGACCAAAGCGGCGGCTGCAAATCTGCAACGGGCTGTGACCTTAGCCTTTATCCCGGGCTGGTGAATATCAGTAAATCCGGTTTCTTTGAAGGCGAAGCCTATGTGCCGGACCAATGGTTGGCGGCCGATGGCAATTATTTACTATCCCATGCCGATGAAATCCGTGCGCTCTATGGTTTCCAATTGGGCGGATCGAACTACCAGCCAAGCAGTATGTTTGACATCAACGAGGAAACCACAACAGCCTATTTACAAGCTGATTACGAATTTACCCTGTTCGGCAAACCGCTCGATGGCCAGGTCGGTGTTCGCTTTGTCACCGTTGATACCACCATGAATTTTTTTGAGGACGCCGATGGCGATGGTGCCGATTGGCAACCGATTGAAGCCAACGCCGATGAAAACCGTGCGCTGAAAAACCTTGTTATCCGCTATTCACTGACCGACGATTTGATCACTCGCTTTACCTACGGCGAAACCATTCGCCGTCCGGGCTACGGTGACCTGAATCCGGCGCGCACCTATCGTCCCACCACCACCGGACTGGAATTCGGAACCGCCAGCGGCGGCAATCCCAACCTGAAACCAGCCGAATCGCAAAACTATGATTGGTCGCTTGAATACTACTTCGCTGAATCCAGCTCGCTCTATACCGTATTGTTCCGGCGCGATGTTGAAGGTTTCGTGGCCAACGCAGTGACTAACATTGAAATTATGGATCATGTTAATCCGGATCTGATTGGCAAATATCGCCTGACCCTGCCATCCAATACATCCAATGGCCAATTAAACGGCATCGAACTCGGGCTTGTGTACTTCCCGGACAATTTGCCGCAATTACTCGATGGTTTTGGCGTGCAGGCAAGTTTCACCTGGCTGGAAGGTGAAACCTACGATCCGGTCTTCGATGAAAACAACGCGATTATCGAACGTGTGACCAATCCAATGTTCGGCGTATCCGACACCTCTTACAGCCTGGTATTGGCCTACGAAAAGGCGAGTTTTGACGCGCGGCTTTCCTATGTGTGGCGTGAGGATTTCAAAACCGGCACTAACAATTGCTGCTCCATGCCGAACGGTGTCTGGTCCGATTCCGAAGCCAGCATGGATTTCCAGCTCAGTTACGATGTCACCGATAATATGGTCGTCACTTTCGATGCAACAAACCTGACTGATGAACTTTACCAGGGTTATTACACCGACGAATATCTGTACAACAACGGCTCATCTATTTTTGCGCGGACTTACGCATTGGGCGTGCGTTACTCGTTCTAATAAGAGTCCCGGATAAAAAACCCGCCAACGGCGGGTTTTTTATTGGCATCGCGAGCGAAGCAACATAATTTCAACGTATAACAACTATTGGCGCCCCCTAATCAACTCATAAAAAGGAAAACCCGCTGCTTCCAGCGGGCTCCAGGCTATGCGGTTAATCAGTCAATCATCGACGGCTTACCAAACACAGGCATTCCTTTGTCATCCCAACGCAAGGGCTTAACAAAGGTGTGGCGATCCGGGTTCCAGAGTGGATCGCCTTCAATTTCCGTGTAGGTGCGTGCGTGGTAAACCAGCATCACCGTATCGCCATCCTCCGCGTAGGTAAAACTATTGTGGCCGGGGCCGAAAATTTTATTGTGTATATCCGAACATAACACCGGCTCTGTGGATTTGGTCCAATTGGCGGGATTTAACAGGTCGGCATTTTCATCAACCCACAACAAGCCCATCGCATAATTTTCGTCGGTGGCGCTGGCCGAATAACTGAGGAAAACCTTGCCGTTTCGCTTCACAATGGAAGGGCCTTCATTCACCCGGAAACCACGGATTTCCCAGTCAAATTCCGGCTTGGTCAGCATTACCGGTTCACTTGCCAACTGCCACGGCGTTTTCATCGGTGCGATATAAATATTGGAGTTACCTTCAATATTTATATCTTTTTGTGCCCAGACATAATAAAGCACCCCCTTGTGGGTGAAGGTTGTTGCATCCAAACAAAATGTATCTATGCCGGAATCCACTTGCCCCATAAATTCCCATGCCCCTTCCAGCGGATTCGCATTTTTATTGCGGATCGCATACATGCGATGCTGGAATAATTGGTGTTTGATCTCGCGGCTGGGTGCCGCCGCAAAATAGACATACCATGCAGATTCGCCAGATTGCGGATCTTTATTGAAATGGATTTCCGGTGCCCACACCAGTTCGCTGTAGGGGCCGGAGTCAGGTTTGTGCCACGCATCAACGGTAGGTGCGTTCGCCAGTTCCGCGATTGTTTTTGCGCGACGCAATTCAATGCGATCGTATTTTGGAACGGATGCGGTGAAGTAATAATAACCATCGGTATGCTTATACACGAAAGGATCAGCACGCTGCGGGATTAAGGGTTTTAATAGTTGGCTCACAATTCTCTCCGGTATTTCTATTTAATTCTTGATGCTCGGGTGAGGCTATGCCCCAGCCTGTTTTCAATGTTCCGCAATATAACCATTCGCACGCATTTCATTTTTCAGGTCGATGTAATAGCTATCGTTTATGCGATACCAAAACATCAACATACCCATTAGTGCATGAAAAAATCCGGGAATAATGGTTAACATCAATGCAATTCCCATCATTGAAAAATCCGATTGGGCCTCGTTGGGCACATATTGGAAATAGGTTAATAACCACCCCACCATCAACCCCGCGATACCCATACCGGCTTTTTGCCCAACTGAAATACCGCCATAGGCAAAGCCCGATACCCGCTTGCCGTTTTTTACCTGGCCGTAGTCGATGGTTTCAGAAATAATCGACCAGAACACAGGGGCATGGAGGTCCACCACAAACGACAAAAGGAAATACAGCACAAACGCGAGGAGGACATCCTGCGGCCCGACAAAGACATAAATTGCCACACTGAGCCCGGCAACGAGCAATTGGGTATAACGGAATAAATTAATCTTGCAATAAAACTTGGTGATCCAGGTGGATGCCACCATGGAAAGGATCGCCGCAGCAACACCGGTGGATAAAAATGCAGATACGATTTTTTCATCACCACCCAAATAATATTTCGCGTAATAAATAGCGACCGAACCGCGAATAACATAACCAATGGTACCGGTAATGCAAACAGCAACCAGGATTAGCCACTGGTCATTTTTTAACAACTGGACGAATTGGTTCCAAAGCGGTTGCGGTTCTACTACATGCACAACCCGCTCGGTGGTGTTGAAATAGCAGAATAAAAACATCATGGCGCCGACGGCAGACATAATGGCCATGGCAACCTGGTATCCCAGCGCTTTGTCGTCCCACATACCTGCAACAACAGGCACAACAATCGCTACCATGAAGGCGCCGATTTTGGCGAGGAAAAGGCGATAGCCATTTGCGGATAATTTTTCCCTGGGGTCGCTGGTCAACGCACTTGGCAACGAAATATAAGGAATGCCGACACCGGATGTAATCAATGTCATCATGATGTAGGTTGAATAGGCCCAAATTAATTTGGCATCGTATTCCCACCCAGGCGTAGTGAATACAAAGAACACACTCACCGCATAGGGAATTGCCAACCAGAGCAACCATGGGCGATAACGGCCCTGGAGAAACGTAAAGCGGTCGGTAATTTGGCCCATAACCAAATCGGACACTGCGCCGACGACTTTTACGGTAAAAAACAAAATCCCCATATCCATGGGCGAAAGGCCGAATATATCGGTGTAGTAAAACGTGATGATTAACATCATCGACGAAATCACCACGTTTAGCGCCATATCGCCGGCACCAAATCCTATTTTTTCCGTAATCGATAATTTATCGGGAGCGGATGGTTGTTGTGTTTGCATTTATTATTGTGACCTCATGTTGTCATTAAAAAAAGCGGCATACTTGCACAGTAATTGCCGCTTCCTTTATCTCTCACCGTTTTTTACGGTTTAATTTTTCAGTTTGCTTTTTGCTAAATAGTCCTGTTGCTAAATAATCCTGAATTTTTTGGCGCGATTGCACCCTGTTAATCACTACAGGAAATAATCATTTTGTATCGCGTGTACCAGTAAAACATCTATGCCAGCCATGCCGGCGGTTTCGGCGGCCTGTAATCCCAGCTGTGAATCTTCAAACACGACGCATTGGGTTGGGTCTACACCCAATAATTCCGCGCAACGTAAAAAAGTATCCGGTGCCGGTTTCGGATGTCGCACCTGGTCCGCGCCCACCACTGTGCTGATGAATTTGTCCAGCCCGCAGATTTTTAAAATATTTTCAGCTTCCCGGGTGTAAGCACCGGTTCCAACCGCCATCGGCTTCATACCGTGGTAACGCTGTGCCACTTCAAGCAATGCAGTGGGTTTTACATAGTTGTGCATATTTTCATGCACAACTTGCTCTTTAAAATCATTCATTTCATCCAGGCTGGCTTTAACGTCCAGGTTAAACTTATCCAGCAGGATTTTAATGGTGCCTTTGGTAGGGACACCGGCCAAGGACCGCATAAATGGGCGATCAATGGGAATACCGTACTTATTCAGCGTAGTAGTCCATGCAAATTCGTGTAATTGGCCGCTATCGACCAGGGTACCGTCCATGTCAAAAATCAGTGCTTCGTAATGGTCGTACATCATGTGCTCTCAGGTTGCGATTAAAATTACCGGTTAAGGCGAAATTAGAGCACAGATTAACAGGCAAATCGAAAAAAATACCGTTCAGCCACCCGGTCCCACCATCGTCCAAAGCAGGTTATTACCTACGCCAAAGCCATGGGTGGGCGCACAGGGCACGACAAAATCATTTGCCCGACGCTTTACAGATAAAATGTTCCGCTTTTTCAGGGTCGCCTGTCCCTGTGTAATGGGCGTAGCCCGGGTACGGGCACAAGGGGCGACTGCGATTGGGAAAAGCTTGGCCAGTAACCCTTATTTGTTCGGGCGCTTTATCCTGCTCGACCCATTTAACGATGGGTTCAATCATATCGAAGTGATCCAATGCGGCGGAGCCCCCGCCACAATGTCCCATACCGGGAACGAGGAACAAACGGCTCCATTGCGTCACTTTTTCCTCGCCGCCATTATCCTTTACCAATTGTTCGTAATAGCGCGCGGTATCCTGTGCGGAAAACCAGGGATCGCTGACACCGTGGTAAAAAATTAATTTCCCACCATGGCCCGAGAAAGTATTCAGCAGTGTCCAATAGGCTGTGTCGCCGACAAATGCAGCGGGTGTTGCCGCCTTTATAGCTTCGTCATCAACATCCATGTCGGTTGTTTGCGTCATTCCAATCACCGGATGGAATCCGGGATTCAATAAACCCGGAATGCCTTGCGTATCGGCAATGCCGGTATCAAACCAGAAGCCGGGGTAAACCTGCACACCGCGCGAATCCTTCGGACCGGCGAAGCCTTTTTTAATCGCCATCGCCAGTTCACGGCTGATACAAGAACTTTTTGATTTACCGGTGCAGGCAATTTCCATAGGGTCGAACTTGCAGCCGAGTACATTTGAAATCATTTTGTCTGCAACACCATCTGCAAGGTCACAGCGTTTTAATAAGGCATCCATCACCAGTGACCGATCCTGCGATGAAAGCGCGCGCGCAGCTATGGGTTTACCCTGGCTATCCTTCGGTGCGGCCTGATTCAGGGAGACCGCCACCCACTTGTCCGCGAGGTTGGAAAAACTGGTACGCATCGCCGGAGCGCCGGCGACTATGCCATCAAATAAACGCGGATAACGTTGCGACATCAGCATGGCTTCGCGCCCGCCCGTTGAACAACCCATGTAATAGGAATGCTCAATCGCGCGCCCGTAATAACTGGCAACAATTTGCTTTGCAGTAACAGCAACCTTGCCGATCGCTTGATATAAAAAATTCAGCACCGCTTCCTGGTCACTGAAAAAACCGGTATCAAATCCCTTGTCGCTGTGATGGCCAGTATCAGTGGTGACTACCGCAAAGCCCCGTTGCAACGCAGTGGCATCACCGGCCGCGCTGCTTCCCAGCGGAGCGGCGACAACACCGTTTAATCCGCCGCCGCCCTGCATCATGAAACGGCCATTCCAATTTTCCGGCATAGCAATAGCGAACGCGATGGCGTAGGGTTTTCCCGCTTCACCAATACGCTCATCGATAACACCATCAACCCGACAATAGCTTGCCAGGTTACCCGCATAGGGGCGTTGGTAGGGAACGGGCGGCACAGGGCCGGCAGGTACTATAGTTGTGCTTTTTATCGTTAGATTGTTTTCACTGGTGTTGAACCGCATTAACTTGGCGCAGGCATCTTCAATATTGTTTGCCGCATTTTTTTGGTTAACGGAACAGGAGGAAGAGATAACTACCAACAAACATACAACCAGCGTCTTTATTATGTACCGCATTTAATTTTCCCCTTGCTGTCATATCCATAGCAAACACTACAAGGCCATCAATGCCGGGCGATCCACACCCGGCGATACATGGCACTGCCATAAAATTTTCGCCACTGTCCTTGTACTAACCATAACGGTGGCCTTAACGAAAGCGATTAAACACCGTCTTTCAAATGATAATAAGCTGCGTTGTGGCGCAATTCGGTTTTGAAATTGCGTACTGTGGTATCAGCACCGATCACCAACGCCTCAACACCAGCCATTTCCGCGTAATCCACGATTTCATCGGCGGTCACACCCTGGGTGTAGGCACTGTGGTGCGCACCGCCAGCTTGAATCCAGGCAGCAGCGGAAATTTCCAGGTTGGGACGCGGCTCCCACAAGGCTTTTGCCACTGGCAATTTCGGTAACTCTTGCGGTGGGTTTACGGTGTCCACTTCATTGATGATGAAACGGAAACGAGTACCTATATCAATCAATGAAATACACAATGCAGGGCCTGCTTTGCCGGTGAAAATCAACCGCGCGATGTCGTTGCGGCAACCGATGGTGTGCAAGTGGACTTCCAGTTTCGGTTTCGCAGCAGCGATGGAAGGGCAAACTTCCAGCATGTGCGCACCCAATACCTGGTCAACACCGCCGAAGTGATAGGTGTAATCTTCCATAAAGGATGAACCGCCTTCACGGCCTTTGGACATCACCTTGCAAATATGCACCATGGCTGCGGTTTTCCAATCGCCCTCACCGCCGTAACCAAAACCTTGCTGCATCAAGCGTTGCGTTGCCAGGCCGGGCAAGTTGGTCAAGCCGGTCAAATTTTCAAAACAGTTGGTGAATGCCCCGAAGCCACCTTCAGTGAGGAATTTCAACATACCCAATTCCAGGCGCGCTTCGTTTTTCAGCATTTCGAATTGATGGTCGTCATCAAAGATGGCGGGATTGACATCGTATTCTTTTTTGTAAATTTCAATTTGCGCGGCAACTTCCGCATCGGTAACCGCATCGACAACTTTTTGCAGGTCGCCCAAACCATACGCATGCACTTCGTAACCGAATTTGATTTGTGCAGATACTTTGTCGCCATCCGTTACCGCAACCTGGCGCATGTTGTCGCCGAAGCGCGCGACTTTCAAATTCTGGCTCGCATGCCAGCCCATAGCAACACGGCACCAGCTATCGATTTGCTGTTGTACCGATGCAGTTGCCCAATGGCCGACTACAACTTTACGCTCTTGGCGCAGGCGTGTGCTGACATGGCCAAATTCGCGGTCGCCGTGCGCACTTTGGTTCAGGTTCATAAAGTGCATGTTGATATCGGCAAACGGCAATTCAGCATTAAATTGGGTGTGCAAATGCATGTAGGGTTTGTTCAATGCGGTCAAACCCGCGATCCACATTTTTGCGGGGGAGAACGTGTGCATCCATAAGATCAGGCCGACGCAGTTCGGATTGCTGTTGGCAGCTTGCGCAACCGCGAGGATTTCCGCCGGTGACTTAACCGTTTCCTGCGCAACGATTTTGATCGAAATAGTATTCGATTCGGTTAAACCCGCCGCAATTTTCTGGCTGTTCTCGGCGACTTGTTTTAATACGCCTGGACCATACAGATGTTGTGAGCCGGTAACCAACCAGACTTCTTTATCGCCGTAAATTTTCATTTATCTATCCTCAATTTTTTTCGTTTATTGTTGGGCATCGCTGCCCAACCTACAATGTGCTTTCGTCGGATGGGCAGCAGTGCCCATCAACGATGCTGTTCAATCATTTCTGCCCGTAATAAGCATTTTTTCCGTGCTTGCGCAAATAATGTTTATCCACAATGCCTTGTTTTAACGGCGCGGTGTTTTGTTGCAAGGTTTTGGTCAGGTACGCCATGCGTGCAATTTCTTCCAGGATTACCGCATGATATACCGCATCGGCACCATTTTTGCCCCAGGTGAAAGGCGCGTGGCCGGCGACAATGACCATAGGTACTTCTTTCGGGCTGCGATCTTTGAAGCAATCGGTAATTTGTACCCCGGTTTCTTCTTCGTAATCGCGTTCGATTTGCTCGTCTGTCATTACCGCCGTGCAGGGAATTTCACCGTAGGCGTAGTCCGCATGGGTAGTGCCATAGCAAGGAATAGCCTGCTGGGTTTGTGCCCAGGCAGTCGCGTAGGTGGAGTGTGTATGCGTAACACCGCCAATCGTTTCAAAGTGGCGATATAAATGCGTGTGGGTTTTGGTATCGGAAGAAGGACGCATTTTTCCTTCCACAATGTTATTTTCCAAATCGACAATTACGATGTCGTCTGCTGTCATGACCTCATAAGCCACGCCGCTCGGTTTAATCGCAATAACGCCTTTGCTACGATCAATTTGCGATACATTGCCCCAGGTATATACCACCAGGTTGCGGCGTTGCAATTCCATATTGGCTTCGTAGACTTCGCGTTTTAATTCGCTATAACTCATGAACGCGCACCTCCATCAACAAAGTTACCCAACGCGCGATATTGTTGATAACGCTTGTCGTAAATCGCGGTCACTTGCGCATTGGGTGTGTAGGTTTTGCATACGCTGGAAGCCATAACTTTTTGCGCTTCGGCAACGCCGGGATAAACCCCGCCACATACCGCTGCGAAAATAGCGGCACCCAGGGCGCAGCTTTGCTCGCTTTCCAGGACTTCAATCGGACAATTCCACACATCAGCACAGGTTTGCATGACGAAATCGGATTTCTTGGAAATACCGCCAATCGCCACAACGGAATTAACCGCAATACCTTCTTCTTTAAAACGTTCGATAATGGCGCGCGCACCAAACGCTGTTGCCTCCACCAGCGCACGGAAAACATGCGGGGCTTCGCTGCCCATTTTTAATCCGGCAATGGCCATGGATAGGGTTTGGTCCGCATCCGGCGTGCGGCGACCATTTACCCAATCCAATGCGGTGATTGTGGCTTCAGCCACCGGCAATGCACTTGCAGCCTCACTCAAGGCAACCAGGGTATTGTTTTCAATTTCTTCAATGAGCTTTTGTTTGGTGGCGTCATCTAACAACGAAGAACTGGCGAGCAGGTTTTGCACCGGCCAATTCACCAGGTTGCGGAACCACGCGTACAAATCGCCAAATGCAGATTGGCCCGCTTCCAAACCGACAAAGCCAGGCAGCACCGAACCATCAACCTGGCCGCAAATGCCACGAATGGATTTGTTGCCCACATCCGCGTAATTCGCCACGGTAATATCGCAGGTAGATGTGCCCATGATTTTGGTCAGCACACCGGGTTGCACTTTCGCGGCAACCGCTCCCATATGGCAATCGAAAGCACTGAAACCTACCGGCGTATTAACAGGCAGGCCGAGCTTGTCGGCCCATTTGGCAGTAAGGCCGCCGCATACCTGGTCCGAGGTAAATGTTTCAGCGGGCAAGCGATCGCGCAAGCCATTAAGCAATGGGTCAATACCCACAAAAAAATCATTCGGCGGATAACCGCCCCAGCTTTGGTGCCACATTAATTTGTGGCCGGTAGCACAGCGCCCCATACGCAATTTGCCCGGGTGCGTAGTGTCAGTGAGCACCGCGGACATCCAGTCGCAATGTTCCACCCACAGGTAAGCCGCCCGGGCGACGGACGCGTCTTCACGTAACACATGCAGGGCTTTGGCCCAAAACCATTCGGAGGAATAAATTCCGCCTTCGTATTTCAAATAATTTTCTGCGGAATTATTTGCAGCAGCAGTAATTTCCTGCGCCTCCTTGATTGCGGTGTGGTCTTTCCACAGCACAAACATGGCATTGGGGTTTTCCGCAAATTCCGGTTTCAGCGCGAGCGCAACACCTTCGCTATCCACGGCAATCGGGGTAGAGCCGGTGGTATCGAAACTAAGGCCGACAACCTGTTGCGCCGCACCGGCCGGAACCAGCTTCCACAACCCCTGCACCACTTGCTCAAGGCTTTCCAGGTAATCCAGTGGATGTTGGCGGAACTGGTCTTTCGCGGGCACGCAATACAAGCCTTTTTTCCAACGCGGGTAATAGACCACGTTGCTCGCCACTTCCTGACCGGTAAGGGCATCCACTAACAAGGCCCTGACAGAATCAGAACCATAATCCAGCCCCAGGGCATAAGAGGTCATGAACTCACCTTCTATCTACATTAATATGCTTTGTATTAATATTGACTCATCAGAGGATATTAATATTGTATGACAATATATTCTCAGCAAGCCTATCCCGTGTCAATCAATTTGGAGTGACAGGAAATGGCTTTACGTTATTTCACGCTCATTTGGCGGCGCCCGCAGCCTTATTTGCGACTACCCCTTCGCTCGTCATGATGATGCGCTTGATTGTGCCATCCGGATTATAGAAAAGCTCATCAATACTCACCGAACGCCGATACTGGCCACCGTCCGGGCGCCCCGCACCGGTGTGATAAATAAAATAATGCCTGTTGTTGAATTCAATAATCGCCTGATGGTTAGTGGGGGTATTTCCCGCCACCTCATTCAGGATGCCCTGGTATTCCCAAGGGCCGGTAATACGTTTAGCCATTGCATAACCCAGCTTTTCCGGAAAACCCATCGCATAGGACAAATAATAGTTGTCCTTGTATTTGTGCACCCAGATTGCCTCGGTAAATTCCGGTAAACCTTTAATAGCCTGGATGGGTCCATCCAGTTCAACCATGTTGGGCTTGAGTTTGGCGTAGCGCGGCTTGGTATTACCCCAAAAGAGATAAGCCTGGCCGTCGTCATCGATAAATACCGATGGGTCAATATCATCCCAATCATTGGGCGTATCGGTGGTCATGTCGTTGGTAATCAGTGCCTTGCCAAGCGCATCCTTAAACGGGCCGAGCGGACTATCGCCCACCGCCACACCTATCGCAAAACCGGGCCTGGTGTCGTTGTGGCGCGCCGTGATATACCAATAGAACTTGCCATCCTTCTCAATAACCTGGCTCGCCCAGGCATCCCCCTTGGCCCATTTGAAGTCTTTGACCTTAAGCAAAGGGCCGTGCGCCTCCCAGTTCACCATGTCATCGGAAGACCAGACCAGCCAGTCGTGCATCTCAAAAAATTTGGTATTGTCCTTGGCCTCATCGTGACCGGCATATAGGTATACCTTTCCCTTATGAACCAGCGCAGCCGGGTCAGCGGTAAAAACATCGGGAAATATCGGGTTAGCTGCCTGGGTCGCACCGACAGCAACAGCCCAAACAAGTATTAGGGATCTAACCAGGAAACGCATCTGTACCTCTCTTAATTCCTGGCCCCGCCAGGAGCAAACCTTATGTACCGACAGGAATGTCGGGGTTGATTTATATTGATATTATAATACAATTAAATCAAGCTAAGCAGTGAAAAGTTTACGGTCAGGCCTGTAACAACAGGCAAATATTCGTAAAAGCACTATTGGGTCATTGCCCGAGCCCCGCACAAACCTATATTGTATGACTTTAATAATAATGGCCAATCCAGATGTAGCCAGTCATGAGCCGCGATAATAAGACAAAGTATCCAACCAAATCCCTGCGCAGTGCCGAATGGTTCGGCAGCCAGGACAAAAACGGCTTCATGTACCGGAGTTGGATGAAGAACCAGGGCATTCCCGAGCACCACTTCCAGGGCAAACCCGTTATCGGTATCTGCAATACCTGGTCGGAACTTACCCCCTGCAACAGCCATTTCCGTGAACTGGCCGAAAGTGTCAGGCGCGGCATCCTGGAAGCTGGCGGTGTACCGGTTGAATTTCCGGTATTTTCCAATGGCGAATCCAACCTTCGCCCTACCGCCATGCTGACCCGCAACCTCGCGGCGATGGATGTGGAGGAGTCCATTCGCGGTAATCCGATTGACGGCGTTGTGCTGCTAGCGGGTTGCGACAAAACCACCCCCGCGCTGGTCATGGGTGCCGCCAGTTGTGACCTGCCCACCATTGTTGTCACCGGCGGCCCCATGTTGAATGGCAAGCATAAGGGAAAGGATGTCGGCTCCGGCACCCTGGTGTGGCGCATGAGCGAGGACTACAAAGCCGGCCGGATCTCCCTGCAGGAGTTTATGGACGCAGAGGCGGATATGTCCCGCTCCGTCGGCACCTGCAATACCATGGGCACCGCGAGCACCATGGCTTGTATGGTTGAATCGCTCGGTTTATCACTACCGCAGAATGCGGCGATTCCCGCCGTGGATGCGCGCCGCAAAACCCTTGCCTATGCCTCCGGTATGCGCATCGTCGCCATGGTGAATGAAGACTTGCGCATGTCCCGCTTGCTTACGCGCGCGAGCATCATTAATGCCATTCGCACCATCGCAGCGATTGGCGGTTCCACCAATGCGGTTATCCATTTGAAAGCCATAGCCGCGCGCCTGGAAATTCCATTAACGTTGGACGACTGGCAAACCTACGGCCAACAAATTCCGACGTTGGTAAACCTGCAACCTTCCGGCGAATTTTTAATGGAAGATTTTTATTATGCCGGAGGCTTGCCCGCCGTATTAAAACGCTTGGGCGAGACAGGTTTATTAAATAAAGAATGCTTAACCGCAAATGGAAAAACGCTGTGGGAAAATAATTCGCAAGCGCCCTGTTACAACGATGAAGTGATCCGCACCCTGGATAACCCCCTCTGCGCCGGCGGCGGCATTTGCATCCTGCGCGGCAACCTTGCCCCGCGCGGGGCAGTGTTAAAACCAAGCGCCGCCTCACCGCACTTAATGAAGCATCGCGGTCGCGCCATTGTGTTTGAAAGCTTTGACCATTACAAAGAACGCATTATGGACGACTCATTGGATGTGGATGCCAGCAACGTCCTGGTATTAAAAAATTGCGGTCCCAAGGGTTACCCCGGAATGCCCGAGGTGGGTAACATGGGGTTGCCGCCGAAATTGTTAAAACAGGGCGTTACCGATATGGTACGCATTTCCGATGCGCGCATGAGCGGCACCGCCTTCGGCACAGTGGTACTGCATGTCGCACCGGAGGCGGAGGAACTGGGCCCGCTCGCGGCTGTGCAGGATGGCGACTGGATTTGCCTGGACACAGAGGCCGGTTTGCTGGAACTCGAAGTAAGTGCGGAAGAAATAAGGTTGCGGCTTGACCACCTGCGCGCGCGCAAAGTGCCGAAAAAAACCGGTGGTTATTTGCAGCTCTATATTGAACATGTCATGCAAGCTGATGAAGGTTGCGATTTTGATTTCCTGGTGGGTTGTCGCGGTGCGGCTGTTCCCGGCCACTCACATTGACGGAAAGCAAAATGACGCTCACCAACCAATACCCAAGCTTGGAAAATAAAATTGTATTGATTACCGGCGGCGCATCCGGCATCGGCGCCAACCTGGTGGAAGCCTTTTGCTACCAGGGCGCGCAGGTCTGTTTTATAGATATTCGCGATGAGGATGCACATAGGCTGGTGGACCAATTAAGCCAGGGGGCTGCCACCGCGCCGCGTTATTACCGGTGCAATTTATTAAATATTCCCAAGTTGCAAGCCACTATCAAACAGATTTACAACGACCTCGGCCCGATCAATGTATTGGTCAACAACGCGGCCAACGATACTCGCCACGATTTTCGCAAAGTTACCGTGGATTATTGGAACGAACGCCTCGCGGTAAACCTGCGCCATCTTTTTTTTGCGGCGCAGGCAGTGTATGAACATATGCTTGAATTGGGTGGAGGCTCCATCATTAACCTGGGCTCCATGAGTTGGTACGCCACCCAGGGCGGTATGCCCGGTTACACCAGTTCCAAAGCGGCCATTGAAGGTATGACACGCGGGCTGGCGCGCGATATGGGCGGCGATAATATCCGCGTCAACACCCTGGTGCCCGGCTGGGTAATGACTGATCGCCAGGTGGCGATGCTGACGAAAGAAAAATCAGCAAAGAATATTTTGGAAAACCAGTGCTTGAAAAAATCCGTAATGCCGGAAGACATTAGCGCTATGGCGTTATTCCTGGCGTCGGATGACAGCCGTTTATGCACCGCGCAACATTTTATTGTTGATGGCGGGTGGGTATAAAAGATTCGATTAACAATGAATTAAACACTTTTAAAAATAATTTTTCCTACGCGAGGAACGACCATGAAAAGTTTATTTAAAACCCTGACACTCGCTGCTGCTATCGGCATCAGCGCTACCGCAAATGCGATTACCGTTGGTTTTGCACAAGTCGGCTCCGAATCCGGATGGCGCACCAGTTTTTCCGAATCGGTAAAAGCGGAAGCGGAAAAGCGCGGTATTACATTGAAATTTTCCGACGCGCAACAAAAACAGGAAAACCAGATTAAAGCGGTACGCAGTTTTATCGCGCAACGGGTGGATGCCATTTTAATTGCACCAGTCGTTGAGACCGGGTGGCAACCGGTATTAATGGAAGCGAAACGCGCACGCATTCCTGTCATTATCCTGGATCGCAACGTCTCTGTAACTGACCACTCCCTATACCTCACCCGCATCGCGCCGGATTTTGAAGTGGAAGGCCAACGCGCAGCCAACTGGCTTACCGAAAAAACCCAGGGTAAATGCAATATTCTGGAGCTGCAAGGCACTGTGGGTTCCAGCGCGGCATTGGGCCGCATGAAAGGCTTTAATGAAACCATTGCAAAATTTCCCGAAACCAAAATTGTGCGCAGCCAAACCGCAGAATTTACGCGTGCGAAAGGTAAGGAAGTGATGGAAACCATGCTGAAAGCCGAAAACGGCGGCAAAGGTATTTGTGCAATTTGGGCCCATAACGACGAGATGGCGTTGGGCGCAATCCAGGCGGTAAAAGAAGCAGGTTTGCAACCGGGTAAGGATATTTTTATCGTTTCGGTTGATGCCGTGGATGACGCGCTGAAAGCAATTGTTGCCGGCGAGATTAACGTATCCGTTGAACTGAGCCCGCACCTCGGCGGTCCGGCGTTTGATGTGATTAACGAACACCGCGCGGGTAAAAAGGAATTCGATAAATGGATCCGCATGGGCGGCGCTGTTTATACCGCCGAGAACGCCGCCGCTGAATTAACCCAGCGTGGTGTTAAATAATTTCCGATTCAACCTTGTGCCCGGCAGGGCCTTTATGAAAAAAGCCCCTGCTGGAAAACGCGCTATGAAGTTCCCAACAGAATTAATCAACTATGACCAGCACCCCCGTATTACAACTCAAGGGAATCCATAAAATATTCCCCAGCGTTCACGCCCTGAAAGGCGTGGACTTCACCTTGCGTGCCGGCGAAATCCATGCGTTGCTCGGCGAAAATGGTGCCGGGAAATCCACGCTCATTAAAGTAATGACCGGCGTCTATCAACGCGACGGCGGCGATATTTTATTGGAAGGCCATCCGATATTCCCGAACAACACCGGCGATGCCCAGGCATTGGGCATAAGCACTGTGTACCAGGAAGTGAACCTGTTGCCCAATCTCACCGTCGCACAGAATATTTACCTCGGCCGCGAGCCGCGTCGTTTCGGTTTGATCAACTGGGGCAAAGTGAATCGCGACGCACAGGCCTTATTAAAAGGTTATGACCTGGATATCGACGTAACCCAACCGCTCTCCAGCTACTCTATCGCCGTACAACAATTGATTGCCATTGCGCGCGGTGTGGATATGTCAGCCAAGGTATTAATCCTCGACGAACCCACCGCAAGCCTTGACGCCGATGAAGTGCAATCGCTGTTCCGCATTATGCGTGATTTAAAAGCGCGGGGTATCGGCATTGTCTTTGTAACGCATTTTCTCGACCAGGTTTACGCGGTTTCTGATCGCATTACGGTATTGCGCAGTGCGCAATTGGTCGGGGAATTTGAAACGGCTAATTTGCCGCGCGCGGAATTAATCGGCCATATGCTGGGAAAAGAATTGGTGGCATTAGGCGAGCACAAACCACCCATCAATCCGGAATGCGGCGAGGCATTATTAAATGCGCAAGGCATTGGTCGCACTGCCACCTTATCGCCCACCGACATCCAGGTATGTAAGGGCGAAGTTGTTGGCCTCGCCGGTTTGCTCGGTTCCGGCCGCACCGAATTATGCCGGCTGGTATTCGGTATCGATAAGAAACACTGCGGTTCAATCAACTTTAATGGCAAGGTTGTTAATTTCAACTCACCACGCGATGCAATTGCCGCTGGCATGGGGTTGTGCCCGGAAGACCGCAAACACGACGGCATCCTCGGCCAGCTTTCCATTCGCGAAAATATGATCCTTGCCCGCCAGGTTAAACAGGGTTGGTGGAAATTTATATCGCGCAAAGAGCAGGAAGAAATCGCCAATCACTATGTAAAAGAACTAAGCATTGCCACCTCGGATATTGAAAAACCGATTGAGCAATTAAGTGGCGGCAACCAGCAAAAGGTTATCCTCGCCCGCTGGCTTGCAGCGAATCCATCGCTGTTAATCCTGGATGAGCCCACGCGCGGTATTGATATAGGCGCCCATGCAGAAATCATTCGCTTGATTCGCAAATTATGCGATCAGGGGCTGGCGTTGGTTGTAGCCTCATCGGAACTGGAAGAGCTGGTGGCATTCAGCAGTCGCATCCTGGTCTTACGCGATCGCCAAAAAGTGGCGGAACTGGAAGGCAGTGATATTAATCCGCAACGCATTATGCAAGCGATTGCGGCGAATTAACGTGAGCAAAGATATTATGAATATTCGTAAAAACCAACACCTGCGCCGTTACTTGTGGCCCTGCGCGGGTTTGCTGGTGTTGTTGGTTATCAATGCGATAATCGCGCCGGAATTTTTCCACATTGAATTTAAAGATGGCCGTTTTTACGGCAGTTTGATCGACGTACTTAACCGTGCGGCCCCCGTCGCTTTGCTAGCGATTGGTATGTCCCTGGTGATCGCTACCGGCGGTGTGGATTTATCGGTGGGTTCCATTATGGCCATTGCCGGTGCAGTCAGTGCCTATTACATCACCAGGGGCGTTGATAACCTCGCGCTAATTATTGGTGCCGGATTGATTGCCGGTTTAATCGCAGGGATTGTGAATGGATTCCTCGTGGGTTATATGAGCATCCAACCCATCGTCGCCACATTGATTTTAATGGTAGCGGGTCGCGGCATTGCGCAATTAATTAACGAAGGCCAAATCGTAACCTTTGACCACAGCGGTTTCGCATTCCTGGGCACCGGCAATTTCCTTGGCCTCCCCTTCCCCGTTGTATTAGTCATTATTACTTTCACCATCGTGCAATTACTGACACGCCGCACCGCATTGGGTTTGTATATTGAAGCGGTCGGAGCCAATCCCTCCGCCAGCCATTACATGGGGCTGAATGCCAGGGCAATTAAAATGAGTGTGTATTGCGTAGCGGCACTGTGCGCGGCACTCGCGGGCATGGTTGCCGCCGCAGATATTCGCGGTTCCGATGCCAATAATGCCGGCTTGTGGTTGGAGCTGGACGCAATTCTCGCCGTGGTGATTGGTGGTGCATCGTTAATGGGCGGACGCTTTTCAATCCTTCTTGCCATTATCGGTGCACTCATTATCCAAACACTGACAGTCACCATTATCCTCAGCGGTATTCCGCCAAAATTTAATTTACTCATTAAAGCCAGCGCGATTATTTTGGTGTTGTTGTTGCAGTCGCCGCTATTCCAAACGCAATTGGCGCAATTGAAATTCCGCAAAGCTGCCCCTGCAACAAACAAGGAGGCAAAAAGTGCTTAACCGTAAATTTATTCCGTTGGCCGTCACCTGTAGTCTGTTTTTCTTGTTATTTGGTGCAGGTTCTGTGCAGTTCGAAGGTTTTGGCAGCGCGCGCGTTTTCTTTAATTTGCTTAGCGACAACGCCTTTTTAATCATCGCCGCCGTGGGCATGACCTTCGTCATTTTATCCGGCGGTATCGATTTATCCGTCGGCGCTGTCATCGCCCTGACCGGTGTGGTGTGCAGTGTGTTGATCAGCAAATACCACTGGCATCCGCTGGTGGTATTTCCGGTAGTGTTAATCGGTGGAACCCTATTTGGTGCAATCATGGGCGCGATTATCCATTACTATAAAATGCAGCCGTTTATCGTCACCCTGGCAGGTATGTTTTTTGCGCGCGGATTGGCAAGCGTTATCAGTGAAGAATCCATTCCCATCGAACATGATTTTTACAACCAGGTATCTTCCTTCGGTTTTGAAATTTTTGGCGATGCCTGGATCGGCAGTTCAACCATTATTTGCTTGCTGGTATTAATTGCCGCGATGATCGTCGCCCATTACACACGCTTCGGCGGCCGCGTTTACGCCGTAGGCGGCGATGCAAACTCCGCTGCGCTTATGGGCATTCCCCTCGCCGCAACCACAATCCGCATTTACGCAATTAGCGCATTCCTCGCCACCCTCGCTGGCATTATCTATTCCTTCTACACTTTCTCAGGCTATTCACTCGCCGCTGTCGGCGTGGAGCTGGATGCAATTGCCGCCGTCGTAATCGGCGGAACATTATTGACCGGCGGTTACGGCTACATGTTCGGCACGCTCATGGGCGTATTGATTATGGGCGTAGTGCAAACCTACATTTCATTTGATGGAACACTCAGCAGTTGGTGGACCAAGATCGTGATCGGTTTGTTGCTGTTCTGTTTTATTGCGTTGCAACAATTATTGGTGAGGGTAAAGCCAAAATAATAAACTGCGAGGCGGATCCAAGCGATCCGCCCTATATTTTCTCCATAGATAAATGCCTGCTAACTCCCTTAGCTTTATATTTCCCCCCAAGTCCCACTTCTTTGATTCACTCATTTCATAAAATTTGCCCAATAGCAACATGTCGTGTAAAACGGTTAAATAATTATCACTGAATGGGTATGCTTACCCAAATTACCAAAGCAGGCAAATCCGGGATCCGATTTATAATCTTTTGTGCAAGGAGCGGGAGGCATTGTTTCCCCAAGGAGATATTATTGAAACTTTTTGCAAAAATATGCAGTGTTATTCTTGGATCGTTAGTAACCTGTCTTTCCCTCGCAGGTAATACAATTACCGCTGCGGTTAATGAAGACATCATTGCGGATTACCATTTATTCGTCGGTGAGCGCGACCCGATCAGCATTGAATATTTTGGCGGGCCTGGCGCCAGGCGTGATGTGATTGAGCTGGTGTTATTGCAACAGGCACTGCATCTGGGTGGCTTTTCCGGCAAAGTGGTACTGCGCCCGGAAAATAGTTATTTGCGTATTTTAAAATTGTTGATTGATGGGCGAGTTCCGATTTCCGGTGCACTCATGTGGCAAGATGACATAAAGCCCTACTCCGATTTTTTATTTAGAACGCCAGCTATAGTGAGCGAAGGTGATTTTGTTGTGGGGCTTTACACCCGCCAGGATAACAACCGCGCACTTAGCGCGAATAACCTCGAAAAAATAAGCCAGCTCAGCGCTGCATCCAACAATCATTGGAAACCGGATATACAAGCGCTGAAATCCTTGGGGATAACCCGCATTTATTATTCTACTTATTGGGTACAATTGGTGCGCATGGTGGTCGCCGGGCGGGCCGATATAACCCTAGCGCCTTTTCAAAGCAATCCCGGCATGAAGGTGCAAGTAGAGAATGTGGAACTTGTCCCCATCCCCGGTATAAAAGTCGCCTTGCCGGGTAGCCGCCATTGGCCTGTCAGCAAAAAACATCCGCAAGGAGAAGAAATATTCACTGCCTTGGAAAAAGGTATAGCCATACTGGAACAAAAAAAGATTATCCAGCGCGCCTATGAAGAATGTGGTTTTTTTCACGAGGGGGTAAAAAGCTGGAAACTGTTAAACCCGTTAACTAAAAACTTACCTGAAAAGTGAAGAATTGTTATGCCAGCCAGCATAGAGGCCCTGATCAATAGCATCTACCGCAGTGAATCACGCCGCGTACTCGCTACACTGATTCGCTTGTTAAAGGATTTCGACCTCGCCGAAGAAGCATTGCAAGAGGCTTTTACCGCCGCGCTGCATCAATGGCCGCACGAAGGTGTACCGCACAATCCACGCGCATGGCTGGTATCCGCCGGACGCTTCAAAGCCATAGATCAAATTCGCAAACGCGCACGCATGAATACCTCATGGGAAGAGGTAGCTGAAAAACTTGAAGAAGAATTGCACACAAGTGAAGATGATTTGGTCGATACCCACATTGAGGATGACCAGTTGCGCCTGATATTCACATGTTGCCACCCGGGGCTGGCCCCCGAAGCGCAAATGGCACTGACGCTACGCGAAGTTTGCGGACTCACAACCGAGGCCATTGCGCGCGCCTTCCTCACCACACCAAGCACACTCGCACAACGCATAGTGCGCGCAAAAAATAAAATCCGTGATGCCAAAATACCTTATGAAATTCCTGCGCGCAGTGAATTACCCGCACGCCTGGACGCAGTGCTGCATGTAATTTACCTGGTATTCAATGAGGGTTACTCGGCATCGTCCGGCACGGAATTAATCCGCCAGGAACTCGCGCAAGAAGCGATTCGCCTGGGCAGACTGCTTGCACATTTATTGCCGGAAGCCGAAGTGCTGGGTTTATTGGCATTAATGCTTATTCAGGATTCGCGTCGTCACGCGCGCATAGATGGCAATGGCGATTTAATTCGCCTTGAGGACCAGGATCGCAGCCTGTGGAGCCGCAATCAAATCCATGAAGGTTCGATTTTAATCCAGCGCGCACTTGCAAGCGGCAATGCCGATGTGTATTGCCTGCAAGCCGCGATAGCGGCACTCCATGCTGAAGCACCGAGTTTCGCGGAAACTGACTGGGCGGAAATTTGCGCTTTCTACGATTTGTTATTAGTACGCAATCCATCGCCGGTAATTGAACTCAACCGTGCGGTGGCCATTGCTCATCGCGATGGCCCGACGCAAGGCCTGGCGCTATTGGATAACCTGGTCGCACGCAACCAATTGAAGGATTATCACTTGCTGCATGCGGCACGCGCCGAATTCCTTACCCGGTTAGGTCAGATCGAAGCTGCTAAAATTGCCTATACAAATGCTATTTCACTTACCACACAGGAACCGGAAATTCGCTTTCTGCGCGGCAAACTTCACCTATTGGATAATCACGCATCGCGACCATTAAATTCGTGAATAGGAATTGCATCCAAATCGATGTCTTCAATGCATCGAATATTAATTGCCGCAATTTTATTGCCCGCCGGATCAGTGCCCTCAGCATATGGACTGACACCGCAAACCTGGCAAAACTTGTGGTGAATTACATGCTTGTTAAAGGTGTAGGTGCCAATATTCTCGCCGGAAGTCAGCAATTTGAACGCACTAAAAGGCGCGAACCACAACAACGACCCCTTGCGTTGGCAAATGGAACAATTGCATGAAAGCCCCGAATCAATAGTTCCCTCCACTTCAAAACGAATATTGCCGCAATGGCAGCTACCGATATTTTTCATATCCATCTCCTATTAATAAGAATTGAAAAGCATTACCACCAGGCTAATTAAATAATCAGTCAACATTTTTACATGATTATTTTCTATATTGAATGATTGCCGGCCCATAAGGCGATACCACCGATAACAAAAAATACCACCCAGGATAAATGCCTGCCGCGCGTAAAAATGAGCGGTAATAAACCGGAAACTACGCAAGTCACACCAATAATGCGCAAGGTACCGGCAAGGGTAAGGTCCCCACGCCCCGCGTGCAAAAGCAGCGCCGCAAACCCAATCCATCCCACTGTCGTAATATGCCAGGCAAAGCGTAGGGTACGGACGGTGAAATCCGTACTGCCAAATATCTTCGGCAGATTATCGCGGCGAAACAGGCGTATAAGGATATACTTCTCGCCCAGGAATGAATGGGCCATACCCAGGGCAACGGTAAGGCCAGCAGCGAAATACAAGAGCATATCCATATCAACCCCAAATAAAATTGATGTTAAATTAATTGCCTTCAATGGATCGGGTTTGCACCTACCCGAATCCCGTTCGCATTACCGCGATACCTATAGCTGGATATCTTTACTAAATAAATCTTTTAATTCCTTCCGGCTTTGCTTCACCAGCAATGCCAGCTCCTTTGGATCTTTACTCATCGCAATTGCCTGGTGGAGCAAGCTTTGGTCGTGTTCGCGGAAAATATCAATGGCGCGATGGGACTGGCCTTCAGTGTAACCTATCTCCGTTAAAGTACGCATAGCGGCACTGAGACTGGATTCGTAGATTTCGCGAATAGGATTTTCCACACCCAACTCCGCCAATTGGTAAGCGTGCGCGCGGTCGCGGGCACGTACAATTAAGGTGATATGCGGGAACTGGGTTTTTACCAATTTAGTAATGGCAAGCGAGGCTTCTATATTTATCAACGCGATAATTACAACTTTTGCGTCGCGAATACCGGCGGCTTCCAGCAATTCAATGCGAGTAGCATCACCGTAATAGCTTTTTACGCCGTAATTTTTTAAAAATTCTATATGTTCCGGATTTTTGTCCAGCGCATTAAACGGAATATTGCAGGCGGTAAGGATACGGCCAATAATTTGGCCGAAACGGCCGAAGCCGGCAATGATAACTTCCGCTTTGTGCTCTTCCTCATCGTTTAACTCATTAAGTGAGCTTTCCATTTGTTGTGCTTCCTGCCGGGCTCTCTCCTGTAGGGTGCGTTTGTGCGTAATCCATTCATGCAGCATAACCAACGGGCTGGTTAATGCCATGGAAATACCAACAACCAGAACCACATAATTACCAAGGTCTTTGGGAATAAAAGCGGTCTGTTCCGCCGTCGCCATAACAACAAATGCAAATTCACCACCTTGTGCAAGCATGGTTCCCACCAGCAGGCCTTCCTGTATCGGAAATTTGCGGATACGCAAAATAATTGCAACCACAAGGATTTTCACCAGCATTAAGGTTAATGCAAGTGCCAAGATGAGTAACGGCTCGGCAAAGAGCAAGCGCAGGTTCAATGACATCCCTACCGCGATAAAAAATAATCCCAGCAACAATCCCTTGAAGGGCTCAATATCGGCGGCCAATTGATGGCGAAAACTGGATTGTGCCAATAACATGCCCGCCAGGAATGCCCCCATACTCATCGAAAATCCCACCATTTGCATCAGGTAGGCAACGCTCAGCACAATTAGCAAACCCGCCGCCGTAAGGATTTCCCGACTGCCGTATTTGGCAACAATTTGCAGCAACGGATTAAAAATCCTGGCGCCGGCCAATAATAAAAATACAACGGTAAAAAGCCCGACCCACCAGGGCACAGATTCATTTGCATGTGCAGCGGGCGACCAACTGGCAAGCAACAACAAAATGGGAATGACAGCGAGGTCTTGCAATAACAAAATGGAAAAACCTTTACGGCCAATCGGCAAGCCCATAATTTTATGTTCTTCCATTAACGGCACAGCAAAGGCTGTTGACGACAGCCCGAGTGCAAGGCCGATCATAAAACCCTGCTGCCAGGATAAATCCAGAAATATCGTGAGTAATCCGGTAATGGTAAATGCGGTCAACAACATTTGCGCGCTGCCGAGTACGCCGACATCCAATCGCATTTTCCATAGCTGTTGCGGGTTTAACTCCAGGCCAATGACAAACAGCAGCAACACGACTCCCAATTCTGAAAACTGGAAAGCCGCTTCCGGTTGGTATATCAAGCCCAATTCATAGGGACCGATAATCGCCCCCGCAACCAGGTAACCAAGGATTGCCCCCAAACCGAGGCGCCTGAACAATGGCACAGCGATAGTAGCGGCAAGCAGGTAATAAATTGCATGGAGGAGTGTTTCGTGTTGATGCATAAATATCGCTCAAGCCCAATGTGGATCAATAATCGGTTAACAGTAACAAATCCCCACACCCTTGGCATCCCACGCGACATTGGTTTTGGTCAACCAGGGAATGGAAAGTTGAATGGCATCACGCTCGACCGAACAAGTATTACCTTCCACCGCACAAATGCCATCCATGGATACACGGTTCCGATAAGTTATTGACGACAAAGCCATTTTCACCCTTTCAGAAGACTTTGCAAAAGTTTTTACTCACTCCTGTCGAATTCCTCGAATACAGTACGACTAATTTGTGAAAGCTGCCAATAACCCATACCGGGGAGCGATGCAGCACATTAATCCGCTTTTATTGAATGTTTAATTTACAGAAGGAGATAGGTTATGACTCATTACGTTGATGGTTTTTTACTTCCTATTGCCCCCGAAAAGCTTCCTGAATACCAAAAAATGGCCAGCAAAGCGGGCTCGGTTTGGAAAGAACACGGCGCTATTGCTTACTGGGAATGTGTCGGTGATGACTTGGAAATCCAGGATATGACGTCCTTTCGTACAGCGGCGGGCTGCAAAGATAACGAAACCGTAATTATCGCCTGGATCATTTATCCCTCACGCGAAGAACGCGACCGCATTAATGCGCTGGTTATGGCCGATCCGCGCCTGAATGATATGTGCGATAAAGAAAATCCGCCGTTTGATTTCAAGCGTATGGCCTATGGCGGCTTCAAAACAATTGTCCGTTACGAATAATTTTCAGCCAGGAGGAAATGATGGCAACTCAAGTATTTATTAATTTACCGGTTAAAGACCTCGAAAAATCCAAAGTATTTTTTTCACAACTGGGTTACAGTTTTAACCCGCAATTTACCGACCAAAACGCGGCTTGCATGGTTATTAGCGATACGATTTATTCCATGCTATTAACTGAACCTTTCTTTAAAACATTTACCCCAAAAGCGGTTGCGGATGGCCATACCACCAAGGAAGTATTGATTTGCCTTTCGTGTGAAAGCCGGGCGCACGTGGATGAGATGGTAAAAAAAGCGATTGCAGCTGGCGGTAGGGCGGCACCGGCGGAGCCGGTTGACCATGGTTTTATGTATTACCACGGCTTTGAAGATTTGGACGGCCATAATTGGGAACTTATGTTCATGGAACCGTCACATGTACAACAGTAATTTTTGATGAGCCGGCGCAAGCGCTGGCTTTAATTCCACTGCGATTGTTGAGGATTACAATGAAATATTTATGTATGGTTTTTTATGATGAGAACATCATCAACAACATGACTTCGAACGAGTGGAAAGCACTGAACAGTGAATGCGAAGCTTGCGGCCAAAGCCTGCGCGAAACCGGGAAAATGATTGACGGTAATGCGTTGTACCCATCAACGACAGCAACCAGTTTACGCATTCGCGATGGCAAACCTATCATCACCGACGGCCCGTTTGCTGAAACCAAAGAGCAATTGGCCGGTTTTTATTTATTGGATGCGCGCGATTTAAACGAAGCCATACAACTGGCCAGCAAAATTCCGCCAGCACGTATCGGCACTATTGAAATCCGCCCTGTCCGCGAACTGGATTCAACAAAAGATGAACGTTTCCAACAACACTTTGGCTGATATTGGCAACAGTTGCGGGCAACCGCGTATCGAGCAAGCCGGGCCGTTATTAATTGCCGGCTTACGCGAGCCGCTGGATGAATACGCCGCACAAAAAATACCGCAACTCTGGCACCAGTTAATTGCCTGCGGGGATCAAATCCCGCAGCGCAACGGTCGGGCTGATTATGGGGTATGCATTCATTTGCGGGACAACGAGTACTATTACATGGCGGGTTGCAGCGTATGGGATTTTACCGGCCTACCCGAGATTTTCAGTCCGTTTATTATCCCATCCCAAACCTACGCGGTGTTTACCCATAACGGCGATGTCAATCACATCAGGGACACTATTGGTTTCGCATTCGATCAATGGTTACCGCAGTCAACATATCGCCATGCAACTGCCCCGGAAAATGCCCTGCATTTTTTTGAGCGTTATGGCGAGAGGTTTGATCCGCAAACGGGCAGAGGTGATATCGAGATTTGGTTGCCGGTTACGGGCAGCTGATGCGTTATTTCGCAAGCACAGACAATAGGAAGCTTGTTTACTGTTGTTCAGGTTTGTCTGTGCCTGCGTAAGAATTATGTTATGCGCTTCATTCTTTGTGATTTTATTTCCGCTCATCCAGCGCAGCCAATACCGCGGCATCGCGCGCATATATGTCGGGCTTAAACGCGATCCTGTTTTCGCTGATAGCATCCACTGTCCAATAGGCGAGCAGGATCGGCACCCGTTTGGCCAAGGTAACGTTTCTGGTTTTGCCGGCATCAAGCGCCTGGTTGATTGCGGCCTTATCCCAACCCGGGGTTTCCGCTAACAGTAATTCCACCAACTCGAGGGCGCGCTCCACACGAATGCAACCCGAACTGAATGCGCGCTGGCTTTTGTTGAATAGTTTTTGGTGTGGCGTATCGTGCAGATATACCGCATGTGTATTGGGGAAACGGATTACCGCTTTACCGAGGGCAGAGTGCGGGCCCGCATCCTGGCGCAAGGTGACATTGCCCGGCCTATACCAATCAATTGTAGCAGGGTCCAATACTTTGCCGTTGCTATCCAGTACGCGAATTTTGTTTTCGCGTAAATAATTTAAATCCTTGCGCACTTTCGGCAAAACATCCTTACGCAAAATCGTCGGTGGAACTGTCCAGGTCGGGTTAAGGGTTATGTAATTCACTTCCGATTTAAAAATCGGACTGGTGCGATAAGACATTCCCACCTGCACCCGCGAACGCCAGATAGGTTGGTTGGCTTTGAAATAGGTAACCTTAAAACCTGCCACATCCACCAACACCATTTCTGGCGGAATGTTGTGTAATAACCAGCGGGCCCGATCCAGGTTTACGCGGATTTGATCCACCCGCGCGCGCGCTGAAATATTTAACGTGGCGCGGGTCGCCGGGCCTATTGCGCCGTCCACTTCCAGATATTGATCGCGTTGGAATTGCTTTACCGCCTCCACCAGATATTCATCAAACACTTCGGCGGGATTTACCGGTACAGCAGAGGATGACGCCGCGGCAATCACTTCCGCAGCAGATGATGACTGCGCAACGGATGATGACGCACCTTCACTCGCAACCTGGGCAGGATTGCTAACCACAGACGCCGCTATAGAAGATGATTTTTTGCCTGCCTGGCATTTTTCAATCAGTGCGCGGGTTTCGTCGGGCGTTAATTGCGGATCGATATATTCGCCGGTCACGCGCAAGCGTTCACGCAAAATGGCAACTTGCGGGTCAACCATGCAGGGTTTGAGGGTCGGGCCTGCGGGCAATGACGGCCATCCCCCGGACGCTTCCAATTGGCGGTAATGCGCTAAACCGGCGACAAGGCTGCGGTAAATAGGATGCTGCGGTCGAGTCTTGGCGAAAAGGTCATGGATGCTGCCGCTATCCATGATATCGATCATTTCCACACCGATACTGGCCAGCGCCAAATCCTCCAATTCAAAATTCCATTGTGGGTCCAACCCTGCGGGATCAACCTTACCGTTAAAGAGGTGGTAAAGCGCGCGCAGATAAGCGGTAGTTGCACGCAGCTCGTCATCGACGCGCATGCCCAATAACCCAGTGGATTCCTCTCCTATCAATGGCAACGCATTGCGCAATTGCGCGACCTGGTAATCGTCCGGGTTAAGGCCATCATCGGTAAGGGATTCCAGTTCGTAGATCAACTCGCTTAAGCGTGCTTTGTTATTCCAGGCCGGGCGGTATTGCCGTTGCTGGTAAAAACCGGCCACTGCCTGGTTCAAAAAATGAATACTCTTCGAATCAGCACCTTCATAAGCCAACTGTAATGCGACAATGCGCGCCTCTATTTCCTGCGCCATCAATTCCGCATACGGAAGTTTCGCCTTAACCTCGCTATCGCGTGCGGCCTGGGCCGAGCCTCCCAGAACCATCAATAACACCACCCCTATCCAAACCTTCCCCCATACCGCACACCGAAATAACTCCATACATCAGCGCTCCTGCACGCTCACTTTCATATCGTTATTACAACTGACAATGAAAAACCCCAAATTGTTGGTTAAAAAATAGCTAATAAATCTATAGAAAACGACTTTTTATGGATCTTTTGTTATTTGCCCTACCCCAAAGGCAGTGCTAGCATTCGGACTTACGGTTTTTGCCGATAAAAAATCCTTGTTATATCTCATAACACAATAAACACCAGCAAGGTCGCTACATCGTTCACCCTCCCGGCACCTGGGGTTTTACATGCGTTATCGAACACTCATAGCCTTTATTTTAACGGCTTGCTTCAGCATTCCTTTAATAGCCAATGCGTCTATTAATAACCAACAAACTGTTTCTCCGGAAAACCCGAATTATCGCGCCGGGATTAACCCGTTTAAAAGCGCCTTGCCCGGAACCGGCGATTCCTATTTGCAGTTACTGAATAAAATGTCCCGCGCCGCGCCCAGCGCAAATCCCAAGGTGATTGCTATGGCTCTCTCGGCGCTGGATTGCGCCTTAAGCGAAGGCATGACACCCGCACGTAACCTGACATTGATTGATTATTCCCTGGTCTCCACCAAACCACGCCTTTGGGTATTTGACCTGGCTACCGGCAAGCTACTGTTCAATGAACTGGTTGCCCACGGGATGAAAACCGGTAAAAACTTCGCCCGCAACTTTTCCAATACCTACGGCAGCCACCAAACCAGCCTCGGCCTGTTTCGCACCAAGGAGACTTATATCGGCGCTAATGGTTATTCGTTGCGAATGGAAGGGTTGGAAGAAGGCTTTAATGACAAGGCAATGGAGCGCGCCATTGTATTCCACGGCGCAGATTATGTGGATTTAAAGCTGGCCCGGAAATTAGGTCACCTGGGACGCAGCCATGGCTGCCCTGCGGTACGCCGGGGTGTCGCCCAAAAAGTGATCGACACCATCAAAGGCGATCAATTCCTGTTTTCCTATTACCCGGACAAACATTGGCTAAGTGCCTCGAAATTCCTGAACTGCCCGCACAACCAGCGCCTCGCGCAAAACATTATCCAGTAATCCCCCGTCTATCATGACTTCCAATCGGAGGCTGCCTCGCAGCCTCTGCAAACGCCCCACTGTTAAGCAGTGTTAAAGATTGCTTCCCGCCGTTCCCCGATAATCAAGCTGTGTAAAAGCATTCGCTGGGCAGCCAAATAGTCGCTATAACTAAAACTATAAGATCAATACGATAACAATCCACAACCCTGGGATACACGCTCACATGATTACACCCGTTTCAAAACGCGGCCCATCGCCCGTTTACATAGGCCTTTTATCCACCCTGTGCATGCTCGGGCCGAATGCGCAGGCTGCCGAAAAAGCTGACAAGGAACCCTGGCAACTCGCGCAGGAAACAGAAGTATGGGAGCCGGTACCCAAAGTAATCCAGGCACCGGCAAATGCAGCCCCTTCCGATGCGATAGTTTTGTTTGATGGTAAAAACCTGAACCAGTGGCAAGGTACCGAAGGCGGCGCCGCTAAATGGAAAGTGGCTGATGGCGCACTTACCGTCGCCCCCAAAACCGGTGATATAAAGACCAAGGAATCATTTTGCGATGTGCAATTGCATATCGAATGGATGACCCCAACCCGTTTCATCGGTGAAGACGGCAAACCGCAAGAAAGCCAGGGCCGCAGCAACAGCGGGGTGTTCTTCCAGGAACGCTATGAAGTACAGGTATTGGATTCCTACAACAACAAAACCTACCCCAACGGCCAGGCGGGTTCTATCTATAAGCAATCGATCCCGCTGGTCAACGCCACACGCGCGCCAGGCGAATGGCAAACCTACGACATTATTTTCACCGCGCCAAAATTTGATAGCGCACAAAAACTTGTGTCGCCCGGCTATGTGACCGTTTTGCACAACGGCGTGCTGGTGCAAAACCATGTTGAAATCCAGGGCGCAACTGAATGGATTGGCAAACCCGTTTATAAGCCCCACGGTTGCGCGCCCTTGCGTTTACAAGACCATGGCAACCCTGTGAGCTTCCGCAATATATGGACACGCAAGCTCTAACTCCCGTTTCTGTCCGCTGACGGTTTAGCTTTATTGAACTGTCAATGTTTCGCGCCGCCCGCAAGGCGGCGCTTTTTTATCATGAATCAGGTAATCAACCATGCCGTTAATTAATCAACTGCGTGCATCGCTGCTTGTACTTTTTTGCGCATATTCCAGTGGCGTTGCGCTGGCGGATACCCCCGCGCTTAGCTTCAAGGAAAATCCCGCCTGGAAACTGGCCGCCGCCGCCAGTGCGGTAGGCAATAAATTGCCACTGACGCCGGCGAAAGACGGAAGCATCCTCGCCCTTGGCCCCCAGGGCAGTTCCGAACATTTGGTTAGCGCCGCGTGGCTGGGCGATGCAGTTGTTGATATGGAATTCCTGGTACCCGAAGGAAGCGACGCGAAACTATTCCTGCAGGGCCGCTACGCTATTGATTTAAAAAATGTGAATAACGAATGGCAACATTTGCGTGCGAAATTTCGCGCTCCGCGCTACAACGAAGCCAGTACCAAGGTTGAATCCGCATTGATTGTGGAAGTGCGTATCAATGGCGAACAAATACTCCTCAATGATATTCGTCCGCAGATGAGCGAAGGCTCCAGTATCCCTTGGGAAGGTCCATCGGGTGCCACCAGCCTGCTGGTAAGGAAAGGCCAGCTTGCACTGCGCAATTTCAAAATTGCGCCGGCGGATTTTTCGCAAATTGTTATGCCTGGAACCTCCGGTGAGGAGACTAACGAAAAAGAGCTGGTCGATTTTGTGGCGTTGGGTAAAGAGACCTTCGAATCCGTCGGTTGTAACGCTTGCCACCTGACAGCCAAGGATGATGGCGGGGTTAGCAGCGGACCCAACCTCTACGGTTTGTTTAAGCGCGAACCGCGCGACCGGGAAATTGTTGAAGGCGGAGAAGGCCATCGCTTCACGATTAAAGCGGATCGCCAATATTTACATCGCAGTGTTCGCTCAGCACCCGACCAATTAGCCGTTGCCGAAAAAGGCACGAAAAAAGGCGAAGCTTATTTGCCGATTATGCCGTCGTTTCCATTGCAGGTATTGAGTGATATCCAAATCGACGCTATCGGTGATTACCTCGCGACATTAAATGATGTCAACGCTCAAGGCCCCGCCATTAAATTACTCGCAAAAACCGGTGCCGCTGAATACGATCCAATCGCTGACCGATTGCAATTGCTGGTCGATGACGAAGTGCGAATTCAGCGCGGTCCTATGCCTGGTGTATCCGGCCGCGCAATCCATGTCGGCTCGCCCTGGGGTGTTAACTATTCGTTTGATCCCCGTTTGCTGGCCATCACCAAAATCTGGCAGGGTGGATTTTTGGACATGACCGGCGAGTTTACCAATCGCGGCGGCAAAGGTTTGAAAATGGGTTACGAAAGCCGCGAAATTAATTTCGGCGCGCAGGAATTTTTACTGGCGCCATTAAACGCGCAAGGCAAGCTAATCGATTCCTCATTTAAAAATGCAAAATTCGGTGATCCCGAAACAGCCAAAGCATCGCTCTACAGCAAAGAAGACCACCTGCCCCGTGTAGTCGCCATGGATGCGCAATTCCTCGGTTATACACGCAACTCCAAACAAAAAAATGCGCTGCCTACCTTCAACTATCGCGTGGGTGAAAACACATTAAAAATCCAAACGCTCATTGCCGACGACGGCGAAGTAACCATCACACTTGGGGGCGACATCAAAACAGCACAACAATTTGCGCTGAACACACAACTCTTGCAGGATGTTAAGGCAAGCAAGGGGGAAACCAGCAATGGTCGCTGGATAGTGCCTGCGGGAATTAATGCCGCCACCCTCACCGCTAAAATGCAAGTCGCTGCCAATGTATGGCATGCGAAAAAAACAGACTTTGATTATCGCAAGCAGCCCATCAAGATCACCGCATCAACTGCCAATTTGCCCGCAGGCTACCGCATCGAAAATTATTATCCACCGAAAGATAATTTCGGCCGCGAACAATTATTCGAAGCCCTGGGTCTGGCATTAACCAAAGATAATACGCTGGTGGTTGCTACACGCACGGCGGGTATCTGGCGCATGGTAAAAGGCCAGTGGCAATTATTTGCCGAAGGCACATTCGACAGCCTTGGTGTACTGGCGGAAGACGACAAAGGCCTCACCCTTATCGCGGGGCAAAAAGCCGAACTCACGCGCATTCGCGACACCAATGGTGATGGCATTGCCGATAGTTACGAAACCCTGTTTGATGCGCACGCCTACCATGGCAACTATCATTCCTATATGCACGGCCCGGTCCGCGGCAAGGACGGTGCTTATTACATCAGCATTAACCTCGCGGATGGCAGCGACGGTTCCACTCACAAGGCCGGCGGGAAATATATGGGTAGTGCCGGTGGTTTGGCGGGTTGGAATATTCGTATTGAGCCCGACGGAAAATTTGCCACCTGGGCAAATGGTTTGCGCAGTCCGGCAGGCCTGGGCACCGGGCCGGATGGCCGACTCTGGTATTCGGATAACCAGGGTGAATACATGGGAACCTCCAAGCTCTTCGTCATTGAAAAAGATAAATTTTATGGACATCCCTCCGCATTGGTTGACTTGCCGGGCATGACCCCGGATTCACCGGAAATTGCCTGGGAAAAAGTGCAGGACAAACGCACCCGGGCAATTATCCTCCTGCCACACAATCGCGTCGCCAATTCACCGGGTAACCCCGAATGGATTACCCATAAAAAATTCGGTCCGTTTGCAACACAAATGTTGATGGGCGACCAAACCCAATCCAACCTGTTACGCATTGCGTTCCAGACTGTTGGGGGTATTGAGCAAGGCAGCGTAATGCCTTTCATTGATGGTTTGGAATCCGGTGTTATGCGTCCGCTATTTTTAAAGGATGGCAGTTTATTACTCGGCCAAACCGGCCGTGGCTGGCAGGCCAAGGGCGGCCATGTCGCGAGTTTGCAGCGCGTTATTTGGGATGGGAAAACAATTTCACCTGCCATTACCCGAATGCTGGCGACACCAGCAGGGTTTGCAATCGAATTCACTCGCGCAATTAACGACAAAATAACACCGGAGGAATTAAAATCCCTGTTAATCCTGGAATCATGGGTATACCGTGATGCGCCGGATTATGGTTCTGATGAACTGGATTTAACCCAGGAACCGATCAAATCCCTTTCCATCAGCAATGATCGGAAAACCGTGGATATCGATTTGGTGTCGCTACAACAAAAACAGGTTCATCCACAACAAACCGCGCGCGTTTACCATGCGCAATTTAATTCAAAAACATTGTTTGAAAAAAATGCGACAGAAAAACTGGACGCTTATTACACGCTCTATAAATTCCCGCAGAAGTAATCAACGAATTATCCAGGTGAGACGAAAAAGAACCAGTATTGACTCCGGGACCCTGCGCAGCGTGGATGCTGCGCCCGAGCCTGCAAGGATGTATTCACGGCGCGCCCCGGGGTTAATACCGGAGTCCGTTGTTCTCGCCCTACACTCGATCTAATTAATTACAATTAAGGTTTGCAATGAAAAAATTTTGTTACGCCCCTTTGGTTATCACCATGGCCTCCGTATCTGCCTTTTCAGCAACGGAAGAACTCATCGTAACCGGCAGTTACAACCCGGTAACCAACGAGCAACTTTCGTCATCTGTTTCAGTCATCAACAAAGAAGAATTGTTGCAACTCAGCAGCAATAATGTAATTGATGCCTTGCGCCAAATTCCAAGCCTATGGGTAGAAGAGCAAGGTGGCCCCGGTGGCGTTACCTCAATTGCGTTGCGCGGAGCTGAGGCAAACCACACGCTGGTGTTGTTGGATGGAGTACAACTCAACGACCCGACTAATACCCGCGGCGGCGCCTTTGATTTAAACAGTATCAATATCGAAGCCATCGAACGTATTGAAATTATTCGCGGCGCACAATCCGCTGTTTATGGTTCAGATGCCCTCGCCGGCGTGATTCACATCATCACCCAATCACCCGATAAAACCATAACCACGCTTAACGCCAGTGTCGGCAGCGATGACTATGCAAGCACCGGCATCAGTACCTCGGGCAAAATCAACAACCTCGGTTATGCGATCAGCGCACACACTAAAGACGCGGGCGAACCCGTACCCGGCAGCACTGCCAAAAACACGGAATTCACAACGCGTTTGAATTGGCAACAGGAAAATCACACACTGAATTTTAACTATCGCTATTTTGATGGCGAACGCACCAGTTTCCCTGAACAAAGTGGCGGCCCTGAATTCGCCATCTCACGCGATCTGGATCGCAGTGATTATAAAGACCAGAGCGCGGCCCTGGGCTGGACTGCACAGGTTACCGACGGCTGGCAAAGCAAAGTCAACGCAAGCTGGTACCAGCGCGATGAAGATACAAGCTCGCCCGGCATAATTCCTTTTGATGCGGTGCCTCCCACCGGTTCCATCATTGATTTCAACCGTACCCAATTCAGTTGGGTAAATACCCTCGGTGACCAGCATCGCCTGTGGGCAAACCTGGGTATTGAAACCAAAAAGGAGGATGGTGAAAGCCAGGGTTATTTATTTTCACCCGAGGTTATGCCCAATAATTTTGCGCTGGAACGCCAAATAAACAGTGCCTTTATTAACCTTAACGCCTATGCGCTGGAGAACCTGTTAATCCAGGCCAGTGTTCGCCAGGATGATGCGGAAAGCTTCGATGCCAATGAAAGCGGCCAAGCTGGTGCGCGCCTGGAGCTAAACGACAATTGGACCTTGTTTGCCAATTGGGGGGAAGGCTTTAAGTTACCCAGCTTTTTTGCATTGGGCCACTCGCTGGTAGGCAACAGCGATTTGAAACCCGAAACCGTGAATACCCGCGATGCGGGTTTTGAATTTAACAATAACGGAATCAGCGCGCGTGTCAGCTACTTTGATCACCACTACCGCAACCTGATTGATTTTGATTCCGACACTTTCCAAAACGTGAATCGCTCACGGGTGGAAACCAGCGGCGTTGAATCTGAAATTAACTGGCAGGTCCGACCAAATATTTCACTTCGCGCACAAGCTACTTACACTGACATCGATATGGTTTCCTCTGACAATCATTTGCTAGGCCGCCCACAAGTGACCTACGGCACTTCAATGCATTATTCATTAAATGATGCATGGCAATTCAACCTGAATTATTTACGTGTGGATGAACGCTTCGCAGTAAGTCGTTATACCGGTTCGGATGTGGAGCAACTCCTGGGTGCCTACAACCGTTTCGATGCAAATATCCAATGGCAAGTTAACCCGCTTACGCAATTAGGCTTGTCCCTGGAAAACCTGACCGATGAAAATTATTACACTGATATCGGCTTCCCATCCGCTGGAGCCAGTGCAAAGATCAATTTAAAAATCAGTTTTTAATGTTAAAAAAAATCAAGGCGGCCTGATGGCCGCCTTGATTTAGTTTATTTGATTATCAAAATCTTCCTTACATCCTGCTCAATAAATTCGCCATCAATAAAATCGCCCCTGGGCTTTTGCAACTTCCCAGCGGCTTGTGCGGAACAATTTCCGGTAGCACGAAAATTCAGCGCGGTTGCCAGCATACCTTCATTCGCATCGCCAAGCTGGTGAGCCAGGTCATCTTGCACACGGCAGCCGCGAACCTGGGTAGTATTATTCGATTGTGATGAGGGTATAAAGCCATCGCTGTATTCGCCAAAGCCAAGGGCGTTGGCACCTTTTAGTTGGATGGTGTAATAAGTTGTTCCACAATTTTCTTCCGGAAAATATCCATAGGGTTTACCGCAGGTGGTGTCACCAATCAAATAAACCTGGATATTAGCCCCACGCAAACCGTTAATAATGGCCTCGCTTGCGGAGCAGGTGGCGTTTGAGGAAAGGATGTATACACGTTGTAAATTCAAGGTCGGCAACGGCAGGTTTTTATAATCGCTATACCAACCATAATCAATAAAAGGAAATGGCTGCAGCTTCGGTTGCTTGGAATTTTGGATTTGCTCATAAAATATTTTTCCCTGCACAAATGAGCCGGACAACATATAGCTGACCTGGCTTGCGGTCAGTAACAAGCCGCCACCGTTGTAACGCAAATCCAGTACGACATCTGTGATTCCAACCTGGTTGAATTGTTGAATTGTGCTTATCCATTGGCCTTCGGCTTTTTCAACATGGGAATTAAAGGCTACATAACCAACCTTGCCAGAATCAGTTTCCAATATTTTGGTGAGCAACACCGGTGAGGTGCTGACTTCAGCGGATTGCAAGGTCACAGGGCGCGATTGGGTTGAACCTGCGTCCTGGATTACAAAACTGTGGGCAGCTCCCAGTACGGAGGGAAACATACCTTCATTAAGGGCCTCCAAACCGGCGGCTGAGTTTTCGTTAACCAAATCGTATGAATCTATTCCCAGGATTCTTGCACCGCGCGCAATGCCGGCCTGCGCTGCCGGTGAACCGGGTTCCACATAAGCGACCCTATAGTCACGCGGTGGTGTGGTGGAATACACCTTCAAGCGAATACCATAACCGTAACTGATGCCTGTTTCCCAAGCTTCCGCGCTTTCTGTAGGTTCATACCAGTGGAAATTATCTTTGGGTGTACCGGATGCCGTTACTGCGTTGGTTTTGAGTAAGTCAAAATATTGTTGCGGCGTACCGTAGCTGGCGGGATTTAAATCCGGCAATTCCTCAAACCATAAATAGGTTTCATAACTCCAGGAACGCAGGAAATTTTTTTCATCCAGACGGGTACCTTTTCTATCTGGAAATGCTTCGCCTGTGTATTTGCTGAAGCCGGTACGCGGTGATTCGCAGAAATTATCAAATGTGGAAGACGATTTATAAACGCCAGGCGCCCAGCCTTGGGTAGTAATAGACCCGCCAGTATTCATTTTCCCACTACCCCCGCCTCCCCCACCGCATGCAGCAAGTAGTATTGCGAGGGCACTCATCGAAAAGATACGAAGGATAGTTTTAAAACAGAAAAAAGATGAAGAAGCCGGGATAGCCGGATGCGATGAATCATTCACAATAAATTTCCTTCCATACGTTACCAGTAGTGGCGGTATGCTCACTAGAGCATCAGGATAAAAGAAATTTTTTGGAAAAACCACGACAGCTTTACAACTGTCGCTGCCTTTTGCATAGCAAGTTATAGCTAATCAACCCTGGCTGGAGTCAGGTAAACCTTTGAGCGACTAATATTGGCAACCTCACCCTCGATATTCAGTTCGCTTTTCAAGCGAATATCCGCCGAGGATGACCCCAGCATCAGGTTAATTTTTCCGGGCTCCAATACATAATCCATATTACGGTCATAGAACCCCAACTGGTTTGCCGACAAGGTGAAAGTCACTCGCGCGGATTGCTGCGGGGCGAGGCTAACCCGCTTGAAGCCGCGCAGCATTTTTACCGGCTGGGTAACACTGGCCACCGGGTCATTAATGTAAAGTTGCACAACTTCATCGCCGGCACGCGTGCCGCTGTTGGTTAGGGTCACACCGATTTCCACCGCTTCGCCGGCTTTCAATCGTGTTTTATTCAAGTGCATATTGGTGTAGGTAAACCCGGTATAACTTAATCCGTAACCGAATGGATAAAGCGCATCCGTCTTATCAAACGTGTAACCGCGTTTGGCCGCTGGTTTGTGATTGTAATAAACCGGCAGGTGTCCAACGGAGCGGGCAATACTGACAGGTAATTTGCCGCCGGGATTCACATCACCGAACAACACGCGCGCTACTGCACGGCCGGTTTCCTGGCCGAGATACCACCCCTGCAAAATTGCCGGGGCACTTTGCGCAAGTTTGCTGATCGCGAGGGGACGGCCACCGATTAACAATACGATTGTAGGTTTTCCAGTGGCGAGGATTGCATCGACAAGCGCCTGTTGTTCACCCAATAAATCAAGGCTGGTGCGATCCCCAAGGTGGCTATCACTCCAGGCCTCGCGTGAAGTTGCTTCGTTATCTCCCACCACCACAATGGCGACATCACTTTTTTTTGCGGCAGCCACCGCTTTTTCAATCATACCTTTGGTGTCTGCCTGTGTAGCCAATACCACTTCGTCAGTATGCCAGCGCTGCTTGGAGCGCGAATTGGCTGCCGCCGAATCCGGGTGGGATTCCCATTTCTCAATGGTTAGCAAGGTACCTTTTTCATGATTGATAGTAACGCCATCGCCGAGGTATTCCCGCAAGCCTTGCAATATGCTCACGGTTTTCTTTGGTACGTCGCTATAACCACCTATTAAGGTTTCATCAACATGGGGGCCAATAAGCGCAACAGATTTTATTGAGGCTTTATTTAACGGCAGGAGGTTTTTTTCATTTTTAAGCAATACCATCGCTTTCTCCGCAACTTGTTGCGCGAATGCCGCGTGCCTGGTGTTGCCGACAAATTCGTCCACGTTTGGCGTACTGGTATAAGGATTATCAAATAAACCCAACATAAATTTTTCACGAAGCACGCGCGCTACCGCCTGGTCAATTTGCTGGATGCTGATTTTTTTATCCTTCACTACCCCGGCAAGGTTTTTATAAGCATCTCCGTCCGGTGTTTCTACATCAACCCCGGCGGTCATCGCCATTACCGCAGCTTCACTTTTATTTTCAGCAAGGTTATGGCGATTGATTAATTCTGCAATCGCAAAATAATCACTAACAACAACACCATTGAAACCCCATTCATCGCGCAGAATATGTTGCAACAAATCCACATTGGAATGTGATGGAATGCCGTCAATTTCGTTGTAAGACGCCATTACACTGCGCGCGCCGCCGAGTTTTACCGCCGCCTCAAACGGCGGTAGAAAAATTTCGCGCAAGGCGCGCTCGCCGATAGGGGCGGGGGCAGTGTTCAAACCACCGGTTGGCTCGCCATGCCCGGCCAGGTGCTTGAGCGTTGCAATAACCCTGTCACTGTCGATGCTATCACCACTACCCTGGAAACCTTTAACGCTGGCAACACCCAATTCTGAAGCAAGATAAGGATCTTCACCGAGCGTTTCTTCAATCCGCCCCCAGCGCGGGTCGCGCGCTACGTCCAATACCGGTGCGAGGGCTTGATGGGTACCTATGGCGCGCATTTCCTGCGCCGCAATGGTATACACCTGCTCAATAGTTGCGGGGTCCCAGGTGCTTGCCAACGCAATCGCTTGCGGGAAGCTGGTGGCATTGCGGCCCGAATGGCCGTGCAAAGCCTCTTCGTGGAAAATCGCGGGGATACCCAAGCGCGTATTTTCCACCAGGTATTTCTGTACCGCATTGGTAAACGCCAGGGTTTGTGGCGGTGTTTTGTTGGGACTAAGCGTCGCTTTGTTTTCAGAAGGGCGCGCTACCTGGCCAATGCCTAACCCGAGAATTTCTTTGGCATTCTCCGGTGTGAATTCCCCTTTATCGTTTTCAAGTTTTTGCCGTGCGGCCCATACAGTCTGCAATTGCGCAATTTTCTCTTCCAATGTCATGCGTTTGAGTAGGTCTTTTACGCGCGCATCGACCGGTTTTTCAGGGTTTTTATACACGGGATCTGCCGCGATCACACTGACAGGCAACGCCAATAGGAGCGCTCCCATAAAGAAGTTTTTAAGCCGATTTAAACCTGAGGGGTGCATATTGTTGTCCTCTCGCTGCTGGGTATGTGTTTTATAGTATTAATATCAATTGCCGGGAATTTCTGCGCCTGTAACTCTAGCGCAAGCACAATTTCACTGTCTCGGTTTTACATTTTTTAATGTGTGGAAGTTATATCGATGAAGCGGAGCGATACCAATAAAAAAGCCGCTAAACATCGCTCCATTAATGAAGCGATAGTTAGCGGCCAGAGGCTTTGCTAGGTAAAAAATTAACGGATGTATTGGTTAATAATGTTTTCGTACAGTTCCTGGCGACCGGAAGTCAGTGCTACTTCGCCACCGTTGTTACCGATTTCCGCCAATTGTTGCAGCGTCAACTTGCCAGTTTCGTATTCAGCGCCTTTACCTGAATCGAAAGTGGCATAACGCTCTTTGCGCATTTTTTCCAATGGGGATTTTTGCAGCAAGCTATCAGCGATAATCAGCGCGCGTGCAAATGTATCCATACCACCGATATGACCGTAGAACATATCCACCGGGTCCGGGGAGTTACGGCGCACTTTCGCGTCGAAGTTCACACCACCACCTTGCAGGCCGCCGGCGCGCAGGAATACCAGCATCATTTCAACGGTTTCGTTGATGTTATAAGGGAACTGGTCGGTATCCCAGGCATTTTGGTAATCGCCGCGGTTGGCATCCAATGAACCCAACATGCCGGCATTAGCAGCCGCTTGCATATCGTGGCACATGGTGTGGCCAGCCAGGGTGGCATGGTTGGTTTCCAGGTTTAATTTGAAATCCTTATCCAGGCCGTGGTGACGCAAGAAACCAATTACAGTTTCAGCATCGAAATCGTACTGGTGCTTTGAAGGTTCCATCGGTTTTGGTTCGATGAAGAAATAACCTTTAAAGCCCTGGCTACGAGCATAATCGCGAGCCATGGTCAGGAAGCGCGCCAAATGCTCTTGTTCGCGTTTCATGTCGGTGTTGAGCAAGCTCATATAACCTTCGCGACCGCCCCAGAACACATAGTTCTCACCGTTCAACGCGATAGTCGCATCCAGTGCGTCTTTCAATTGCGCACCAGCGTATGCCACTACATTGAAATCCGGGTTAGTGGAAGCGCCGTTCATGTAACGTGGGTTAGAGAAAAGATTTGCAGTACCCCACAACAATTTTACGCCTGAAGCCGCTTGTTTCTGTTTGGCGTATTCAACAATGGTTTGCAAACGCTTTGAAGTTTCAGCACGGGATGAGCCTTCATCAACCAGGTCAATGTCGTGGAAGCAATAATAAGGCGTACCCAGTTTGGTGATAAATTCAAATGCCGCATCCATTTTTTCATGTGCGCGGGCAATTGGATCCTGCGTAGCTGCCCATGGGAAAATTTTTGTGCCCGGACCAAATGGATCATGGCCGGCGCCACAGAAACTGTGCCAGTAACAGGTGGCAAATTTGAAATGTTCTTTCAAGGTTTTGCCGGCAACAACGCGATTCTCATCATAATATTTAAACGCTAGGGGATTGTCAGAATCGGGACCTTCGTAACCGATTTTGCCAATACCGGGAAAGTATTCTTTGCTACCGAGAACAATACTCATAATTTTCACCTTGGGGATTTTTTACTAACACAATTCAAAAAACTGTTTACCGTAACCTGGATTTCCAAAAATTATTTTGGCAACAAAGCAACCCAGGCTTGATAAGCATCCTGATACCGGGCGAACAGGTCCGCTTGTGGTTCCACCACACTCAAACGAGCCAGCCCGGTAAATGCTTCACTTGGCGAAGCATAATAACCACAACCCAATGCTGCGGCCCGTGCCGCGCCTTCCGCACCATCGGTTTCAAACATTTCTACTGCCGCTTGCGTTGTATTCGCAAAAGTTTGCGCGAAAACATCACTCAAAAACATATTGCCTTTACCCGCACGCACCACATCGCAACTGCCGCCCAGAGATTTCAAAACATCAAAGCCCTGGTTCAGCGAAAACACTATGCCTTCCTGTGCGGCGCGCACCATATGGCCTAAACCGTGGCGATTGAAATCAAGGTTACGCAATTGCGCGCCGAGATTTTTATTCTGGAAGATTCGCTCTGCCCCATTGCCGAACGGATGAAACAACAAACCTTCACTCCCCACCGGAACCGCCTGCGCCAACGCATTTAATTGCGGATATGACGGTGTTGCACCCGCGGCACTGACAGTCTGGCGCAACCAGGAATATAAACGCCCGCAGCCATTCACACACACCAGTACGCCGTTGCGTTTTTTCTCTTCGGTGCTGGTCACGTGGAGAAAGGTATTTACACGCGATTCAAGATCCGCCGCAGGTTGATCAGTCACACCGTAGATAACACCGGATGTACCCGCCGTTGCCGCAACCTCACCCGGCTCCAATACGTTCAAACTAAATGCATTGTTCGGTTGGTCGCCAGCGCGATAACAAATTTTTACCCCGGAACGCAAGCCCAGCTCTGCCGCAACCGCATCGCTCACAATGGATTGGACACCGAAACTCGGCACAATATCGGGAATCACACTAGCATCAATTCCCCAATGCGCCAGCAATTCGGTCGCAACCCGATTTTCTGTAAAGTCCCACAAGGTACCTTCAGATAGACCCGAGGCGGTGGTATTCACCACGCCGGATAATTTCATGGCAATGAAATCGCCCGGCAGCATAATTTTATGGATACGCGCAAAAATTTCCGGTTGGTTTTCCTGCACCCAACGCAATTTGGCGGCGGTGAAATTACCCGGCGAGTTTAATAAATGACCGAAGCAATATTTGTCACCCAAATCCGCCAATGCTTTGTTGCCCAGGGGCACTGCGCGGCTATCGCACCAAATAATCGATGGCCGTAACACTTGCTGGTTTTTATCGACAACAACCAGGCCATGCATCTGGTATGAAATGCCAATGGCGTCGATCTGCTGCGGGTTAAAAGTGCCGCGCGCGACCAGGCGCGCAAAGCCCTGGCGCACGCAATCCCACCAGGTATCAGGGTTTTGCTCGGCAAACCCGGGCTGGGGGCTCTCAATGGCCAGTTCAGAGTCGGGGTACGACAAAGCCCCCAGGCTTTTACCGGTATGCCCATCCAATACCGATAATTTGACCGAAGAGCTTCCAACATCAATACCGAGAAACAGCATAAGGACTCACTAGTTAACGATGGTTATTGGCCGGGATCCAAACACCGGCACAGGAATAATAAAACGACACTGCGCTCTTATGATTTTGCAGCCTCGCAACCTAATCCGAGCTTTGAATAGCATAGCTTATTGTCCAACTGACAACAAGAGATCGGACAAGTAAATGTCTGTTAAAAGCGAGATTTTTTTGTGGCCCAGATAACAGCACTATAAAAAAATGGCATCGATTACATCCAACCGGCTATAACTGACAGAATCCGTTTGGATGCGCCGGTTAACTCTCGACCATTACGAAACCGGCTTATACAATGCGCCATTGTCCTGACCTATCAGGAAACGATTTAATGACGCCTTCAACAATCAACCTGACGCAAGGCTCGAAGGAGATTGCAGTGCCCAATACCCATATTCCCGGTAACCAGACCAATATCAATACACTGAGCTTTTCCGGTGATGTGATTAAAGCGCTTTCCATCGATAACCTGGTGTTTGGCCTGGATAATGACGAACTGAAAATTTTGCTGGTAAAGCAAACCGACCCCATGCACCAGGGAAAATGGGCCCTGCCCGGCGGCTGGATTCGTTACGATGAAAACCTGCGCGATGCCGCCTACCGCTTGCTGGAAGAATTGACCGGCGTTCGCGAGCTTTATTTGGAACAACTGAAAACCTTTGGCCGGGTAGACCGCTTCCCCAACGAACGGGTTGTCACCGTTGCCTATTACGCGCTGGTGAGCGCGGATAAATTTTCCCTGGTTGCCGGCCAGAGTGCCGCCGACGTCAACTGGCAGAGCGTCAACAATTTGCCGGAACTGGTATACGACCATGCGGAAATTATCGCCCATGGTTTGAAAGTGTTGCGCCACCAGGTATGCCACCAACCTATCGGCTTTAACCTCTTGCCAGAAAAGTTCACCCTGTTACAACTCCAGGCGCTGTACGAAGCCATCCTGAATACCAAACTGGATAAACCCAATTTCCGCCGCAAAATTATGAAGATGAACCTGCTGACCCCTTGTAATGAAAAGCAGCAAGGCGTTCCCCACCGCGCCGCCAGCCTTTATCGCTTTGATGCGGAGGCCTATAAGCACTTGAGTGAATCCGGTTTTGCGTTTGAGATTTAATCCGGCGGTTTAACACTGTTTGACATACGCCATATAGTCAGCCAAACCATATTCTATTAGTATCGCCCCATTGCGAATCGCCAGTTCACGAGACTGGCGATTCCATTTCCAGACCTACCCTGCCTCGCCCACTGCCCGCAACCCGGCTTGTGTGCTAAGGTCGCGCCGTCGAACCAGCGGCAATGACAAACCCGCCTCGCGGGCGGGTTTATAAAGATAAATCAATAACAGGTATAACCATGAACGAGACTTCCAGCTCCAATCAGACAAACATGGGATTTGTCATATTGATTAGCTTGATCGCCACCATTGGCGGTTTCCTCTTCGGCTACGACAGCGGCGTAATTAACGGCACTGTCGATGGCCTGCAAAAAGCCTTTAACTCGGACTCCATGGGCACAGGTTTCAGTGTGTCTTCCATGTTGCTGGGCTGCGCTGTGGGCGCGTTTTTCGCCGGCCAGTGGGCCGATAAATATGGCCGCTGGTGGGTGCTGATGGTATCGGCGGTCCTGTTCATTATTTCCGCATGGGGATCAGGCATCGCAACCGGTTCCGTCGAATTCATCATTTACCGTGTCATCGGCGGACTGGCGGTGGGCGCGGCCAGCATTATTTGCCCTGCGTATATCAGCGAGGTGGCACCGGCGCAATATCGCGGCAAGCTGAGTTCCATCCAGCAAATTGCCATTATCAGTGGCCTGTTCTGTTCATTCCTGAGTAACTATTACCTGGCGGAAAATGCCGGCGGTTCCACCACGATTTTTTGGTGGGGCTATGAAACCTGGCGCTGGATGTTCTGGATGGAATTGATCCCCGCCGGTATTTTCCTGCTCGCGTTATTTTTGATTCCGGAAAGCCCGCGCTTCTTGGTTGCCAACAATAAAGCCGAGAAAGCGAAAGTTGTACTGAAAAAACTCTATGGCGATAAAGGCGCTGACCTGAAAGTTAAAGAAATTTACGACACCCTGGCCCACGACCATAAACCCAGTTTCCGTGACCTGGTAAATAAAACCACGGGCAAGATCCGTCCCATCGTATGGGTCGGTATCGGCCTGGCAATCCTCCAGCAGTTTGTTGGCATCAACGTCGTGTTCTATTACGGCGCGGTGCTTTGGCAAGCGGCAGGCTTCTCCGAGAGCGATGCGCTGTTTACCAACGTTATTTCCGGGGCGGTCAGTATCGGCGCCTGTTTTGTAACCTTCTTCCTGGTGGATAGGATTGGCCGCAAGCCGTTATTGTGGATCGGCTCTATCGGCATGACCTTCACCCTCGCATTGGTTGCCTATGCCTTCGCCGGCGCACCGGTGGATGAGGCCGGCAAACTGCAATTGTCGTCCGCCAATGGTTTGCTGGCGTTGATCGCCGCCAATGTGTACGTGGTGTTTTTCAATATGTCCTGGGGACCCGTGGTGTGGATCATGCTCGGTGAAATGTTCCCCAACCAGATGCGCGGCTCCGCATTGGCCATTGCCGGTCTCGCACAATGGGGCGCCAACTTCCTCATTACCTGGACCTTCCCGATGCTCCTGGCCTCGGCTATTGGCCTGGCTGGCGCATATAGCATCTACACTTTCTTTTCGTTGTTCTCAGTGTTCTTCGTTATGTGGTACATCAAGGAAACCAAAGGTAAGGAATTGGAGCAAATGGAAGGTTAATTCCACCCGTCCTGTTCGCTCCGCAAAGGCGATTCACGGTGTGGATCGCCTTTTATTTTTTATGGCCTCTGAGTCCTCCCCATACGCACGACTGGATCAAATATTGCTGCGGCCGAGTCAATTAATATGGCTGTCGATTTTTGCAATCCAGAAAAGGAGTGCGCCATGGTGCCTGCTGTCTCCCGTCAATTGCCTGTAAAACCGCTCCTGATACCGGAAAAAATGCCCAATCTCGACGGGCTACGCGCTTTCGCCTGCGTATTTGTGGTTATCTCCCATATCCCGAAAGCTGGCTTTATTGGATTGATCGGTTCGGTTGGGGTTGGAGTATTTTTTACACTCAGCGGATTCCTAATGGGATATTTATATGCGCGCCAACCCTGTGATCCAACGCAGGTCAGGCGTTATGCGATTGCCCGCTTTACGCGCATTGTTCCCATTTACTGGCTGGTGATTAGCGTGTGCATACTCATTTCATTCATGGGTGCGGCCGATTTCCCCTTGCAGATTACCACCCCAACCAGCATCGCCCGCCATTATGGTTTGAGCGGCAACGTCGGCCCTTTTTGGTCGATTCCACTGGAAATACAGTACTACATTTTTTTTGTTTTCCTCTGGTACTGCCTTAGTGTGGTTAGGTTAGCGCCCTGGATGCTGGTAATGGCGATTGCAACCTGCGCCCTGCTCATCGCCACTAATGACGATTGGCCCAACCTGAGCCTGCCCAACAAATTACATTTCTTTCTAGCGGGCACTATCGCGGGAATCATGCCGCGAGGGTTCCTGCACACACAAATACGCCAGGGCATGCTGATGGCGTTGCAACTCCTGGCACTGGCCATCATCTTTTTTCCGCTCACACAGAATTACAGTGAAGAAACTTTTTATGATTCCGTAGGGTTAAGTATCGCGTTTGCAGCCGCCATTTATTTCCTTTCGTTTAACAGTGCCGGCAGTTCAATCCTGCTGGCCTCAAAACCTATTCGCAAAATTGGCCAAGCCAGTTTTTCCATTTATCTCATACATGTACTGGTTCTGTATTACGGGGCTAAGTTGCTGGCGCTGGAACATCACCATTTTCACCCCGGATGGTTATCGGTCGCGGTAGCCGCCGTGGTTTTACCGATGATTATTTCCCATTTTATTGAAATGCCGTTACAACGCATGAGCAGGGACAGCCTTGAACGCCTTTTTACACGCAGTCAATCACCCAGGGTCCCACAGGCGAGCTAACCTTAAGCTAACCAATCCTTACACTGCCTGGTATACAACCCCAGAGTCTTATGGTGTAATTGACTACAACAATAACCCATAATACAACGAGAGAAGATCATGCCCCGGTATCAAAAAGCCCTGTTGTTATCCATCATTACGCTTAGCCTTATCGCGTGCGGGGGTGGAGGTGGCGGAGGAACCAAACCATCCTCAACACCGAGCAGCATTGCACCGTCCAGTGCGCCCTCCTCAGCAGCGACTTCATCAACCCCCGCAGTCAGTTCCGCGATGGAAAGCTCATCGCCGGCCAGCTCAAGTTCCAGTGTGGGCTCCGTGTATTCGGCTAACGTGGATAGTTTGCGCGACCTTGCCGATTTCCCCATTGGTGTTGCCGTCTCCAATACTGATTCATCGACTTACAATATCCTGGTGAATACATCGGAACAGGCCCTGGTGGAAAAGCATTTCGATCAGATGACTGCCGGCAATATTATGAAAATGAGTTATCTCCAACCCTCGCAAGGCAATTTTACGTTTACCAACGCAGATGCATTCGTCGATTACGCCAGCAGCAACAGTATGACGGTACATGGCCACGTCCTCGTATGGCATTCCGATTACCAGGTACCCGGTTTTATGAAGGAGTGGGCAGGCTCAGCCCCGGATTTTATTGCTGCATTGAAAACCCATGTCACTACCGTGGTTGACCACTTTGAAGCGCAAGGCTATGTGAACACCTGGGATGTCGTTAACGAGGCATTGACAGACGGCAATCCATCCGGCTTCCGCACCGATTCCACCTTCTATGTCAAAAGCGGCAATTCTGCGGTGTACATTGAAGAAGCTTTCAAGGCCGCAGACGCAGCTGCACCGGCAGCTACGCTTTATTACAACGATTACAACATCGAAGCCAATGATTCCAAGATGGACAAATTGGAAGAAATGCTGACGGATTTCCAGGCGCGCAATATTCCAATCGACGGTGTAGGGTTCCAAATGCACGTATGCCTGAAATACCCTTCAATCGATGCGATTGCCGCCGCAATGAAGCGTGTCGTCGATAAAGGTTTGATGGTTAAAATCACCGAACTGGATGTTGCGATAAACCAACCCTATTGCGACAGTTATCCAGACAACAAAGTCACTTCATTCACCCAACCCATTGCGTTCGCGCAGAAAAAACGTTATTGCGAAATTGTGAAAGCCTATATGGATACAGTGCCGGCGGAATTACGAGGTGGCATTACTGTATGGGGCACCACCGACGCCAGCACCTGGCTTGACAGCGTATATAGAAACCAATTCGAAAACCAAAAAATCTCCTGGCCATTGCTATTCGATAACAATTATAACGATAAGCCTGCTTTGCGTGGTTTTGCAGACGGATTACAAGGTATCGAGTGCACTGATCAATAACAGGCACCGAACCTGACAGGATTAGTGCTTTAATAAAATCATCTGGGCAGCTACTCACAATGGCTGCCCATTTTTATTTCAAGAGAGGAAATATGAAGGCCGCGCTCACCTTATCTTTATCAATGGCCGTAATGCTGGCCGATTCATCGCTAGCCACTACTGTAGAGTTTTACCAATTCACCTACGAAGGTAAGGATGCTGTTTTTTCCTCGCCACTGAAGGCAAATGAATATCGCAACCCGATCCTTGCCGGTTTTTATCCCGACCCGAGTATTACGCGCGCAGGCGAGGATTATTACCTGGTCAATTCTTCCTTCGCCTATTCCCCCGGTGTGCCAATTTTTCACAGCAAGGACCTGGTCAATTGGAAGTCTCTCGGGCACGTATTAGTAACTCCCACACAATTACCCTTACAAAACCAGCAAACCTCACGGGGTATCTATGCCCCCACAATTCGCTATCATGACGGTGTTTTTTACATGATTACGACGTTGGTAGATGTGCGCGGTAATTTCCTCGTCACAGCAACGGATCCTGCCGGCCCCTGGTCCGAGCCAATATTGTTACCGGAAATTGGTGGCATAGATCCGGATATTTTCTTTGATGATGATGGTAAAGCTTACATCGCCCACAACGATGCGCCAGCAGGCAAACCCTTATATGATGGCCACCGCGCAATCTGGTTATGGGAGTTTGACCTTAAAACAAAAACAGTCGTTAAAAATTCTGCGCGAATGATTGTAAATGGCGGCACCGATATTGCCAAAAAGCCAATATGGATTGAAGGCCCGCATATCTACAAAATAAACGGCTGGTATTATTTGCTCTGCGCAGAAGGTGGAACCGGTTATGATCATTCGGCGGTAATTTTCCGTAGCAAAAGTTTGCAAGAACCATTTGTTGCCTACGAAAAAAACCCGATCCTTACCCAACGTGATTTAGATAAAAATCGTGCACACCCTATCACCACAGCTGGCCATGCCGACCTGGTGCAAACCAGGGAAGGGGAATGGTGGGCGGTGTTCCTCGCTACCCGCGCTTACAACAAAACCTTGTATAACACCGGCCGCGAAACGTTTTTATTACCCGTGACATGGAAAGATGGATGGCCGGTTATTTTGGAGCAAGGCAAGGAAATCCCCTATCAGCATAAAGTGCCAGCCATTAAAACCCGCACTGAAAACCCCGACATGCTTACTGGAAATTTTTCGTGGAAAGATAATTTTTCTCGAAAAAGTTTGGGATTTGAATGGGTAAGCCTGCGTACCGCTGCTTCACCGTTCTATCAATTGACCCAACCAGGCATTACATTAAAAGCCCTGGATGTAACGCTGGATAGCCTCGGGCAACCTGCATTTTTAGGCCGCCGCCAGCAACATACACATTTTAATTCCAGCGTCGAGTTTGCATTACCGGCAGCGGAAACTTCGGCCGGGATAGTTTTACTGCAAAGTGAAACCGCACACTATTACTTTGGAATTCGCCAGGCAAAGCAGGGGCTTGAATTATTTATCGAGCAAGCCAACCAAAAAGCGCCAAAAACTATTTATCGCCAAGTCATCAAGGATATAGCGAAGCCCATTAACCTGCGCATGGAAGGGAATGCAGGGGAAGTCAGTTTCTTCTATAAAAATGCGCAAGGTAAATATAAACCTGCGTTAAAAAATGCCGATGCAAAAATTCTTAGTACCGAAATTGCCGGCGGTTTTGTTGGGACATTGGTGGGAATCCATGCAAGATCAGAAGATGAGTAATCAAAAAGTGGGCTGGTAGCGTGCCAACAATGCCCTCTTCCACCCCGTAAAAATTATCACTGGATGTTTACGCCTATGAACTGCACCTTAGATTTTAGCGTATGGAAACAGGTTGCGATTTGCTGGATCCTACTATGCATTACCCCAGCGTCGTTTGCGCTGGGTGAAGCGCCCTGGCTGGCGCCATCTGGCGCCGATCATTTTTCATTGGTTAGCCAGGGAGTAGCGACCGCTTTAATTATTGACAATAACGATTTTCCCGGCGTGCAGCGCGCCGCTAAAAACTTACAAACGGATATAGAAAAAGTCACCGGGACAAAACCACTATTAAATACTGTCATTGACGAAGATGCTGCACAACTGGTTATTGTCGGCTCCATTGGGAAAAGTCAATTGATAGACCAGCTAATCGCCAACAAGAAACTGGACGCAAGCAAAATTCGCAATCAATGGGATAGCTTTTTGGTTCAAGTGGTTGAGCAACCATTCGCGAATATAAAACGCGCCCTGGTTATTGCCGGTGCCGATAAACGCGGAACCATTTACGGAATATACAGCTTAAGCGAGCAAATCGGCGTATCCCCCTGGTATTGGTGGGCCGATGTTCCGGCAAAAAAGAAAAGCGAAATATTTATCGATAAAGAAATCAACCTTATCGAAATCCCTAAAGTGAAATATCGCGGTATTTTCCTTAACGATGAAGCCCCGGCGCTGACCGGTTGGGTTACGGAAAAATATGGTAACTACAATCACCAATTCTACGAAAACGTTTTTGAATTATTGCTGCGTTTGAAGGCCAATTTCCTTTGGCCAGCCATGTGGAATAATGCCTTTGCGGATGACGACCCGAAAAATATGATCCTTGCCGATGAATACGGCATAGTCATGAGTACTTCCCATCACGAACCCATGATGCGCGCCGATAAAGAATGGAACCGTTACGGTCAAGGCCCGTGGGAATACTCAAAGAATCCGCAAAACCTTTACAATTTTTGGGTGGATGGTGTTAAACGCAATAAACCCTACGAAAGTATTTACACACTCGGTATGCGCGGCCAACAGGACGAGCCGATGAGCGAAGGCGAGAATATCCAGTTGCTGGAAAAAATTGTGCACGACCAACGCGAAATCCTTGCCGGTGAATTCGGCAAGGATAAACTCACACAAGTGCCGCAAGTTTGGGCACTTTATAAAGAAGTACAAGGATTCTACGAGCGCGGCATGCGCGTACCTGATGATGTCATTTTACTGTGGTGCGATGATAACTGGGGCAATATCCGCCGATTACCAACACCGGATGAACGCCAACGCGCGGGCGGCGCGGGAGTTTATTATCACTTTGATTACGTCGGCGGGCCACGCTCCTATCGCTGGATCAATACAATATCCATTGCAAAAATCTGGGAGCAAATGAATCTGGCTTATGAATATGAGGCCAATAAAATCTGGATTGTAAATGTGGGTGATTTGAAACCCATGGAATATCCCATCGAATTTTTCCTCAATATGGCATGGAACCCGGAGGCCTGGCCGAAGGAGCGAATCCCGGAATTCGCAACGCTGTGGGCCGAACGCGAATTCGGAAAGGAAAACGCACAGGAAATCGCAGCCATTATGACGGGCTATACCCGTCACAACCTGCGCCGAAAACCCGAATTGCAAGATGCAAGTATTTATAGCCAGTTGAATTACGATGAAGCAAATCGTGTAACGGCGGAAATAAAATCTTACGCAACGCGAGCTGAAAAACTTTATGCAAAAATCCCGGCAGAACAGCGTGATGCGTTTTACCAGTTAGTGTTGTTTCCCAGCAAGGCCAGCGCAATCGTTACCGAACTGTATGATGCCCAGGCTAAAAATTATTTATATGCGCAACAAACCCGTGCGGCTACCAATAACTACGCCGATAAAGTTCGTGAGCTATTTGCAGCCGATGCCGCATTGGAACAGGCATATCACCGATTGAATGGCGGCAAATGGAATCATTTTATGTCCCAGCCCCACATCGGTTATAGCCATTGGAACAACCCACCCGAGGATACATCGCCGGTGACGCAACACTATGAGCCCCATAACTCGGC
>CAMLKG010000009.1 GCA_946480695.1 uncultured Cellvibrio sp.
ATCGCTTGGCTTTTTTGCTCGCCATGAGCAACGCTATTGACGTAATGACCACAGCGCCTACTGCAACACGGGTAATTACAGCTTTCCGGTTATATTTTAATTCCGCGTTGAATCCACGCTCATCCAGGCAATGCGGGACACGGCCGGTAAAAATATCGCTGGCCAAACCTTCCACCATGTTTACCCGATCCGCGAGTAGCAATAACAACCAGTGACGATAGCGGCCCTCACTGAATTGGAAAGCGTAACGGCGGATTGCGCCACTCAAATTTACCGCGGGCGCCGAGGTGCCAAATACACCGGGCATATCAGGCCGCTCGTTGGATTTCAGTATGCCCTCTGTGTTGCCTTGCGGAATGGGGCGCGACCAATGATAGGCGGTACTATCCCCATCAAACCGTTGGCGCATCGGATAGGTAGGATCATTCTTCGGGTTTGCATCAATGGCCCAACCTTTAATATGTGACATTTTTGCGGACAGCTCATCAATCAAGGTTGCGGGCCGCTGTTGAGGATCTTGAATAAAATTATCGTTACTCATGTTATTCACCTTGCAATGACTGTTGCCGATGGATCAATGGGAATTGGATGTAATCAACACCGGTTTGATACATCCATCCAGCTTATCTGAAAAGATTCGATACGCATCCGCCACGTCTTCCAGCGGAATCCGATGGGTAATTATTTCCTTGGGATTCAGAACCCCGTTCTGCACATGTTCAATCAGCCGTGGCAACAATCGTTTGACTGATGCCTGATTGGCACGCAAGGTAATACCTTTATTCAATACATTGCCGATGGGAATTAGATTTCCTGTGGGCCCATAAACTCCCACAATAGACACGACACCGCCTTTTTTTACCGAATTGATTGCCCAATGCAACGCCGTGGCTGAACCTGCCTGGAGTAATAATTTTCGACCCGTGATCGTTTGCATGGCGCTACCTGCTGCTTCCGCACCAACGGCGTCAATACATACATCCGCGCCCAGATGATCGGTAATTTTTTTAATAAACAGAACCGGGTCTTCCAGCGAGCGAAAATTGTAAACTTCGCACTGTGCATAATTTTTTGCGAACTCCAGGCGGTAATCCAGGTGGTCAATAACAATGACGCGTCCGGCACCGAATAACCACGAACATTTAGCGGCCATAATTCCAATCGGGCCCGCACCGAAAATCACAACCGTGTCACCCACCTGGATGCCGCCCATTTCCGCCGCCTGGTAACCGGTGGGAACAACATCCGTTAATAAAACCGCGTCGTCCAGGTCCATCCCTGGCGGAATTACTGTCGGGCCAACGTCCGCATAAGGGACGCGTACATATTCCGCCTGGCCGCCGTCGTATCCGCCAGCGGTGTGTGAATATCCGAAAATCCCGCCCACAGCGGTAGCCGCCGGATTTGATTCGTGGCAATTCCCGAACAGTCCCTGTTTGCAAAACACGCATTTCCCGCAGGCGATATTAAAAGGGACCAGAACCCGATCTCCCACTTTTAACTTTTGGACATCATCACCGATGGTTTCAACGACCCCGGTAAACTCATGTCCGAAGGTCATGCCCACGCGTGTATCTGGAACATTACCGTGATACAAGTGCAAATCGGAACCGCAAATACAGGATCGGGTAACCCGAACGATGGCGTCCTGCGGATGGAGAATGTCTGGCACAGGTTTTTGGGATATGCGAACGCGTCCCGGCCCTCTGTAGTTCATTGCAAGCATTGGAAGCTCCTCCGGTATTATTGGAAACTAAATATTTTTAAAAAATAAGTGCGCAAATACCGAGACACTTGCAATGCGCAGGCATTCGTTGCGATACATATCAATTTTAAATAAGCGGGGGCTACCATTAGATGGAGCAGCGATAGGGATTATTTCGGTGAAAAAATTAAGGTATTTTTTACCCTTATTTGAAACTTTAAAATCAATTTATTAATCAGAAGGAAGCGAGTCTGTAATAAAAAATGATTCAATAATTGAATGACTTGCGTTTGATGGCGCTGATGAGTGTGTCGTTGGCGCAGGTTCGTCGGGTCGAAGTCTACGGAGCCATTATGGAAACTGTTCTCTACAGTAACGAGTTATTTGTGATTACCCGTGTAGAAGTCTACGACGAGGACGAAGACTCAGTCGCCTCATTTTTTGAATTGGTTGAATTGCCCAACAAAAAGATTGGATTCTTTGACTCTTATTCCGATGCGGAAAAAGCGATGCTAACCAAGCTTTCTTCATTGGATGGAAATTGAACCAGGTGGGAAAAAAGGATGTACATTTTACAATGGCAAAAACTTCCAGGAAACTACCTGTTATACCGCTAGTCGATTTGCTTATTATCGGTCGTAGCCCGGCGGTACTAACTACGGCAATATACCTTGCGTGTACCCATAGATGCGTATTGGTTGTGGATGCGGGTTCCAGCAGGACGCCCTTGCAGAGCATCAATAATTTTACATTACCTTAACGCGTGCAATGGCCGCCAGCGCTAAACCCGGCCAATGCTGCGCACAAAAAAAGGCCAGGTTCCTACCGGTTGTTGTTGTAAGTACATCTGCTATAAATTGCGCATTTCTTATCGGCTTCCGAAAAAGGGTTTGCATTTTTTTATAATAAACCCCGGGGTTTTCACCGGCTATATAAACCTCTGCTGCGAGCTGTCCGGAGTGTAAAGCCATGGTAATGCCGTCACCAGCCAGGGAATGGATCACGGCGGTTTGGTCACCTATCCGAAACAGGTGGGGCATGGCGGCGGCGGGTGAATGGATGTAACCATAGGGTACGGCCGAAATCGCGAGCGGTTTCGGCCATAAGGCAGTGGAGCCTGCGAGGCGCTTTTTTAAATGGGGTACGACATTGCAAAGCCATTCAAGCACGCAAGGCCAATTGCCGCCGCAATTTTTGTAGATGTCCCTTTTCATTAAAAAACACAAATTGGCCTTTTGGTTTTCAATTGGCTCCAGGCCCGCGTAGCCGCCGTTATAAAAATAAATTTCCACATTTCTCTGCAATTGTTCCTGCTGCAATTTATCGAGGTAAAAATGCATTTTCAAACCGATCAGGTCGCAGTTGCCCAGGTAGGATACCTTGCGTTGCCAATTGTGTAAGTCGTGCTTGCCGGTTGCCAGGAACACAGCCTGGGCGCGCACTGTACCCAAGCTTCGCTCATTCGTTGCGTCATTATTTTCCGAGGTGGTCAATTCCCAGCCTGCATCCACCGCGTGCAAATCCCGGACTGTCACACCTGTGCGTACCTCAACACCTGCTTGCCTGGCTTTATTTAAAAGCGCTGCATCCAGTATGCGGCGCGATAAGCTCCACGCAGGGAACGGCAAATCACAAAGCACGGGCTTTTTCTCGCTGTACAGATTAACCCGATATATAGGTTGCGCGCCAAGCGCCGCTAAATCCACACCCAATTGCGTTAACAATTTTGCTGCCTCCCAGGTAATAAATTCGCCGCACACCTTGTCATGTACGTCATTTTTTCGTTCCAGCAAACATACTTGCTCACCTGCGTTGGCAAGCGCAAACGCCGCGCTGGAACCGGCGGGCCCGCCCCCGATTACAATCACTTTTTTCATGGGCGGAGGCATTATATTTTTTCGCACGAAGCGCAAAATCGAAAGGGAAAATGCCAGTTGACCCCGGTGTCCGGGAATTTGTCGATTGCATAGAAACCATCAACATCCATCTTATGGGTGTCTGGATGTGGCCGCAGGAATGAATAGCGATGTTCTATTTGTGCACGCGTCGCCATGCGACGAAATAGCGCCGTGAATTTTTCGTCCGGTAAAAGCCTGGGCCCGTAATCGACAAATTTTGCGTGTACATCAAAATCCGGAACAGCCGTTGCGATGGCATTTAGATAAGCAGCGCCCATAGTCAGGTTCCACAGGTGGTTATCTTGTTCGGATGATTTTTTTTAACAGCGGTTCCTCGGTTTATCGACCAGGCGTGGAAAAACAGCGTTTGAGGATGTAAATGTTTCAATTAATGCTATGGGAAACGACTGTTTACTGTCGGTATGGGCCGGGCGATAGGTTACGAAATAATAGTTTTATTTATTGTCGGTAAAAGCATGCCGATAAATACAAATGGGCAAGCCTGTATTTAACGGTTTACATGCCATCATCAAAAAAACATTTTTTTCAGATTAAAGGAAGTAACTGGCCCCCGATTTGCACTGATTTGCAATGGGTACTGGAATATCAATTTTTTAAATTCTATAGCCGGATTGTAAGGAATCAGTTATGTCTTCTCTTAATCCATTCGAAAAGCGGTCGGCTGGAATCCTGCTGCACCCGACATCACTTCCCTGTTCCGAATCTTGTTGGGGTAATGATAGGCAAGATGCGTTTGGCACCCTGGGGACAGAAGCTTATAACTTTGTGGATTTCATTCATGCCGCCGGTTTGAAGGTGTGGCAGGTTTTGCCGCTGGTGCCTACAGAAGATAACTTGTCACCCTACCAATCAACCTCTGTGCATGCCGGGAATCCTGACCTGATAAGCATGGATGATTTGGCAGGGCGTGGCTGGATTGACCCAGGGTGTATGCAACTGAAAGAAAGAAATCGTTACGGACTGGCAGAGCTGCGTCGCAATTGTTCACCCGCTTTTTATAAATACCTTGAGGGAAATTCCGGTGCCGAAACCCGTCGGCAATTTGAAGGGTTTATAAAACAGGAAGCCCACTGGCTGGAGGATTTCGCACTGTTCTCGGCCCTGCGTTGTCGCTTCGAGGGCAGTAGCTGGGTGGACTGGCCGGTCGAAATGCGCAAGCGTGAACCGGCCGCACTGGAAAAACAGAAGCGCGAATTACATCAGGAAATTGAGTGTATTTACTTCGAGCAATTTTGCTTTTACACCCAATGGTCAGCGCTAAAAAATTATGCAAATCAAAAAGGGATTTCAATATTTGGCGATATTCCCATTTTCGTTGGGCACAACAGCGCAGATGTATGGGCATCACAGCATTATTTCTTGCTCGATGATAATGGTCGACCCAAAAGCGTTGCCGGTGTCCCGCCGGATTCGTTTTCCGATGTTGGCCAATGCTGGGGTAACCCGCATTACGCATGGGATGTGATGGAGCAGGATGGTTTCCAATGGTGGCTGGCCCGTATGGGTACCCAAATGAAATTATTCGATTTAATCCGCATTGACCATTTCCGTGGTTTTCATTCCGTCTGGGCTATTCCCGGTGAGAATCCGGACGCCCGTAACGGTGAATGGATTTACACCCCGGGCGAGGCATTGCTACAGGCCTGCTTCAAGCGATATCCGGATTTAAAACTGGTAGCGGAAAACCTGGGATCTATCACACAGGAAATTGAAGATTTACGGTTGAAATTTAATTTACCGGGCATGGTCGTGTTGCATTTTGCATTCGAAAATGATTCAGACAGCCCCCACCTTCCACATCACCATAGCATTCATAACGTGGTCTACACCGGCACCCACGATAACGATACAACCCTGGGTTGGTTTGATCAGTTAAATGATGCAGCACGCAAACAATTATCCAATTACAGTTTTCGCTCGGGCGATTCAATGCCCTGGTTGTTAATCGATATGGCCATGGCCTCCAGTGCAAACCTGGCAATTATTCCCATGCAGGATTTTTTGGCGCTGGATAGTTCCAGCCGGATGAATATGCCCGGTACATCGGATAAAAACTGGCGCTGGCGTTTTTCATGGAATCAGGTGGATCCCGGTTTGGCAAATGTGATTAGGCAGCGATTGGCAAGCTATCACCGGGATTCCCAATAAATTTTTCACCATCAATTTTTAAACAGTGACAGGGGAGAAATTCCATCGAGATGATTAGCCAAATCGCCATTGCCATTACCGGAATCCTGGCGGTGTGGTTGAGCCAGGACGCGCGCCTGGATCGCCGCAAGCACGCATGCTGGTTCGGATTGGCTGGCCAGCCTTTTTGGTTTTATGTTTCATTCAACGAGCAGCAATGGGGGATTTTCCTGCTCAGTTTTTTTTATACCGCTGCCTGGTTGCGCGGGTTAAAAATGTATTGGTTGGATAAGGACGTAGCGGCAGAAGATAACGCATAAGAAAAAAAGGGTGATTCCCGCTATACCCAAAACGAGCGATTTATCCTTCGTAAATGCCCTCGTGCATGATGGCACGGCATTCGCTATTTATAGGGAAACTTCATGGTCCCCATACAAATAAGCCCGAGACTATATATTCCTTAATCGTATTTACAGGGGAGGAACAACTGTACCCGGTGTTGTCTTATAAACATATTCGATATGTACATACGCTTAGAGATTAAAAAAGTGAGCAAAACCAGTAAACAAATAATTCTGCCTTTTGCCAGCGAAACCGCGAATATAGGAAACAACCCGGATGATTCATTACAAGCGCGATTTTTCGAAACCCGGAAGTTGACGGAGACCCTGGTTAATCGCCTTTCACCCGAAGACCAAATGTTGCAGTCCATGCCCGATGCCAGCCCTGCGAAATGGCACCTTGCCCACACCACCTGGTTTTTTGATACCTTTATCCTTAAGCCGCGCGGTATCAAGGTTTCAACAGATCCGTCGTTTGAATTTTTATTTAATTCATATTATGAGCAAGTCGGGCCGCAATTTTTGCGCGCCTACCGGGGGCTTTTGTCCCGTCCATCGGTTGAACAAATTTTAAAATATCGCCGGGTGCTCGACCTCCGGATCTTTGAGTTATGGGACACCTTTGATGAGAATGAAAAATACCTGGTAACGCTGGGTATAGCGCATGAACAACAACACCAGGAGCTTATTTTAACGGATATCAAGCACGCTTTTTTCCACAATCCCGCTTATCCCGCCCTAACCAAAATCCCCGTCTCAAAAAATGATGCCATTAAGGTCAAATGGCATGATTATCCGGAAGGGAATTATTCGATCGGCGCCAGCCATGGATTTTATTTTGATAACGAAGGCCCGCAACACGATGTGTTTATACAAGGTTTTCGCTTGGCAAATCGCCCCTCGACAAATGCGGAGTACCTTGCCTTTATGGAGGACGATGGATATACCGACAGCCGGCATTGGCTATCGGAAGGCTGGGCATGGGTACAACAATCGCAGCGCAAGGCGCCCCTCTATTGGATGGAAATTGATGGCGAATGGTTTAACTACACCCTGGGTGGGTTGTTGGCGGTAGATCTTGCCTTGCCTGTTTGCCACCTGAATTATTTTGAAGCCTCGGCCTTCGCCAGTTGGATGGGCAAGCGCTTGCCCACCGAAATGGAATGGGAAATTGTCGCGAATAAAGTAGAACCCGCCGGAAATTTTCTAAATCGCCAATTACTGCATCCCAGGGCTGCCGTCGCCGGTGACGGGCGCCACCCTGTGCAGATTTTTGGTGATGTATGGGAGTGGACGCAAAGTGCGTATTTACCTTATCCGGGTTTTAGGCCTGGCACTGGTGCCGTTGGGGAATACAACGGGAAATTTATGGTTAACCAGTGGGTATTAAGAGGTGGTTCTTGTGTCACCCCGCCGGGCCATATCCGCGCGACTTACCGAAACTTTTTTCCTGTGAATGCCAGTTGGCAATTTAGCGGAGTGAGGCTTGCAGATGACGTCTTTTAATAGGAATACGGTGTATGCAATTGAACATGATGCGCCTAACCGTAGTTTGCGCGAAGAATTTTTCAACGATGTGATTAGCGGCCTGGCAAAATTCCCTAAAGAGTTGCCCTGCAAATATTTTTACGATGAGCGCGGTTCAATTCTGTTTACACAAATCTGTAGCACGGACGATTACTACGTGACGCGTACCGAAGCGGCACTTATGGAAAAAATCTTGCCGGAATTAACGGAAAGGGTGGGTGCTAACGCAACCATAATAGAGTTTGGTTCAGGCGAGGGAAAAAAAATCAGGCACTTGCTGGAGTCCCTGGATAACCCGATGGCTTACGTACCTATTGATATTTCGCCTGAAATTCTGAATCGTTCCGCGATTGAATTAAAAATGCAATTTAAACGCGTAGCGATTTATCCCCTCGTTGCGGATTATATGGGTGAGATCAAATTACCCCGGCAGGTTCTGGCCATGAATAACCGCAAAATCGTTTATTTCCCTGGCTCCACCATCAGTAACTTTACCGCCGGGGAGGCTGCAACATTCTTTAGGAAAGTTAGCGACTTCCTAAATCCGGGTGATGGATTTATCGTTGGTGCTGATTTGGTGAAATCGCCCGCACGGTTACATAACGCATACAATGATTCCGAGGGTGTAACCAAAGCGTTCAATCTGAATATCCTGCATCGAATTAATCGCGAACTCGATGGAAACTTTGATCCCCGGACATTTGAACACTACGCTTTTTTTAATCCCGTCCAAAAAAGGATAGAAATGCATCTGGTGAGCTTATGTGAGCAATGGGTAAATATAGGCGAGGAGCTTATCCATTTCAGCCATGGGGAGAGCATCCATACTGAAAATTCCTGCAAATTTACGCTTGATGACGTTGGGCATATGGGCGCGGCATGCGGTTTTAAAAACACCAGGATCTGGACCGATACGGAAAAGCTGTTTAGTGTCAGTTTTTTGTTAAAAACATAATTTAATCTTTCCTGTTTATTCGCGCGTTGCCTGCGGTTTCATTGGTGATCTGTTGTATAAATAACGCCGCTTGCGCTTCCTCCATACGGATGTGCAGGGTCACTCCGGCGTCGTAATCCATAGCTACAACTTGACCTCCATACTGGTGAACCAAATGGCGAATTTTGGTTTCCCTGGCGAAATCCGCGTGTATTTCCAGTTCCACATTCGGGGTGATTTGCTTTAGTTGCGCTTTGTTTACCGCATTGGAAACCGCGTTCGAGTAGGCTCTAACCAAGCCTCCGGCGCCTAATTTAATACCACCAAAATAACGCACTACCACGGCAAGCGAATTGCCGACTTCTCGCTCGGTCAGTACATACAACATGGGTTTTCCTGCGGTGCCGGAGGGTTCGCCATCGTCATTAAATGCCTGGGTTTGCTGCTGCCGGGTATTGCCGATCACATACGCCCAGCAAACATGCCGGGCGTCGGGATACTGCTTGCGATAGTGATCCACCCATGCCATAGCATCTTCACGGGAAGCCACCGGATGCAGGAAGCTCAAAAATTTGCTGTTCTTTTCCTCAATCATCGCCTCAACGGCAGTGGCTAGCACGGTGTAAGCAGACATTCATTAAATTCCAGGTAGCCAAGCCATTAACAAGCCATTAATAGGGAGGGGAGGGAGGCACATTTTACGCCACGCGAACCCGCTGGCAAGCCTGTGCCTCGCTATAAGTAAATTAAATTGGGATAGGGAAAAGACCAGCTACAAACATGGGTGAATTAACTGTCATTTAATAAATTTGGAAATTTTTTTGAAAAATTTGTAAAAATAAAATGCGAAAAATTTCAAATATACATTTTTCGATGGGCTTACCCTAACCAATCGAAACGTTAAAACCCAATGCACCGATCTTCCCAATTGCTTTAACGCAATCAGCCCCATTACAGGGCTGGTATTTAAATAGCAGCCATAGCTGTTAAAAATTGTTCCCTGGCCTTAGCCACAGTTTGCAGTGCCAGGTTTTGGTCCAAGGCTGGCGGCGGCGGCCGGGTTACTGGTGAAGTCGCCAGAGGATTGGGTACCAATCGCTACGCCATTCGCGGGGGCAGCCGCGCCACCGAACAACCATTTGACAGGACCTGCCCCGTGGGAACTGGCAACCCAACCTTGCAGTGCCAGGTTGATATCAACCGACGCGCTTCCAACCGCCAGCCAGTTTGCACCGTCAATGGAGTAGGAAGCGGTAGCCGACTTGCCATCATTGCCCACATCCAACCGAATCCAGATAGGCGTGTTTTCCCCAACCAGGGGTTTGCCATTTCCCCCCAGGGGAATTTGGGCATCAATAGCCTGGGTTTTCTGGCCGTTGCCGCGGCGGTATTGCATGCGCAACCCATTGCTACCGGTGCGCAGTATGGCGATGTAGGCTGCATTGTCGGCGCTGGATGCCCGGACCATGATGCCGGCTTTGATCCAGCCGTTAACATGGGAGGTCGGGTTACCGACATAAGCAACCTGGGATCCGCCCGCCGGCGGTTTGTTATCGTAGCGAAAGTAGCAGCTATCGTTCTTATCCCAAATGTCTCCCGAGGTGACCGTTATGGCGGAGAGTGCCCCCGGCTCGATCAGTTGGCTGGTTGTTGGCGAATCTATCGCCGTAAAGGGATACCCGGTTTCCGGCGAGTCGGTGCGAGCCCATTCATCGGCAAACGCGTTGATTTTGTCGGTGGTCAGGTGGTTAACCCTGGCATTCCAGGCGCTGCACCAGCTTTTCTGGTCATTCAGGCCGTAGGCGCGGCTGATGAATCCCGCCGTGGAAATTGCGCTGCCGAGGTTAGTGTGGTTCGAATCCAGGTTGAAGAATACGGCGTAATCGAATTGGGTAATCTGGCTCCCGGAGGTTATTTCCGGGGCAACAAAAGCCAGGCGTTGATTCGCTGTTTTGCCGTTGTCCACATATTGGTTCAGGTGGGACGTGGGTGAGGACAGGTTGCCGGTGGTACACGCAATGATGAACTTGCCGCGTAACCGGTCGAGTGGTGGCCAGCCCGAGGCGGCCACGGCCGCTTGCAAATTGGCAGCTTCGCCGATCAAATCCGGAGGCCCCCAAATGGCGGCGCGCCCGAGCCTGGCTGCCAGCAGTTGGTCGAGGGCGTCCGGGGTGTGGTTACCGTTAGTGGTAAAGCTGTCCTTGAGGTCCAGCCAGACGGTGATGACCTCATGGTCAGGCACCGCCAGATGGAATGAGTGCAATACATCCAGGGCGTCGGAGAGCCGATTGACACTGCTGCCCTGGTCAACGACCGACATATGGTAGACATACCAATCACTGTCCAGCGGCGGCCAATAGGCGCCGTTGTTGCTGTTATGGATATCAATCTCCAGGGAGCGAATTCGCCAATAGAGTGCCTGGTCGGGATAACCTTCTGTACGTTGGTAACTGTTGTGCGAACCTTTCTGGCGCACCTGGTTGTAGCAAAGGGAAGTCATAGGCTGGGTTCCTTCGTCTAGGTTTTAAAGTTGGTGGCGGCGCCCCACACAAGGTAACCGGCGGGCAGGAAAAACCCCGCCACTATATAACCGGCGATGGCGACGTCGCTGCTGGCTGCGGATTTGGCAAGTTGCGGGAGGGTTGCGATCTTCTGTACCGTCTGGTCAGAAATGAGCCCTTTACTGGCCGCCTTGGCGGCAATCGATTCACGGCTGGCCCAGGCTGACTTGCCCAACGAACCCATCGCTCCGGTTGCCGCTCCCATGGCAGCACCCTGGAGGGTGCTCTTGAGTAACCCTTGGTACCAGGGTTGGTGCTGCGCCACATTGGTCAGCACCGTTTTCAGGTCGGAGCTAATCACACTCGACAGGGCACCGGTGGTGGCCCCGGCTGCTGCGCGCGCCAGCACCCCCGATGCTCCCGTCAACCCATCCGTTAAGGTGGACGATAACGGATTGAGTGCGCCGCCCAGGGCACCGCTGACGAAGCCGGAGGCAGCGCCTATACCCATCGCCTCAAAAAAGCCCTTGGCGGTGAAATCGCGGCCGTGCTGGATGTCATAGCTCAAACCACTGGTTCCCGCGCCGTTGAGCGTAGAGCCGAGGACATTGACACCAAAGGTGCTCCAGGAGAACGAGGAGGAGGCGGAGGTGGTTTCCGCCGCCGTAACGCCGGTGGCTACTTCCGCTGAAGCACTGGCGCCCGCCGCAGCAGTGCCTTCGGCACCCGCCGCACCTGCGGCGGCACCGGCATCGGCGGCCGCTTCGGCACCAATTGCGCCGGCGGCAGCCCCGGTTTCGGCCGCCGCTGTCGCGCCTTCCGCAGCTCCGGCAGCGCCCAGGAGGGCCGCATCCGCCGAAGCGGCGGCGGCATCGGAAGCGCCACCGGTAAACAGGGTTAAGCCCAACCCGATGGCGGTGATGGCCACCAGGGCTATCCCGATGCCGACCTGGGCCCATACCGAAATTTCACCGGTGGGGTCAACAATGATCAGCGGGCTGTTGTTGGCAAAGACATAGGGGCTTGCAAACTGCCGACGCGGGTCCGGGGCCAGGAAGCGGACCAGGTTCGGATCATACATACGGGTGCGGAAGTCATAGAGGCCGACATCGGCATCCCAAACCTGGCCCTGGAAGGCGTAGGGAACAGGATCCTGCCCATGCACCGGGTTAAGCGTGCCAAAGGGTAAGTATGTACGGGCGCTGATAAGCTCGGCACCAGCGACCACTCCCCATACGGATTGGGTGGTATCGGTAAGTAAGTAGTAACTTCGATCCGCTATCCAGGCGATTAACCCGGTGGGGCCATGCACCGTGATTCCCCAGCTGCCATCGACCAGGCTCGCCACCGCCACCTGGCCGGCACCGGTAAAGTCAATTCGAATTGACCCCCCGGATTGCTGCTTGACCACCCGTTGCTGGCTGCCGCCGTAGGCCAGGCGCATACCGGTATTAGCCGTGGTAATTGCGGTGGTCATTCCGGTGACATCGTCGTAGTTAAGCTGCCGCCCCAATCCACTGGTCATTTGGCCCCGGGCACTGTAGGTAAGGCTGCTGGCGCTGCCGCCGTTGACCTGCACGCGCGTTAACTGGTTATTGCCGGATTGGTAGCCGAACTCGGTCTGTTCGCCGGCATGGGTCATGCTCCACAGGTTGCCATCGGGGTCATAAAGGGTGTATTGGCTATCGGAGGCCCCCGCCGCGCTGCTCAACCGCCGTTGGCCGTCGTAGCCAAAGGTGTCGTTATAGTCCAGGCTAAAGCCGGTGAAGGCGAAGCGGATTGCACGGCTCGACATGGCACCATCGGCGTCGTAACCCAGGGTAAAGTCCAGGGCCTGGTTACTGCCATCGGTCGAGCGGGTGCCAAGCGAGGCAATCCAGCCCGGGGAGTTGTAACGGGTGGTCCGTGTCCAATCCCCGGTGGTTTGGGTAACGGGCTGGTTATCCGCCGAATAGCCAAAGCTGGCAATCTCGGCCCCGCCTGCGCTGGTGCCAATGGCTGTCACATTGCCCTGGTCGTCATAGCGGTAGTACAACTGGCTGATCGGTGCCCCCGCCGGCAGCGAGACTTGGGTAACGTCACCGAGCTGGTTGTAGGTATAACCCAGGGTGCCGCTGGCCGTTACCGCCCCCGAGATCTCCTGGCTGACGGCGACAATATTGCCGGCCGTATCATAGGTGAAGCGCTCGACCACTGTGATGCCTTCGGCCGAGGGCAGTAATGCCGGTGCGTTGTTAAGGGTAGTGCTGGTCCACTTCATGCCGATCAGGTTGGGGTCATCGCCGGGGCCGTCGTAGGTCGTTATCACCGAGGCTTGCGCGCCATCAACGCCGGCTACTGGCCAGTCCGGGTCGTCGGCCCTGGCTTCCAGCAGGTCGGGGTCCCAGGTGCCCTGGACTTTCCCTTCTTCCAACATGCGTCCAATCGAGTCGTAACGATAATAGATGTACCACTGCTCATTCGTTCCCATAGCGGGCTGGACAAAGCGCAGGTTACCGACTGAGTCGAGGATAAAGTGTGTGTGACCGGTATCCGGATCGCCCAGGGCGGTGGTTTCCTGGAGGGCGTTTGCCAGGGTTTGGCGTACAAAATTGCTGTTGCCGGCTTGCGGGCCGAGGGTCAGCGCGTTAGGTAGCTGTTGTTCCAGGGTTGCAATGGGCCCGGTATCGGGAGCGGAATAGGTGCGTACACCGGAACCCTGGTTAACGAGTGAGCCCCCCGCATCGAAAAACGTGGTCGCAACCTGCTGCCCCAGCTTATCGTTAAGCTGGGTCGAAATGGTTTTGACGGCACTGGTAATGCTGGTTTGGCTATATTCACCGCCGGGAAGGCTCGGGGCGCTACCGGTGTTCGCCGTGTAGGTAAATTGGGTGGTATTGCGGTCCCCGGCGGGTACCAGGAGATTGATCGCATAGTCCTTGCCGGGCAGGCTGGTTTCCAGTTTTACCGAACGGGGGGAGGCTTCATAGCGCGCGCCCCAGTAGGGGTAGCCCTGGTCGTTGGGACGGGTAACGCCATTCGCATCCACCTGGCCGGCATAATAGTCAGCCACATCGCCGCTCATTACCCAATCCGTAGCCATCGCGGAGAGGAATGCGGCCACATCCACAAAATGGCTTCGGTATTGCAACGTGGGCAGGTTTGCGCCACCGCCGAAAGAACCGGGTGCGCTTTTGCTGGTCGCCACCTGGCGATTTACCGCATCGAACACCAGTTCACAGAGCAAGCTAGTGTTTCCATGCAGTTGATGGATCTGGCGCTGGCGTCCGCCGGCGTCATTGTAGGAAAGGCCCAGCCGGATACCGGTAACCCCCGTAAGGTTCCGCAGTTGGACGGGGGCTCCCGCCGCGCTAATCGACACCCGGTTGCTGCTGGGGCGAACCCGTTCGCTAAACAATAATTGGCCGTCTCCCAGGAACAGTACTACGCCATCACCCACCACCAACAGCCACTTGGTGGCTATGGCCGGGGGCCGCGCGAGGGCGCTCCAGGGGTTGGCCGCCTGGGATGCCACCCAGCCATTTCCGTTCCAGCCCAGGCTAATGTCGCCCACATTCACATCCAGCACGCTTGTATTGGAGGCCTGGGCTTCAAAGTAGACCGCATAGGTATCGGTCGGTGACTGTGTCCAGGTCAGTGTATCGGCTGTTTGCCCGTCGTGAACCAGGGCGCCCTCATGAACCCGCCAGGACTGGGGATTGGATGGTTGCCAGCGGGTTGCCCACAACCCGCCATCGCGGAAGCTTTCAAGGATGCCGCCATTAGTGGGGTGGAGGGTGAGTTCCGCATTGGGTGAGGTTCCTTCGAACACGTCATCGGGAGAACCCTGCCGGGACAGGAAGCTGATTGCTATTTCCCGTACCAGGCCTGCCGTACCCACCGACACCGAGGCGCGGTAGCTGCGATCATAATAGGTGCGGCTGGTGCGTCCGCTGGCGTCCATGGCGGATAAGATTTGCTGGGAATCTGGATCAAAGGTGCGGATGGTAGCCCCGCTAACCAGGGGGGTTACCAGCATCGAATCAATATGGATATCGCTCGCCGTCGTATTGGTTGCATCCAGGACCAGGGTCAAGGGCCCGGCGGGCGCATCGGTAAGTGGAATAGGCAGGGTGACATAATTCCAATCCGCCTCTGTAGGGGCCCAGGCCAGGGTGAAGCTTTGCCCCTCGTTCCCCTGGATGCGCGCGTTCAAACCGCTGCCATCCGCCACAAACCCCTGCGGGGTGCGGTACCGACAGCCCAGTACATAGGTTTGGCGGTTACCGGGTAACACGCTTACCCTGATTGAGGCCGCTTGTCCGCCCGGTAGGACGGCCGAGCGAACCCCTGTGTAGGCATCATCGTCGTCATAGGTGACGCCCGATAAACTCCACCCCTCGGTACATTCATACGGCTGGAAGCCCTGGTATGCGCAGCCTTCCGGGGCCGCATTGGCGATGCGGGCAACCGCCAGTTCGTCGCGGGTGTCATAAAGGGTGGCGCTGGGGTTGCCAAGGGCATCGAGATTGCCGGTTTCCTGGCCGTATCCCGTGCGCGAGGTGGTGCGGGCGCTGAGTTGCCATCCCGCGGGCATGTTGCCGGGAACATAACTGGAAAATGGAAAATCAGGGTTGTTGGAGGCAACCAGGCCAAACCCGGCCTCCGGTGCCGGGACCAAGACCCCTTCACCGAGGTTGGATGGCCAGGCGCTATAGGTAGTGGCATTGGCGGCAACCGGAAGGGCTTGCCCTTGAGCAGAATGGAAGCTGGATACCTGGACGCTGTCCGCCAGGGCATGGATCGCCACCAGCGCCTGGTAAGCCGCAAACTCAACGCCATAACGCGTCACGCTCTGGAATGTTTCTTCGGTGCCGTTCCCGGAATAGTTGGTGCGCGCCTGTGTCACCGGCTGCCCGGTGTAGGGTAGGGTAAGCCCCGGGCTGATATAGGAGGTGCGGGTGTTAGTGGTAACCCCGTCACTCATTTCAGTCTGTTCACTCGCCGTGACCCAGCCACCGCGCAGGTACACAGGCGGTGCCGCCGGGTCGGTGGGGCTGCTGGCCAGGCTTTCAATAACTGTCCAGGTAGTAGCGCTGGATGCGACCTGTTTTCCATCTGCTGTGTAGGTTTCGGTGCTGATTAACAGCCCATCGAGCATATCGTAGTAATTGTCACCGGTCTGGTCCTTAACGCCGTTCAGGTAACGGCTAACCACGTATCCATTTGTAGCGCTTGAGGGGGTGCGGGTGCCGGGATAAACCCCATTCTGGTAGTACTTGATGATGTTGCCGCTGGCATCGGCACTTGCCGAACTCGCGTCGGGCAGGAACGCGGTGGGAATAGGGTCGCCAAAGCCATCATCCATTTCCACCGCCACAACCGCATAGTGCTCGATGGGGCCATTGAGGGCGAAGCCGGCGTAGCGGTGCAAATTCAGGCGTTGGGCCTGGTCAATGGTGGAATATTGGGAAGGAAATGACACAAAGAGGCTGGGCCCCCGGGCAGAAGTACCGGCACCGCCCACTCCCCCGGCCCCTGGTTCCGCCAATTTTTCCCCGGTAAAGGACACGGGGGAACCACTCACATTGCCGTTTTGCAGTATCAGCGCCTGGGCGGACTGGCTGCCGTCGTTGTCCACGGTGTATGCCAGGAACAGGGGCGCTTGGTCCACCAGCGATTCCGAATCGTAGGTATCGCCTGGATTCACCCCGGCGGCGAGGTTGGCAAGGTTGGCAACGGCCTGATCCGAGACCACATTGCCCCAGTCAGTCGCAGTTCCCCGATAGTATAAGTAAGGCCCGATAACCGCCCAGTCGTCTCCGCTGGCCGAAGGCCAGTTGTCCGTCGGACTTGTTTGGTTGGGCAGTGGCTGGGCCAGCGCATCAGGCCCAACCCAGGGATTGGCCCGGGTCGGATCAAACGACATCACTTGTGCTTCAGCCGCCCCGGTGCCTGTCGTCGGGACCAGGACGCGGATTGCATAGCTGGCGCCATAGGCAAAACGCACCGAGGTGTTAGCCGGCGGGTTACCCCCCAAATTCAGCGAAGTATCCTCGCTCCAGGAGGAACCGTTACGTCGCAACAGGTTCCCGTTGGTGCCAATGAGCGCATCCTGGACCAGGGTAGGTATCCAGCCAAGCCGGGGATTGCCGCTGCCAAACCAATCCGTGTAGGGGCCATGACTGCTCAATGCAAGGGTGTAACCGGCATCCCATTCGGCAATCCATTGTTGATAGGTGTTCTGTTGCGCATTGGATGAGGTCAGGTTGGTTATCACCAATAACCCCGCACCTGGGGAAAGGGCCACCGCATCCAGGGCATCCGTTACCAGGCCGTTAATCTGCACAGCGGTACCCACCTGCCACTGGAGCAAGCCATCAAGGCTGGCCAGTTGCAATTGGCCGCGCATATCAAGCACCGCGTAATACTCGGGACCTGCTGTCAGCCAGGAGAAATGCGCCACCGGGTTGGTTTCACGCGTCCAGGTGCGGGTTGTCCATCGCCAGGTAATAACGTCATAGCTTCCGGTGAGGGTTGAACTATCCATTTGGCTGACCACAAAGAAGGTGTTGCCACCGACGAATTGGGGCGCGCTGTTGGTATTGGGGTAGGTCAGGGTCGGTTGGTTGGGTGCCGTGGTATGGCCATCAATTGTGGCTGCTTGCCATTGGCCGGGGCGGGCGGTATCGCGCTCAAACACATAGGCTGCCAATTCACCGGATGCCCGGTTGAAGCGCAACGTTAAAAAATCGGCGGCGGCCTGCACATTCAGGCTGGCCAACGAAAGCCCGGCGGAGTCAATCAGGGCCGAATTCGGTTCCGGTTGCCAGCATAACCAGGAGCCGGTCCAGGTATAAACTTGGAGCGACAACTGCAGGCTGTTCTGGTTGTAAAAACACACAACCGCGTAATCATTACCAAAAAATACCCGTGGGGTGGCCCCATCCGCGATGGCCTCGGGGCGATCGGCAACAGCCGTGCGTTCTGCCATCACCAGTTGCTGGTCGTTGCTGTAGGTGTAGCGCGCAATGCCCCCCTGGGGATAGGTGACTGAAAGCAGCGCTCCCGGCTGGCCACCCGGTGTATCCATGGCGAGATCATAGTTAAACAGCAAACCGGGCAATGCGACCCCGTCCTGGTTGTACTGCACAATGCTGGTCAGGAAGCGCTTATAGGTATCTCCGCACAGGCTTCCCGGATATTGGGTGACGTTGGCGACGGGGCTACCGGGCAGGGGTTCATACAAAAAACCGATACTGAACATCCGCGCCCCGGAGGGATCATTGACATCAATACCGGCCAGGTAGCGGGTTTCATAGCGATCCTGGTAGGGGCCCGGGTTATTGCCGGGAACAGGACTATGGGGATCATGGTATTCGCGCGGGGATTCCGGCTCTGCGGCCCATAATTTATCGCCGTAATCGAAAGTGATCACCCGCCCGAAACTGTCGATCACCTGGTCGAGGTAGACCGCCTTGGTATAGGGTTTGCCCCCGGCGCCGACCTGTTGCTCAACCACCGGGATAATCCCCGCTGCATCGCGGGTACCCGCGTTATAGGTAAAGCGAACCTGGCTGCCGAAACGGTCACCCAATTCAGTGAGGTACCAGGCGCGGGCCACCTGGACTTGCTGGTCGGTTTCCTGGCTGGCACCGGTCCAGGCCGCCTTGTTGCCGCCATCGGTCCACCATACGGACCAGGCAATGCTATTGCCTTGTGAAGTGGCAAAACCCTTATCGGTATCGGTGCCGCGCCCACCAAAACTGCGCCTGACCGCCTGGTCACTCACAACAAGCCAGCGTTCATATTGCGGGTAGTAAATAATTTTCCAAAACTGGTAGTTCTGTAATTGGTAGAGTTCCCCGCCGTCATAGGCGAGCAGGGGCCCGGAATGGTTATCCAGGCGGAACTGTTGCTGTAGCTCCGGGTCATCAATGACCCAGGGACCATTGCCGGAGACCTGCGCGCTAGCTGACAAGGCAAGGCCATTGGCTAAAAAGGCAGCGCGCACCCCGGCGGGCACCGTCGTATTATTTTGCAGGCTGTTAGCCAACTGGCTATCCAGCGCGAAAAGTGATGGGACAATCGGCTGCTGGTAAAGGTTGTTGGGGGTGCCGTTGTCAAACAGGGTGTATTGCCGGCTGGCCGGGGCGGGTGAACCGGTATCACTTGCCTCGATCCAGGTTAGCGGCAGTGTCCAGCCCAGGCCCAATACCCCTGTCGGGGCATCCGCGTTCCAGGTGGTCGCGGCGCGAAAGATATTACTTTGGTATTGCACGACCAGGGACACATCAAGGGCGTTGGACTGGGAGCGCCCGGGCAGGGTAAACAGGGGTTGCGTCAGGTTCACATCGCCGCGAAACAGGTTAACTGAACTGGCAAGGTTACCCTGTGAGCTGCCATCCATTTGGAAGGTCCTTACGGCTGGCGTTTGGGTAGAGTCGGAGCTGGTGGGCGATGGGCTGGTCATGGGAACTCCAGGATAAAATCAATAGGGCTTCGTCCCGGGCCTTTGCACTGGCCCGGGCGATTGGGTAGGGTTAAGCCGGGATCGCAAAGACAATCAATGAAACACTGGAATCAGCGTTACTCTGTGAGTTTCCGCTGTCGTCAGTGATAAATGCCTGTGCGTTATTGAGCGTGACTTTTTGGCCATTGACTTTCCAGCCGGTGCATCCGCCGCCGATGCTTTTGACATGGTGATCCTTGCCGCCGAAGGTGACAGCCAGGCTTTGCAACATCACCGCTGCATCCTTAAGGTCAGCATTGAAGTTCACATCCTGGCTCGAACCGGTTTGCTGGTTGACGAGTGCCCTGGACAAAATCCCCCGCTCAGACGTAGACGCGGCAACGAGCCCGCCATTGATAGAACCACTCGCAAAATTACCGCTGGAGTCAACCATTTGTGCCTGGCTGGTAATTTGGCCCAGGTTACCGCTTTGTTTAAAGCCCGCTGTTGTCTGGAAGGTTTTCACGTGATGGTCTGCTGATTGCGTTAACGACCAGCCCGACAGGAACGCAGCGCCGGTGGAAAGCGTGTTGGATGGCAAGGAAATTTCCCCGCTGCTGCTTCCGGAGGCGATGGCATTGGCATTCGCCAGGCTGATATTGCCATCAGCTGCGGTAATCACCGCGATGCAGGACACATTGACCAGCGAATCACCATTGCTAATGCCATGCCCGGTATCATCATCAAGCCTGGCGGTAATAGTCGCGGTGACCTGGGTTGAATTCGGTTGGTTGGATTCAAGTGACAACAGCAGGGTTTTTACATGATGGTCGTCATTGCCGAATGAAAATTTCCAGTAGGTTACCCCCACCACATAAGCCAGCACTTTATCGGAAAAATCGAAAACAACAGTTTTATTCGGTGATGATGAAACACTTTTTATTTCAATGGGCATGTTAAAGACTCCTATCTTTAATTGGGATAATGCGAATCGGCATAAGAGCAAAGTTAATTGACGCGACGCACAAGTTTTTTATTTCCTGTCGCCTTAATAATTTGCTCGGATCAAAGTGATTCATGAGCCACAAAAAATCTATTACAGGATATTTCACAATAAAAAATGACGTTTAAAGTTTCATGCTGAGAAAAAGTTTTGGTGTGATTGATGAAAGGAATTAGCGCGGAGGAATTGATGAGGCGTAAAAAACGAGCGCGCCCCGATGCAGATATAAACCCTGTAATGACTTGTAATAGCCAGCAGGATCAAAGCTTGATTGAATCGGATAAATAATTTTTCTCAAAAAAATTATTTATCGGCATCAGTGACAATAGAAAATTATTTTTGCTATTTGCCGGATTTCCATTAAAGGAGAATGAATCATGACAAATACTGTGCTTACCGGTAACTGGACATATCGTAGTTATTTAAATGACCCCTCATTCGTAGGTGATGACCCACAGAAAGCCCTGGCCCAGATTTTCGGTGAAGGAAACCTGCATTTTACCGGCAATAACGCACCCAATTTTAAAGCCGTCCTCGATTTTGGTGGCGATGCGCAAATGGATTTGTTTGGCACCATTGTTAATGGGATCGGCCTTAGCCCCCAAACACTCGTGATTACCGGCACCGGGCGTGAAGGAACATCAACAGCCAAATGGGTTTATCAATACCAGGGATACCTGGTACCCACCTGGGCCGAAGGTGTTGACCAGGTTCCCGCAATAGTAGGTACCGTCATTCGCACAATCCCCCATGGCTCCGGGCCAGCAGGTGTAGTCGCTTCGTTTGTTGCCATAAAGCAAAAGTAATACTGCTGTTGTGCACGCATCATTATGGTGTGTGCGCAAAAGTTATATGAAAATCTGAATAAGAAGCCAGCCATCGCATTCTTGCAATATTGCAAAAAAACAATGGCAGAAATGTATTTATTCGCCCAGCCGGAAATGGTCAATACCTTTGCTTTTATGTTTCCACGCTGCAAAAAATATCCCGGGTAACAGCATAATTGCGGAGGGACTTTAAAAGCTTTATACCAATACAGCTCTCCGCATTTTTTGAAAATTTCTACCGGCTCCCGTCTTCAGTATCAATTAAAACATCGCTTCAAATTCGTCGGGTTTTTCCATTAACAACCGGGCATTTTGGTAACAAAAAGCCGTGCATATCAAAGCTGCCTTCCTCCCACCTATAACAGATGTTATATTTGCGTCCCATTCCACCAATAACAAACCCAGGCAACCACGGAATAGCAAATGCCTTCCATCGATGATTTTTCAACCAAAGTTAAATCCTTACGCACCGAGCTAAAGCTCTCCCAGGAAGACCTGGCCAAGGCGCTTGGGGTCAGCTTTGCCACCGTGAATCGATGGGAAAACGCCAGGACCCAACCTTCAAAACTTGCACAGAAGCAGGTGGAGATGTTTATCAACTCACAGCAGCATGGAGCACTTGGGAATGAGTAATCAAGGTGAATTGGTGAAGCTAGATGGGAGTAAAGTACTGTGATTTATTTTGATCGTTACACACACATCAATGATTTGATTCAATTCTACTTGAACGAATCACCTGATCCGGAAATTACTCGTATTCTCACCACCGATATAACCAATGAAAGCGATGCTGAAAAATTCGGCCATTTTATTTGGGAAATCGTGGAAAAAATTCACGATGATGAAGAAACAGGGAGGCTGGTTCTGGGACGTCCAGATAATACCGATATGCTGCCCGACTTAAGTTACGAAGTCACAAAATATATGCGCCGGTCAGGCTTTTATAGTGTATGGGAGCGTGTTTCGGATCTAGGTGATTAAACTTTTACGCTAAATCTCAAAATTTAATATCATCTGACTTCTCTGATGTCTACAAATAAAGAATGTTTATTGGTAATTTCTTTAGAGACGATTAACAATATACATTGGTTGACTTCGAAAACTTCAATAACAACCTTTCCGCGTTGTTACCGAATTGACATGCCAAAATGGTGATGAGGAATTTCGACCAGATATTACATTGCTAATTGAGTTCATGCTCCAGATGATTATGAATACGCTCGAATCCTTCACCCCCAAGTTACCCCCCAAGTCAGCGAATTGCTTTCTGTACTTAAGGGGAAATGAGTCGGGATGATTTGCAAGCAGCGTTAGTCTTGCAAGACCGCAAGTCATTTAGCAAACGCTATTTAAAACCTGCACTTGACGCGGGGTTGATTGAAATGATTATTCCGGAAAAACCAAATAGTCGAATGCAGAAATATCGGCAGACAGCCAAGGGAAAGAATAGATAATATCCCTCAACTCCTTATTTCATTTCCCCTTTGACAACCCACCCCCACCCCATTAAAGTTCACCCCACTAGAACTTAACACGGTCTCCCGCAACCGTTAGCTTTTTGTGCGATTTCGATCTTCGTAGGAAAAGTGGCGCCCGCCATTTGGTCGGGTGGAGAGGCGTAATACAATACCCGCAAGGGGAATATGCCCGGAGTTCTGTTAAGACTCTAGTTGACACCCGACTTCCAGCTACTAACTGGAAGTTGTTCATACTAAAACTTAACAGAGATTCATCATGAACAATACAAATACATCGGACGTTTCCGAAAATTCCCCTCCAAGCGTCAAACGCGAAATAGTTGACCTGTACGATTCCTACCGCGAGTTCCAGCATTTTTGTGCGTTTTATTGCCAATCCACCAGTGTGATGCTCCGCCGTTTTGGTGAGGATCTGGATGCTGATTGCATGGAAGGTATTGAGCGTTTTGCGCAGATGGTGATCGATAAATCGGATGATGTTGGTGCGGGGTTAAAGCAGTTAATGCATAGATTTTAACTACAGTCATTTCATCCCAATGAGATGTATGGCTCGCTGCCAAGGCGAGCCGCAGTGTTATAGTTTGGCTCGACATATAAATTAATTCATGGCCTATATTGAACCATCAGACCACGTTCGAGAAACACACCTAAAGTCATTGTTGGAAGTGGTTTTCGAACAATCCCTAAAAGAACTGACCTGAAAGTGGTCTAATTTGCAGGGGCTTTATGAGTTGCTCCTGCGCAGTGTTATTGCTGAACCAGCCAAGTCCGGAGAGAGCCTGGCCGACCAAATACACGTTAATCCAAATGCGCAGCCTTAAGCGCCGGTTGAGTGTACGCGCAATTAATCTGCGAAAAACAAATTAACTGCCAAGTCGAGGTTAATCGGCAAATAAACCAGCTCAAATCCCAATGGAGCTGCTTAATGCCTGAAAGCTCCCAAAATGGGGCTTATCGTACCCAATATGGGACTTGTGTAGCGTATAGATTCAAAATTTGTAATAAGCCCCCTGAAATCCCTCCATATTTGGTTTTTATGCAATATGGCTGCAAACTTTTAAGCCATATTTGCTAAACCACAAAAAATACATCAGCTGAAGGGGCGAGAGACAAAGCCATACAGGCTAACTTTATGTTGATTGTACCCATTTTGGGACTTATCATACCCAAATTGAGACTTTTAAGTGCCTAATTTATGAACGATGCAAAAAACGTCAGTTTAGGTGATGCCCTGTTTAGTAAAACCCAGCAAAAAGTGCTGGGTTTACTCTTTACCAAACCCGACCAAAGCTTCTTTGCCAATGAAATTGTGCGCCGGGCTGGTTTAGGCAAAGGTACGGTAATGCGTGAGTTGGAAAAGCTCCACGCGGTTGGCCTCATCAACCGCACCCCAATTGGTAATCAAAGCCACTATCAAGCAAACCCCCATTGCCCTATCTATTCCGACATAGCCGCCATAGTGCGCAAAACCTTTGGCATAGGCGATTGCCTTAAGGCTGCCTTGGCACCGCTTCAAAAGCAGATTACGCAGGCATTTATTTACGGCTCTATTGCCAAAGGCGAGGCAAATGCAGGCAGTGATATAGACCTTATGCTGATTGGCGATGCGTTGAGTTACAGCGAAGTGATGGAGTTGCTCGCGCCAGCCGAAACACTGCTAGGGCGCAGTATAAACCCCACGCTCTATACTCCCCAGGATTTTGCGGCCAAGCTCACAGCGGGTAACCACTTTTTGCAAAGAGTGATGGAACAAGCGCGAATTCCTCTGTGGGACGCAGATACGCTAGAAAATGAAATAATGAAAGGAGGCAGCAAATGACAGAACAATTAGACAATTTAGTCCGTACCGGTGGCTTAAAAGCCGAGCCGCCGGATGCAAATGAATCCGCCGGTTTATTGCGCAGTGCAATAGACCGTTTAAAAGATGCACACAACCCCGCGTTGAGTTTTGCCAGCCGTTTCGATTTAGCCTACAACGCTGCCCATGCCTTGGCGCTTTATGCATTGCGTCAGCAGGGTTATAGGTCTGACAAACGTTATCTGGTTTTTCAATACCTCGCACACACCACCGCCGCCACCAAAACCCAAGTGCGATTGTTTGCGCTCTGCCATGAACGGCGCAACCTGGCGGAATACGAGGGTTATATGGATGTGGACGATACCTTGCTTAATGAACTATTAAGCGCAACCGATATTTTATTGGCGGCAATACAGAATTCTTAACCTGAAGCTACTATTAAATCCAAGTGATGTTGCAGCCCACACACTGAATGAAAAAAGAAGCAATGACCATGGATAAACTAAAAATGCACAGCCCCAATTTTGTAGACCAAAACATTGCCAAAATTGCCGAGCTGTTTCCAAATTGCGTAACCGAAAGTCGTAATGAAAAAGGCGAATTACAATGCGCCATTGATTTTGATTTATTAAAACAAGAACTCAGCGCACAAATTGTGATAGGCCCACAAGAGCGCTACCCGTTCAACTGGTCGTGCAAACGCGAAACGCTGCTTACCCCAATCGTGCTGAAAAAATTAAGGTAGGGTGTAGCATCAGTAAAACTAAAACGGAAGGTAAAAAGAATTCGCATGACTCAAATCAATTGGAAGCTAAAGGTAAGCAAAGCGATTCCAAGAAAATTATTCCGCAATGAAAAATAGATCTTTTACTCAAAAAGCGGTTGATGAACAGCATTTGAATTTTTTCGCCGCTCCTTTTTTAAAAGGGGCGGGCCTTTATGAAGCCGCATGCGCCTGATTACTTTGCATTAATTTAATAAGGGAATTTATAAAAGCTATGGGTATCTTGCGAACGGGTTTTCGTTATTTTTTGTGTCTGGTTCTAATCCTGGTAATGTTATTCACCCTCGGTGTAATTTGGCCAGTGCCCAAATGGAGCCGATTCATAATTGGATATACCTCTTTATATTGCGTATGGAGTAACTAATGTAAGGGATATGACCAGTTGTGCCAAAGCGAATGATCCGTTTGTCGTATGCCCTGAAGATTTGAAAAACTGGACCTACTCTGCCACAGCAAACCAATTAGTGAGGCCGCGAGTTCAAGGCATTACCAGTTGGCTGCTAAATGGTCCTGGTATTCACAATAATATAAAAGAGTTTCCCGAATTTTTTGGTGCAGCGAACGCCGGGCAAGCGCGAGAATTTGTTCGCTTTAATGGAGAAATGTAGATGGAGAATTGTGAGTTGATTTATGCGACATCCTGCGCGGATTTCGTGTGGTTAGCTTTACGAGGATCTGGGTTGCTATATGTTTTGTCTGGTACAGATGTAATTTGGGGCTGCCATTGTTGCGTTTTTGGTTTAAATGAGGTTCTACAATCAATGCCTAGGCCAATTTACTTTTTAAATGCAATTTGAATCCGAAAGGAGGTCTTTCGGGTCTAATCATGGCGTCCCATTAATTTTCCAACTGGTAGGGAACATCCCATGAGAACTGTTGCACTTATTTCCACCATATTATCTATCATCTTGTCGGCCAGCCACTCAGCCGCTGATGATCAAATACCGTTGAACATTGATCTACATAAAGAAATAGCCAGTGCCGATGCTAAATTTTTCAATGCATTTAATATGCAAGACTTGGAAGCGGTTAAGAATTCCTTTACCTCCGACCTCGAATTTTACCATGATAAAGGCGGTGTGTTTGATTACCAGGGCAATATCGAAGCAACAAAAAAGCTTTTTGCAAACAATAAAACCTTGAGGCGTGAATTAGTTAAAGGAACCTTGGCGGTGTATCCCGTCAAAGATTATGGTGCGATTGCAACGGGTGAGCACAAATTTTGTCATTTGGAAAACGGTAACCAGGAATGCGGGCGGTTTAAATTTTTGACGATATGGCGAAAGGAGAATGGAATTTGGAAAATGGCGAAGGTCGTCAGCTATGGCCATTGAATACTATTGCCCTTTTTGAGGGAGCCAAAACATTACATTATTAAATTACATGGGGACTTCGAGCTGCGAGAGCTGTTTTATAGTAAAAAGTTTTAACCATAAAAGTGGGACCTACTATTTTTGGGTGAGTGTCACGTTTAATGACAGATTATCGAAAAAATTTAATGGAGGATGACATGACAACTATTGCAAAGAATACGATCTGCCTTTGGTTCGATGACAACGCTGAGGAAGCTGCGCAATTTTACGCCAGGACATTTCCCAATTCGTCGGTGGGTGCGGTGCACCGCGCACCGGGGGATTATCCCTCGGGGAGCGAAGGGGATATATTGACTGTTGAATTCATTGTCATGGGTGTCGCGTGCCTCGGGCTTAACGGCGGGCCCGCTTTCAAGCACAACGAAGCCTTCTCCTTTCAGGTAGCCACCGAGGATCAAGACGAAACGGATCGCTACTGGAACGCGATTATTAACAATGGCGGTCAGGAGAGCGAGTGTGGCTGGTGCAAGGATAAGTGGGGCATCTCCTGGCAAATTACGCCGATCGCATTGACAAAAGCATACACCAGCCCAGATCGCGTAGCCGCCAAACGCGCGTTTGATGCGATGATGACCATGCGGAAAATCGACATAGCTGTTATTGAAGCAGCGTTCCGCGGTTAAGTGGGTGGTTCTATCAATCGGTACAAAACTGAATGAGAAAACCAATAGCTAAGTACTCCCCTGAAGCGTCGGATTTTTATCGCTAAAATCAGAATAAAAATAGATTTTAGAAGGTAAACAGACCATCTCCCATTTGCATATGAGGTGAAAACTATATTTTGACTGATCAAGAAATTAACATTACCGAAATATCCACTCCCACTTAATGAGGCATTTCTAAACCAGGGTTTTCCAGTTTTTCCCAATGATCCGGAACCGCCAAGGGCTGGATAATTCGATTGGGTAAAACACGCTTAACGCGGCGTTTCAAGTTCAGTCCTATTGACAGTACACAGGGCGTACGCGCTTGTGGATTAAGGGATGACGCTCGGTAAGATGATCATCATATGCAACAAATGGAATCAAAATCAGTCAAATAAACATATTTATTTTATTTGATAGGGGAGGCTAATGATGTCAACACAATATAAAACCACAGCGGCATTTCTTTTTTTTGCAGTGATTTTTGGTGTCACTCATTTCGGTATTTTTCCTGGAAGTGTCGAGTATTTCAAGCAAGTGACTGACAATCAATCATTGCTCGATTTGAAGCCGGAGTTTTCAGCTGAAAAAGTGTACGAGAGACTTGATCGTTTTGGTGAGGAAGGAAGAGCCGCCTATTTAAAACTGATACCAACCATCGATCTGATATTTCCTATTAGTACATTTATATTTTTACTCATGCTCGGTCGTTTGGCGGCCGAGAAACATCAGCGCTCTCTCTATTTCCGTTATTATTGGGTTTTCCCCTCAATTTATATATTGATGGATTTCATTGAGAATTTGTTTGTTGCCCTCCTTTTGGTAAATTATCCAAACCAACTATTAATAGCTTCACCTCTGGGCATGATTTCGGTTGCGAAACGTATTTTTATGATTACTTCATTTGTAATACCCTTGTTTTTTCTTATCTTCACAGCCCTACGGCATTGGAAGTACCATCACTCCTCTACTGGTAAAAACCACAAAACACATACCAGATAATTTGCCGTGAATTTGTGATGGTGATGGAATACGGCATCACGCTTCAGATCGCATAGGATGTTGAATATATGTTGTTTATGCTGTTCTTGTCGCATTATTCATCATTGGGGCTACTATCTTATATTTGCTAATGCTAAAGGTTCCAATAAAAATTTCTTCATCTTGTTAAAATACAATACGCATAATAACTGTTCGGTTGACTTACCCCATTCATTATCGGTAAATTTCGCGCCGTTGTTTCCCCAACAGATCGGTAGTTCTGTGATTACCTCTCGTTAGCCCCTTAAAAATGTCCAAGGAGTGAATATGCTTGACATCTATGCACGTTGGCTTATGCATCGGCGCTGGTTGGTTATCGTCGCAATGCTCCTCATCGTAGGACTTTTTGCAAGTGGTGCCCGATTCCTGCAATTTACGAATGATTATCGAGCCTTTTTTTACGAGGATAACCCTCAGCGGCAAGCCTTCGAGGAAATGCAGGAAACCTATGCGAAAGCAGACAATGTCCTCTTCGTCATTACACCAAAAGACGGTAAAGTTTTCTCGCAAAAAACGCTTGAATCACTCCAATGGCTCACCGATCAGGCATGGCAAACGCCTTATTCGAATCGCGTCGAGTCTGTCACTAATTTCCAACACACCCAAGCCGAAGGCGATGATCTATCTGTTGCTGATTTAGTTAACAACGCTGCTGCGTTGTCGGACCAACAGATCGACACAATAAAAAATATTGCGCTGAATGAACCCTTGTTGTTAAAGCGATTAATCAATCCTGATGCAACGGTTACAGGCGTAAATGTAACCGTCCAGCTTCCCGGGAAATCCCTGACCGAAACACCTGAAATTGCACAATTCGCACAAAAACTTGCCGATGAACTGCAAGCCCGGGACAGTAACTTGCGGGTAGACCTTACCGGCATTGTGATGATGAACAATACTTTCTCCGTTGTTTCGGCAAGCGATATGTCGCGGCTGGTCCCGATCATGTTTGCAATCATTATTGTGTTAATCGGGTTTATGTTGCGCAGCGTGGTGCCTGTTGCGATTACGGTTTTATTAATTGCACTTTCGATCCTGGTTGGTATGGGGACGTTCGGTTGGTCCGGCTTGAAAATGACAACCCCGCTCGCTACTGCGCCGACAATTATTTTGACTGTTGCTGTGGCGGATGCCGTTCATATTTTTGTTACCTATATGGCTGGATTGAGCCAAGGCAGGTCGCGTGAAGATGCTATGGCTGAAAGTATCCGGCTCAATTTTTTCCCGGTGTCACTGACTTCAATTACCACTATCTTTGGTTTCCTTACCATGAACTTTACGGAAGTTCCGCCATTGGCGCATTTGGGAAACACCGTAGCAGCGGGTATTGCAGGTGCCTGGGTTTTGAGTTTGACCTTGCTGCCTTCACTAGCCGTAATGCTGCCTGTCAAAGCCGCAAAGGCGCGCGATACACGTCATCCTTTTTTCGATGCCTTGGCAAGCTTCGTTGTCAAACGCCGGCAATTCATTGTTGTCGCATTTGGGACCGTAACGGTTATTTGCGCATTTTTGATCCCGAAAAACGAAATCAATGATGAGTTTGTTAAATATTTCGATGAAAGTGTGACCTTCAGGCAAGCAACAGACTATGCCACAAAAGTATTGCTGGGGCCTTACACCCAAGAGTTTTCTATAGATTCCGGTTCAGAAAATGGCATCGCCGATCCGGAATTTTTGCAAAGGGTCGAACGCTTTGTTGAATTTGCCAAAGCGCAACCTGAAGTTAGCCATGTATTTACATTTACTGACATCATCAAACGATTGAATAAGAATATGCATGGTGATGACGAAGCCTATTATCGTTTGCCGGATAACCGGGAGCTGTCCGCGCAATACCTGTTGTTGTATGAAATGTCCCTGCCTTACGGATTGGATTTGACCAACCAGGTTAACCTGGATAAAAGTGCAACCAAGGTTACCTTGTCGTTACGTAATTTAAGTTCGGCTGAACAATTACGCCTTGAGTCGCGATTAAAAGGATGGCTTACGTCTAACTATCCTGGACTTAAGGTTTCCGTGGCCAGTACCACTTTAATTTTTGCGCATATCGGGCAACGCAACGCAACCAGCCAAACCTGGGGAATTGCCTTATCCCTTATTTTCATTCCGTTTATTCTGATTGTCGCATTGCGTTCAATAAAAATAGGGTTAGTCAGCTTGATTCCAAACCTGGTACCGCCAGTTCTCGCGTTCGGCATATGGGCGGTGATTGATGGCCAGGTGGGAATGACCGTAGCGCTGGTGGCGGGGGTCACCCTCGGGATTGTTGTGGATGACACGATTCATTTCCTCAGTAAGTACATGCGTGCCCGTCGTACATTGGGCATGGACGCCGAGCAGGCGATTCATTACGCATTTAATAATGTCGGATCTGCACTTATTGTCACAACGGTGGTGCTAGTCTCGGGATTCTCAGTGTTATTGCTGTCACTCTTTAAATTGAATGGGGATTTGGGTGCTATGGCCTCCATGACCTTTGCTATTGCCCTATTGTTGGATTTGTTACTGCTTCCAGCGCTCTTAATTTACTTTGATGGAGACAAAAAATATGCAATCGATAAAGCCGCTAAAGCTGACGTTGCTGTTGAGCCTAGTGTTTAACGCCCTATGGGCGACTAGCGTATGTGCTGTGGATACCCAACAAAAAGGAATGGAGATTGCCCAGGAGGCGGACCGTCGTGATTCGGGTTGGCAAGACGCTACCGCCGAAATGCAAATGGTATTGATTAACCCTAACGGGCAAAAATCTGTACGGGACGTGCGATTAAAATTTCTGGAAGTTACCGGTGACGGTGATAAAAGCCTGAGCGTGTTCGATTCGCCGAAGGACGTGCAGGGCACCGCTTTTTTATCCTTCTCGCACTCCCTGGTTCCTGACGAGCAATGGCTGTACTTACCTGCATTAAAGCGCGTTAAACGTATTGCATCGGCAAACAAATCTGGGCCCTTCATGGGCAGCGAGTTTGCGTTTGAGGATTTGAGTTCAAATGAAGTGGCCAAATACACCTACGAATATTTGCGCGATGAACAATTTGATGGCCAGGATTGTTATGTTGTCCGCAATTTTCCGGTCTATGAACATTCAGGGTATCGGCATCGCGATGTCTGGATAGATAAAAAATATTACCGAACGCTGAAGATAGATTTTTACGACCGAAAAGGCTCGTTGCTCAAAACACTGACGCAGAAAAACCACCAAATGTATTTGGATAAATATTGGCGTGCTGAACAATTCAATATGGTAAACCACCAAACGCATAAAATGACCGACCTGATTTGGAAAAATTACCAATTCCAAACGGGTTTAAGTGACGCAGACTTCAATAAAAATAGTTTAATGCGCACCCGGTAAATGTGACACAGGGAGGTGCAGGTTAATCGTCTTTTCCATCAGGATTGTTTGAATGCTAATTAAATGCTGTGTAACGTTATTGGTGTTTAGTGCACTACCCGGTTATGCTGAAATTGACTTGCGTGGTTCCACCGGGCTGGAAACGCGGTACTTTACCCACGCAGAAGAATTTCAATCGTCATTTTTTATTGAACCGGAATGGTATTGGGAAAATAATGATTCTGCCTGGACAATGAAACCATTCGCACGCATTGATTCCCTGGATTCAGATCGTACCCATGTCGATGTGCGTGAGGCGTTTTATCAATATGTCGGCAATAATTGGGAGCTACGTGCAGGGATCAATAAAGTGTTTTGGGGCGTTACGGAAAGCCAGCATTTGGTTGATGTCATAAACCAGACCGATTATCTGGAAGGTTTTGACGGCGAAGATAAACTGGGCCAACCCATGGTGCAATTCACCCATATCAATTCCTGGGGGGTAATTGATGCGTTTGTGCTGCCATATTTTCGCGAACGTGAATTCCCAGGTGAAAACGGACATTTCAATTTTTCTACCCAGGTAATAACCGGGTCCGGAGCGGAGGTGTTCAATGCTTACTTTGAGGACGCCGCTTATGAGTCATCACGGGAAGAAAAACACGTAGATGCCGCATTGCGCTACAGCCACAACGTTGGCGATTGGGACGTTGGCGCACATTATTTTACCGGTACGCGACGCGACCCGTTTATACAAGTGACAAATATTGATGCCACTGGGCAATTGGTCAGGTTCACCCCATTTTATGGGAAAATGGAACAAATCGGTATGGATATCCAGGCTACCCTGGGAGCCTGGTTGTGGAAGCTGGAAGCGATTTCACGCTGGCAGGAAACGGATGATTACGCGGCAGCAGTGGCTGGATTTGAATACACCCTGTATGGTGTGAACGATCAGGGTTCGGACGTTGGTTTGCTAATGGAATTTAATTGGGACGAGCGGGACAGGATGGCAGCGACCCCTTTGCAAAACGATTTGTTTATCGGCGGGCGACTTACCTGGAATGATGAACAAAGTAGCGAATTATTAGCAGGCGTGTTGCAAGATCTGGACGAAAACCATCGTTATATGGCGAGATTGGAGGCGAGTCGGCGCCTTGGTGACTCTTACCGATTCAGTGCTGAGGCGTGGATTTTTAATAGCGACTCATCGGGTGATGTGGCATACAACATTCGCAATGAAGATTTTATTCAATTGTGCATTGAAAAATTCTTTTAATAAAAATGGCTGCCTTGTTAAGCAGCCATTATTCGCTTAGAAAACAAATTCTTCTTCCACTTCATTACATGGTAAATCCTTTGGTGTGTTCCCCATAAGTTGGGCACTGATTTTTTCCGCAATCATCATAGTGGTAATGTTGGTTGGATTTGCCGTGATGGTTGGCATTATTGACGCGTCAGCAACGTATAAGTTTTCACAGCCATATACATTACCGTGCTGGTTGACGACGGCAAAAGCATCATCTTGTGGCCCCATTTTTGCCGTACCGGCTATGTGCCACGACCCTCGCGCGAAGGTCATGATACTTTCTTCAAGCAATGAATCTGAATTAATGATGCGCTGGTTCCACGCAAATATTTTTGCCACGTGGCGATTGAATTCCGTTTCATGTGCAATCTGCCAGGCCAGGCGTGCACCAAGTTTTAATTTATCCATATCGTTTTTTGTGGTGGCAGCGTTGAGAAAAATTTCGGGCTGCGCCTGTGGATTGGCATTGCTAATTTGCACACGCCCGCGCGATTCAGGTTGCGAAAGTACGAGTGTTAACGATAGCGCCAGGTCGCTGCCGAGGGCCAGCTTTAATTCCGGGAAGTGGCGGGTTTCCATGGAATTGATCGCATAAAGTTGCAAATCAGTTTCGCTGGATTGGATACCTGATGAGCAGCGAAGCATGACTTGGTGTACATCTTCTCCGGCACGGCAGGTATGGGGTTGGGGAACCATCCAGAATCCCAGTGAAGTGTGGTCCATTAGGTTCAAACCCACACCCGGTGAAGCAACCAGGGGCGCGATGCCTGCTTTGGCGAGCATGGTCGGATCGCCAATACCGGAGCGCATCAATATACAAGGCGATTGGATCGCGCCGGCACAAAGGATAATGCGTGTGGCAGAGATTCGCTGGGCCTGGCCATTAATAATGGTTTCAACGGCGGTGGCTTTGCCGTTGCTGATGAGGATGCGATTAACCAGCGTATTCGGCATCAGGTGAAAATTAGCGCGCGAGCGCGCCTGGTTTAAGTAGGTAATTGCGGTGGATTGGCGTACGCCATCGGCCAGATTACGCGGAATAACCCCGACGCCCGGGCTGGCATCGGACTGGTAACCCAAATCCGTTTCCGCAAAATTCAATTGTTGGCAAACCTTTGCGAAGCTTTGTTGCACAGGATGTAACTGCGATTGCCCAGGAGCCTGCAACTTGATGGTGCCGCCGGATGGCGCTATAACCTTGTCCAAATGAGGTAACACCTTTTCCCAAGCCCACTCGGGGTTTCCCTGAGCGACCCAGGCATCCATATCGTGCCGGCTCGGGGGGAGGGCAAGTGCGCCATTGATCGCCGACGAACCGCCTACCAGCTTTCCCAGCGGATAGTTAAAACGGGTCAAAGCGGAATTGCCGCTGAGACCGGTTTGCAAGGCAGTCCTCGCCATGGCCACCTTACTGCCCAGGGACGATGAGCCAAATACACTCGCTGCATCCTTCAGGCTCGCCAGCAGGCCGGTATCGCGCAACTGTGCTTTGAAATCCCAGTTATATCCGCTCAGCACCGCTTCGTGGGTGGTGGCGAGTTCGGGGGGCAACTCCCCGCCGAAACAATCCGGCCCGGCCTCAAGCAGCAATACTTTCCGCGCCGGGTCCTGGCTGAGGCGCGTCGCTACAATCGCACCGGATGAGCCAGCGCCTATAACAATATCGTCGTAGTCGTACATGATCTATTCCCGTTAACCAATCAAATGACGCAGGCGTCAAGGGCGTACTCCCGGTGGAGCCAGCCGTTGAGCTGTTCCACCCAGGAGTGCCGGGCCTCGGTGAGGTAAAAATGGTCGCCATCGAACCAATGGGTTTCGAAGGTGGACCCGGCATATTGCCCCCAGGCCTCAATACCGGAACGCGATACACAATGGTCCGCGCGGGCGGCACAGGCAATAACCGGGCAATCCAGTAAAGGTAAGGGTGGATGGGCGCGATAGGCCTCCAGCACTGCGTAGTCAGCGCGGATACTGGGTAATAGGCTGCGCATCAAGTCTTTATCAGCTAGCAGCGCCGGCGGTGTTCCCCCTAATTTGGTGATGTCTGCAATCACATCCGGCTCGCTGGCGTCATGGGTGCAACGGGTGTGGCAGGATTTAACATGCGGGGCGTTGGAACCGGACACGATCAAACCCGCCAACGGAAACCGGCCTCCGCAGGCAATGGCTTGGGCTACCTCATAGGCAACCAATGCTCCCATACTATGGCCAAACAGCACTGTGGGAACATCCGCCAGGGGACTTAATTCGCGTTTTACCTGGGCGACTATCTGTTCCATTCGGGTGAAACGGGGCTCATTGAACCTATCCTCCCGACCGGGCAATTGCACTGCAATGAGTTCCACATCGGGCGTGAGGCGTCCGTTTAGCTTCCGGAAAAAATTCGCACCACCACCGGCCCAGGCGAAGCACACGAGTCGCAAGCGCGTGTTTGCCGGTTGCTGGAAATAACGCAGGCATTTACCGACGGGTTGGCTTTGTACAAGTGAAATCATAGGGCGACCTGCTTGAAGTTATCGGCCAATTTTTCTGCGAGCATCAAGGTTGTCAGGTGCGGCGGCGCGGAAGGAATCATCGGCATAATCGAAGCGTCGGCTATCCACAGGTTGTCGATGCCAAATACCTTGCCGTGCGTATCGACTACATGCCCGGCATCAGGGTTGTTACCCATGCGCGCGGATGCGCAGACGTGGGCGCTGGGGCGGACAAAGGTACTCACCGCCTGTTGTAATGCCATGTCGGAGCTAATCATTCCCGGCGTCCACGCAAGCAGGCGTTGAAAATGCGATTTAAGGGCTGGGCTCTGGATCATGTCCCATGCCAGGCGCAATCCGTCCTTAATGGGAGCGATATCCGCAGCCTCACCTAGCAAGTTGAAGGACACGTGGGGGCGTAGGGGGTCTGCGGGATTCAGCCGAACGGCGCCGGATGAAGTAGAGCGGTTAAAGCAAACGGTAATCCCCGCCAGGGTTGTGGTGGTGGCGGCAAGCTGGGGAAACATGGCGGCCACATCGATTCCCGCCATTATGCAGATGTGCATATCGTTCCTATATCCCGTCACTGGCGAGGAATAGCGAACCAGGACCTGGCGCAAGGGGTCACCCAGGCGGCAGGAGTTTGGCTGTGGAACGCCCCAAATGCCCACCACCGGATGATCCATGATGCCTTGGCCCACACCGGGCAAGGCATGGACGACCGCCGTACCTGCGGTATGCAAATGGACCGGGTCTCCCACACCTGAACGCAGCAACAGCCCGGGAGTACCAATCGCCCCGGCGCAGAGGATGATATGGCGAGCCCTGAATTCGAGTTGCTCCCGGTTATGCACCGCCAATACCCCGGTGCATCGGTAGGCGTCGAACAACAGTTTTTCTACCACCACATTGTCAAGGATTTTAAGGTTTGGCCGCGATGAGGCGGGTTGGAGGTAGGCAACAGCGGTGGAGATGCGTTTGCCGTCCACTACATTTTTCGGGATGATGCCGACGCCGGTCGTGGCCGGGTCATTGTGGTCCCCCGTGGTGCCAAACCCCTGGTCAAGTGCAGCCTGGTAAAGCCCGGCCTGGACCGGGCTCAGGTCATCCCCTGTTTCCCGGCGGATAGGCATGGGGCCTTCGCTGCCGTGCAACTCACTGGGGCCGAGTGGATCGTTTTCCAGTTTGCGGAAGTAAGGCAGCACAGCGCGCCAGGACCATGCCTCGCCACAGGTTTTTACCCATATATCATCAAAGTCTTCAGGCGCCGCCCGCAATGCTTGCACTGCATTTACGGCGGATGAGCCCCCCAGCAGTCGCCCGGCTTCGTAGTCAAACACGCTGGCCGCACTGCGTTGCGCAGCACCGCCAGCCGGGGCCTTGATAGCCACTGGGAACTTCCAGTTCAACCCCGGCGCAACTGCGGGCTGGTTGGCGTTTTCCACCAGTGATGCCAGCGTCGCGGTTGGTCTGGCGGGGCCTGCTTCCAGCAATAGGACCTTGCAATTGCTGTTTTCGCTAAGCCGGTTAGCCATTACTGACCCTGATGAACCGCCACCGACGATCACAACGTCATAGAACGCTTCTGCAAAACTCATTGCCTGGCTCCTTCCTCAGTCGGTTTCCAGCCGGAAGCGACGCGCGCCCAATAGCTCGGTGGCGTTAATTGGCGGAGTTGATTATCCCCTGCTACGCGCTGGAGCGAGCGGATGTCTACCGGATTGCGCGCAAACATATGGTGGATAGCCGTTCCTGCCGCGCGATTGGCGAAGAGTAGTTTCACCACCAGGGCGTCATCTGCCGACAGGGTATCGGCTACCGCCTGCGCCTTTTGTTGCCACTCGCCAAGGCTCACCCTGGTCTGCGCTTGCGCTGTAATCGCCGCAATAAAGCCGGGAATACTCACGGGTTCCGGGTTTTCCAGGTGGATTGGGCCCGGGTGGTCATCGCATTGGCTGGTTGTAAGCATCCATTGCACCAACACATCGACAGGCAGCCCCTGGATGGCGGAATCCTCCCAATCGGGCGCGATGCCCAGGGCGCACGCAAGTTTCAGCACGCCGCCGTAGGTATCCCTGGATTTGGCCTGGCCGGTTTTCGTGTTGGGTAAGGCATGCGATGTGCGGAAGATTTTTACCGGCACACCCAGATCTCCCAGCGTAAACAGCGCTTGTTCCATGGCCCATTTGGACTGGGCATAACCGGTCAATAACCCCTGCGGCTCCGCCAGGCGCGACTCCTCATGATGAAATACAACCCTATCCCCTTGCTGGCGGCGGCAGCTGGTCATGGGTGTCAGGATGCAGACTTGCTTAAGCTGCTGGCTCGTCGCCAGCCGTGCAATTTCGATCAGCGGAAGCAAATTGGTGATGCGATGGCTTGCATAATCAGCCACCAGGTTCACATCGGCGCCAAGGTGATAGACCTGGCCGATTTGTCGCGACAACTTATCCCAGACCTCAGTGGATAAGCCGAATTGCGGCAGGGTAAGGTCGCCACAAATTGCCTGGATACGATTTTTTTGCGAGTCATGCAAAGGACTGGCCGCCATAACCCCGGCGCTTTGCGCAAGGCGCTCCAGTGCCTGGGCGGTCGAATTGGCCCGAACCAGGCAATAAATGTCCTTATCCGTCTTGTGGAGTAGCTCAGCTAAAAGATGGGAACCTATCCATCCAGTCGCGCCAGTTAATAATATTGCCGCGCTCCCGTTTGCCCGGGGCAGTCCCACCGGTAAGGATTCAAACCCCGCCGTGACCCGTTGCAGGTCGGAGAGCATCATGGCTTCATCGGTGGATGCCGTGGCGGGTGCCACCGGGTTTTCACCAGTTCGCGATTGGTACAGGCAGGCCAGGGCTTCAATTGTCAGGTTTTCAAACAATTCGTGCATTTCGAGGTTAAAGCCGGGCAAGCGCTCGTTTAACTCCCGGACGAGACTGGTCGCCATGACCGAATCGCCCCCAAGCTCAAAGAAATTGTCGGTAACGCCAAGGTCGATGCCGGTAATGACCAGGCTCCAGGCATCCAATAGCTGCTGTTCCAGGGCAGTGCGCGGCAATACCCGCTCACCACTTTGGCTTTCCACCAGTTCCCCCGGGTCTGGCAAGGCGCGGTGATCCAGCTTTCCGTTGGCGGTTACTGGCAGGCGCGGCAAGGTAACCATATACCTCGGCACCATATAGTCTGGCAGGCGCTGGGCGATGTGCTCTTTAATCAAGGCGGTATCCAGGGTTTTATCCCGTTCCGGCTCCAGGTAGGCAACGAGCTGACGATTCGCGGTGGCAGGGGAGGTTGCCAGGACAACGGCTTGCCTGACATCGGGATATTCACGTATGGCGGCTTCGATTTCTCCCAGTTCGATACGGTGTCCGCGCACTTTTACCTGGGCGTCGTCCCGCCCGATGATGACAATATTGCCATCCGGCAGGTAATAGCCCAGGTCACCCGTATCGTATAGGCGCTCGCCGCTGACCGGATGGGTGACGAAACGGGCATTGGTTTTTTCAGGGTCTTGCCAATAAGCAATCGCCAAGCCTTCGCCACCGATATAAATCTTGCCCTTGGCGTAATCCGGGCAAGGCCGGAATGCCTGGTCAAATACCTGCATAGTCTGGTTGGGCAGGGCTTTCCCGTAGGGAATACTTTTCCAGTGGTGAGCAACCTGGTCTATCGCAAAATAATTCGACCAGATAGATGCCTCAGTCGCACCACCCAAACCGATGACACGGGCATTCGCGGTTGTGCGGGCAATACGTTCCGGCAGATCCAGGCCGATAAAGTCGCCACTCATCAAAACAGCCCGCAATGGTAATTGCTGGTGGGTAGTGGCAGCGTCCATCAGCATACCCATCAATTGGGGGGCGGAGTTCCAGACAGTAACCCCATGTGCCTGGATCAATTGCAGCCAATGCACCGCATCGTGCCCCTTGGTCGCGTCGGGAATAACCAGGGCACCACCGGCATCAAGCAGGCCGAAGATGTCGTAAACCGACAGGTCGAAACTTAGTGACGACACGGCCAGGGCCCTGTCGCTGGGGGTCACTGCCAGCATACGGTTCACATGGTCAATAGTATTCATCGCCGCACGGTGGCTAATCATTACACCTTTGGGAACGCCGGTAGTGCCGGAGGTGAAAATAACGTAGGCAAGCTGGTCGAGCGGCGCTTGCAACGAAGCTTCGTGGCGACGGCCAAACGGCGCATTCAAGGCGTCGGTGACGATCAAAACCCGGTATCCGCTGGTATCCACCATTGGATTAAGCCCGTGGGATTGCGCCATTACAAACCTGACGCTGCCAATCGCGAGCAAATCTGCCTGGCGTTTGGGCGGCAGGCTCGCGTCTATCGGCATATAAGCGCCGCCCGCCAGCAAAACGCCCAATACTGCCGCGACTTGCTCCCACCCCTTGTTCATAACAACGGCAACCGGTTCCGCGGCAGCCAAGCCGTTATCCAATAAATAATCCGCAATAGCGACCGCGCGGCCCAGCAAGGCCTGGTAGCTGATGGGCCCGGTTGCGCAGATAATAGCTGTCGCTTCGGGGGTTTTAAGCGCCTGCTTGATAAACCCTGCATGGAGATGGCGCGCTTGCCACGCCGATTGGGTACAGTTATCAGCAATACGTTGTTCCACCATCGGCGAGGGTAGGGGAACCGCGTCATTGTTATCCCAGGTATGATCGTTTTCGGCCAAGCCACGGACCAGTTGGCAATAGGCTTCAAACATGGCATCCAGCACACCGGGTTCAAATACCGCATCGACTGCGTCCCACACAAAGGATAAATCCCCTTGTAATTCCATCACATGGTGATCCAGCCAGACTTGTGAGGTTTGGCTGACGCTGCTGACTTTTTTGCCGAATTGTTCGAGGTCGCCTGGCTCCTGGTCGCCGCTCCAGATAAGGCCGCTGCTGAACACCACCGGCATTGCGGCCTGCGCGGAAACGCCGCGACGCTTGGCCCATTCGCGCAATACGATTACCCCGCTGACTTGCAGGTGCTGCATATCCTGGGCGAACTGGCGTTGCAGCCGGGCTGCAAATTCGGCAAAGGTCAGGTTGGATTCGCGCCTGTCGATTTCTTGCAGCATCGGTGTGGTGAAGTCACCGATAAGTTGGTTAACGTCCGGGTGGAAGGGCATGCGATTGGCGATGGTGACGTTAACGCTGAAATGCGGTGTACGGCTCCAACGCGCCAATACTTCGGAATAGGCAGCTAACAATAATGTTGATGGGGTGATGCCGCGCTCCCTGGCGCGGTTTTTTAATTGCAACCAGGTTGCCTTCGGAATGCGCGCTTCGCGACGGCTGAATTGTGGCTTGTTGCGCCCATCCAATAACGGCCGCAGGGGCAACTCCGGTGCGGCAGGCAGGTCGTCCACACGCCGCATCCAGTAGGCGTAGGAATTCATATAGCTACGCGAGTTTTTCCATTGCTGCTCTGCCAATGCGTAGTCACGGAAGCTTAACCGCAGCGGTGCAGGGGAGTAGGAAGGGTCTTCATAGAAACGGTGCCATTCACTGAAAAACAGGAAAATGCTCCAGGCATCAAGGATCAGCAGATCCAGGCTTACGTGCAGGCGGGTGTTGTTGACGGATAGGCGCGTTGCCCGGATATCAAACAGTGGCCATTGGTCCGCTGCCAGCACCTGGTGAGACAATTCCGCGCGGGTCGCCAGCACAGCGGCTTCGGCATCGGCCGGCGTAGCGACCATCTGTTCGTTGATGGCGATGCGGTAATCCGGCACTTCCGCCAGGATACGTTGCATCCCGTCACGGTCAATCACTGCACGTAACATCGGATGCCGATCAATCATTTTGCCAAGCGCCTGGTTCAACCGCTCTATATCAAGTTGGTTACAATCCAGCTCGACATAGAGATGGGTGGCAACACTTCCCATCACCATACTGCTATCGCGCCCGATCCAGTAGGCGTGCTGGAGCTCACTCAAGGGGAAGGGCGCCCAGCGCTCAGGATCTTCCGGTGAAGAATCCTTCAACTGTGGCAGCTCTTCCACCGCCGTTTCGCGATTGCGCAACAACTCCAGCAATTCCTGCTTGTGTTGGCGAATATCCTGCTGCAACTCCGGCGTCAGTGCACCGCGCGGTGCAGTCACCCGTAACTCATCACCGTCAAGTTTGAATTTCACGCCGAGGTTGGCGGCTTTTATTAATAAATCTTCCATTTTTTACACCATTGATGCTGTTTCGAGGGAAGGCGTGGCAGCCGCTATGGCGGCGAGCCAACGCTCGATGTGATCCACTACGGAAGTCAACGCCGGTTCGAGCAAGAGCGAATAATGGCTGGCGTCGACGAAGTGACCGGTGACCTGCCCGGTGCAAATGCGCGACCAACCCCAATCCGCCGAGGTGGCAAAAGGGTGCGGCGCAAACTCCGGAACGACGCCACGCGCGGCGCGCAAATGCAGCATGTCGATAGGCAGGGGTACGGCTTGATAGCGCCGACTGGCATTGACAATATTTTTGAAGACGCGATAAATCGTTGTTAATTGGCCAAGGTCGCCACCCAATGAATGATCCAGGCGTGCGAGCGCGGTATGGGTGAGTTGCAGGCGTTGGTCTTCACCGATGCTGCCGGACGCCTGCAATCGCAACGTTGCCAGGGTCGTATCATCCAGATTGAGGTCACCCAGGAACCAGTCGAACAGTTCCTGCTCGTTGACCGGCGCATGTACGGTCGGCGGCGGGCTATCGAGAATGACCAGGCCTTCCAGTTTGCGACCCTGCGCAATCAGTTGCGCCGCCATTTCGTAAGCGACCAGGCCGCCCGACGACCAACCACCCAACAAGATGCTGCCGCTTGGCTGTACCTGGTTGATCCGTTCGACATACGCAGAGGCAAATTCCGCGATTGACTCCGGCGGAAGCTGTTGCCCATCCACCCCTGGAGCTTGGAAAGCGAACAGCGGCCGACTGAGCTGTTGCCCCAGTTCGCTGTAGCAAAGCACGTTTCCGCCTGCGGGATGCACCATGAAACAAGGGTTACCAGAGCCTTGGCGATTGATGGTGACCAGCGGATCGAATGCCTTGCCGTCTTCGCGGCTGGCGATTACCTGCGCCAGGCTTTCCAGCTCCTGGTGCTGCCATATGTCCCCTATCGATAATGCCAGGCCAAAGACCTCGCGGATTAATCCCATAATCCGGACTGCCTCAAAGGATTGGCCGCCCAAGTCGAAAAAGTTATCCGTCGCGCTCACTTCATTTACTTTAAGGACCTGCGCCCAAATACTGGCCAGCGCTTCTTCAATTGGCCCTTGCGGGGCGCGCCTGGTGCGGCCATTGGTGACTAAAGGGTTGTCCAGGATGGGCGGCAGGGATTTGCGGTCTATTTTGCCGTTGGCGCTGAGGGGGATATGGGGCAAGGACATGAACAGCCTTGGCACCATATAGTCCGGCAAGCGTGCCGCAAGGGCTGCTTTCAACGGCGTCCAATCGAGATTGGTACCGGTGGATGGCACAACATAGGCGGCCAACTGCGGCTGTCCCCCTTGGGCATTGCGTTGCACGGTGACTATGGCCTTGCTGACGCCGGGTTGGGTGCAAAGCTGGCTTTCGATTTCACCCAATTCAATGCGATGTCCCTGGATTTTTACCTGGGTATCACCGCGGCCAAGGAATTCAATAACCCCACCGGGCAAATACCGTCCCAGATCACCGGTACGGTAGATCCGCTCACCGGTAACCGGATGGTTTACAAAGCTGTGTGCAGTTTTTTCCTCATCGTCCCAGTAACCCAGGGCCAGGCCTATGCCGCCGATGTACAGATCGCCCGCCACCCATTCCGGGGCGGGGCGCCCCCAGGCGTCGAGGATAAACCAGGGTTGGTTCACCATGGGGTAACCGTAGGGAATGCTGGGCCACTCGGGCTTCACTGCACCAATGTCATAAATAATTGACCAGATGGAGGCTTCCGTAGCGCCGCCCAAACTCACTACCCGGGCATTAGGCGCAAGCGCACGGATGCGATCAGGCAGGTCCAGGGGGATCCAGTCGCCGCTTAGCAATACCAGGCGCAAGGCAGGCAGTGTCAATTGGCGGAACTCGGCGGCTTCCACCATGAGGTTGGCCAGGGGCGGGGCGGAATTCCATAAGGTAATTCCTTCATTCGCCATGATATCGAGCCAATGCGCCGGGTTTAACGCCTGTTCGGCATCGGGATATACCAGGCACGCCCCGGCAGCAGCAGCGCCGAAAATATCGTAAACAGATAAATCAAAGCCGAAAGAGGATACGCCGAACAACTTGTCGCCGGGCCCGACGTTAAATCGCCGGTTAATATCCAGGATAGTGTTGACAGCGCCACGGTGGTCGATCATGACGCCTTTGGGTTGACCGGTAGAACCGGAGGTATAAATCAAATAGGCGAGGTCGCTATGCGCCTGGGGGACAACCTGGGAACGCGGCGCTCCACTCGCTGCACCTTGCCGCACCGAATCTATTAACATTACGGGCCTAGTGCTGGTGGCGAACTGGGCATGGTAACGACCTTCCACTAATACCAATTTGGCCCGGCTGTTATTCAAATAAAATTCGCGTCGCGCTTCCGGCAATGACGGGTCAACGGGTATATAGGCGGCGCCTGCTTTCAACACCGCAAACACGGCCTTAAGCAACGCACCATTGCGCCGGGTAACGACGGCAACGCGGTCGCCCCGCTGGACTCCCATTGCTGCCAATTGTGCGGCCAGTGCATCACTTGCCTGGGCAAGGTCTCCATAGGTAAGGTGCTCAGCACCGCTGATAGCGGCGGGGGCAGCAGCACGTGCCGCAGCCTTATCCAGGAAGTGGTTCAGGCAGGTATCTCCCGGCGGGATTGCCGCCGGTACAACTGCTTCCCGCTCGGCCAATTGGCGGGCAGGCAGGAGGCGATGCGCGTGCGCCAGCCAGCTTTCGGGGAATTGCGCAAGCTGCTCAAGCAATCCGTGATAGGCGCCGAGCATATCGTCGATCATCCCTGCGGGGAAAAACTCTTCCAGTAAATCCCATACGTAGTAATACCGGCCATCCGCCAATTCCCAGAATTGGTGATCCAGCATGACCTGGGAAGTCTCGAGGCAACTGAAATCGGAGCGTTCAAATCCCTCCATGAACAGGCCGCTGCCGATGACGAAGGGGATGGGCGCGCGACCGAATCCGCCCTGCAATTGGTTGAGCGATTGCATTACCCGCATACCACCCCATCGCAAATGCTGGGTATCGCGCGTGACTTGCTGGTGGATAAGGCGTGCGTGGGTTACAAAGTCCTCGCCTTCCCGGAGATGGATTTCTAGCGGGTAAAGGGAGGCAAAATTGCCCAGGATATCGAAAATTTCGGGATGGATTGGCAAGCGCCGGGTCACCATGTTACTTAACACAAAGTGACGCTGGTTACTCCAGGCTCCGATAACTTCGGCGTAGGCGGCAAACACGGCTGCCGAGGGTGTTAAGCCATGCAAGCGGGCGTTATCTTTGAATTGTTGCCAAAGCTTCGGCGCCATAAACATTTCTCGGCGCTGCAAACGCGAGCGTGTGCGTCGTTCCATACCGGGCCGCATGGACAATCCCGGCGGACCGGGCAATAACGGCAAACGTTGCTCCCAATATTCCCGATCCACTTTCCCTGCGGGAGATTCCGCGAGCTGTTCCAGTGTCAAAACCGCATCGCGTACGCTCAGCGTTAACGGCGGCATGTGCCTGGATGGATCGCGGTAATAGGCATCAACCTCTTTAAGGAAACGGGTAGTACCGCCGCCATCTGCAAAAAAATTATTGTGGTTGTAATGCACGCGCCCTTGGATACCTTGTTCGCTTTCCCACAGGGAAACGCGCAAATCTATCCACGGCCAGCGGTCTAGCGGCAATTCCGCGCGCATCATGACTGCGCGTGTGCTGGCGAGGGATTTTTCAACCTGCTCCGGCGAACAGCCACGCAAATCGATTAATTCGCAACGCACTGGCAATGGATTCTCCAGCACCTGCAAATTCCCGTCATCACGCACTACAACTATTTCTCCGGCGTGTCGTTTCAGCGCTTTATTCCAGGCTGCTTCGTACGCAGCCACATCCAGGCCCGGAATATTTTTTTCGATGTAATAATGCGGACGGACATGGAATTCCATAAAGGTATCCGCCGCCATAAAAAAGCCGCGCTGCAAATCGGATAACGGATAGGGCGCATAACGTTGAGCCAGGTCGGGTACACACACAGGCCAGGCATCTTCCACCGGTTTTTGCGTTTGCTTTAACCAGGAAACCAATTCCGGCTTATGGGTGGAAAGCGCCTGTTTAATGTCGGCGGTTAACGCCCCCTTGGGAGCGGATACTTTAAGGCTATCGCCGTCGCGGGTTAAATTAATCCCGTGTTGGTCGAGCCGTTGTAGCAGTTCCATTAAATTCATAGCACGAATACCTCTTCGTCTTCGCTGCCACTTTCCTCAGTTGACTCGTTGGCGGTATTAGCCTGCGACAGGCGCTGTAACAGGATTTGCTGTTTCAATAAATCGATGACTTCACCGATTAACGCACCACCGATCAAAACGTCAGCAGGCACATCCACTCCCAGCCAATCCCTGATGCGTTTGCGCAAATCCACAGTAGTAAGTGAATCTATCCCCAGTGAGGTGAAACGCAATTTAAGGAAAGCCGCTTTATCGCCCAGCAATTGCTGCGTATCCATACGCATCGCTTTGGCGATGAGCGCACCCAGGCTGGTGACCAGCAGTTCAGTTGTTGCGGGGGATTGCAAGTCCTGCAATTGGTCCAGGGAAGGCAAGGCAAAGTGTTGCGATTCCGCCACCGGGGCAAGGGTAGGCTTATGGTTTACCACACCCATATCAGCGAGCACGGTATCCTTGGCTTTCATTACCACGAGCTGCTGCCATTCACTGGTAATAATTGCTTCAATCGCCGCCAAACCTTCCTCTGTGGTGATTTCATGGATTCCCATTCGGGCAATACGCTCGCGGTAATAAGCGCTTGATGCCATTCCCGTCTCGCCCCAATGTCCCCAGTTAATAACCTTCACCGGGAAGTCACTGCGTGGCGCAACAATGTGGGCAAAGCCATCCACAAACGCATTGGCCGCAACATAGTTGGCTTGGCCGGCATAAGCGAGCCACGCCATAACAGAAGAAAATAACAACATGAAATCCAGCGGTTGGTCATTCACCGCACGGTAGAGGTTAATCGTGCCCTGGATTTTGGGGGCGCACACCTGTTCCAACATCGACGGCGTCAGGTTTTGAACAACACCATCGTGAATGACACCGGCGGAATGGATGACACCCTGGATCGGGCCGAACTGCTGGGCTGCCTGTAACACAGCCGCGCGGAGCGCGGTGTAATCAGCAACATCCGCAGACATATACAGCGCTTCGCCACCGAGGGTTTTTAATTGTTGTTCGAATTCGATGCGTTGCGCATTGCGTGGCGAACGGCCGACCAGGATTAATTTGGCGGCTTGCTCCCTTGCCAGCTTCATCGCCAACGCAGCGCCAATCCCCTGGGCGCCACCGGTGATCAAGTAAACGCCGCCTTTGCGATACGCGCCCAACTGTGGCGCAGCCGAGGGAAGGGGTTGTACCAACCGGCGACTCCAATAATGATCGCTACGCACCACACATTCCTTTAACGAGTCCGCCGCCGCTGCCTTTTCAATAACCTCCAGCGCATTGATCACATCACTATTGTCCGCATCCAGGTCAATGTGGCATGTGCGCCATTGCGCCTGTTCGTTACCTAAGCTGTGCACAAAACCCGCCAGCGCTACACCCAATGTAGACCTGGCAGTCTCGTTGACGACGCGGTGATTTGCTGTGCTTAGGATCAACCAATGCAGTGATTGCTGATCGTAACCTTGCGCGAGCAGCCGCTGCGCCAGATCAAGCAAGAACGCCAAAGGCGCGTGATGGTCACGCATTAACCATTCATCGCCCTGCTCTGCAGGCGCAATAAAATAGATCCGATCAATAAGCGGTGATTGATCGAGGCAGCGCGCCAATCCCTCGTAATCGCCAAGGTCGCACAACAATGTGGTTGAGTGGCGGCTTTGCAAGGCCATAGCCAGTGGTAAGCTTTCGCTGGTATGGATGACCAACGCCTTGCCCATGGCGGGTATAACATCCGGCAGGGAAAGGGCTTGCCATTCGGGAACAAAATAAAAATCCGGTATGGCTGTTTCGGCAGGTGTGATTTGCGCTGCATTTACCCAACGGAACTCCAACCCGTCAATGTGCCCTACCAGAACCCCTTCATGGTTGTACAAGCGGATATCCGCAATATTTTTTCCTGCCTCATTGAGTTCCGCAACTGCATACAGTTTGTCATCGGCTGAACGGTTTAGGGTAAAGCGCGCAACGGCGACGGGCAGCGGAATTTTATTTTCTGTGGTGGCAGCAAGGAGGGTGACTAATTGCAATGCGCCATCCAGTAGCGAAGGGTGAATCGCAAAGCAATCCGGACCCAATGGCTTACAGGTATCCGGTAAACGCAAATGACCGTATACCTTACCGTTTGATTCAATCGCATGGGTCACTGCGCGAAACGCCGGGCCATACTCCAAACCCTTGCTGGCACATTGCTGATAAAAATCTGATTGCGGCACACTGGGAATAAGTTTGAATTGCTCAAACAAACGGGTGTCCATGTTATCAGTCAAAGCGGCGGTATGTACCGCAACATATTCGGCCGAGGCGTGGACTTTCCATTCATCACTTTCTGCTGAGCGCCCGGCAATATTGATATTCCACTGCGTACTGTTGTCGGGGTTTCGCGTCAACACCGTTTGCATTTGTTGCTCTGTCGAACCCAAGTGCAATGGCTGGAGGAATTTTAACCCTGAAATAGTTAAGCGTTCGGAAGCGAAGCCCATAGTGCCCAGGGCTGCACTCGCGCAACCGATAAACCCGGCTGCTGGCATAAGGCTGAAGCCTTTTACTTTGTGATCCAGCAAATAATTGCCAAAATCCTGCGTAGGGTTTGCTTCAAAACAGGCAATATCCTGTATCGCCAACGGCAGCTTTTTGCCCGGCATTGGCAGTGCACCGGATTTTTTTGAACGATTCGCCGCAGGCATGCCCAGCGGAATCCAATAGGGCTGGCGATCAAAGGGATACAACGGAAGCTCTACGCAACCAGCGCTAACCTTGCCTGTCAACGCAATAAAATCAGGATCATAGCCCGCCTCAAACAATTGGCCCGCTGCTTTTAATAGCGATGTGTGCGCAGGCTCCTCCGATTTCATACTGCAAATCAGTACCGCTTCATATTGATGATTATCCAGGGTACGTTTTGCCAGGTTGATCAACATCGGTGATGGGCCGATTTCGACAATATGGGTAACACCCTGTTGAATCAAAGTTTCAATACCAGCCTGGTATTGAACGGCATTGCGGATATGGTTCACCCAGTAATCAGGTGAGCAAAACAAATCATTCTCCAACGTCCCGGTGAGGTTGGAAATTAATTTTTGTTTGGGCGCGGCAAATTTTATACCGACGAATGTTTGCCTGAACTCATCCAGAATCGGTTCCATCAAAGCCGAATGAAATGCTTGCGAGACTGTTAGATAACGGCTGTCAATATTGTTCGTGGCGAATGCGTTAACTGCTGCATCCACGGCTTCGGCAGTTCCCGAAATAACAATGGTTGTGGGCGCATTGACCGCTGCGATATCCACCGGTAATGGAAGTGATTTTAATAACGCATTGACCTCATCCCTTGTCGCAAAAACCGCAGCCATTTTACCGCTGGCATTGACACTCCCCATCAGTTGGCCGCGCTTGACCACGATACGCAATGCATCTTCCAAAGAAAAAACACCGGCAACACAGGCTCCAGCCAGTTCACCGATGCTGTGGCCGATAATGACATCCGGATTAATTCCCAAGGACTGCCACATTTTTGTCAGCGCATATTCCAGCGCGAAAAGTGCAGGTTGGGTGTATTGAGTCTGATGAATTGCCGAATTATCCGTATCGAACATTAACGTCGTGATTGATTGGTTCAGCAATGGCAGGAGCAATCGTTCACACTCGTCAATAGCACACTTAAACACGGTATTTTGTGCATAAAGCCCGGCCCCCATGCCCGCATATTGCGAACCCTGGCCACTGTACACAAATGCAACCTTGCGATCATTGCGGATAGCTGCGTGATTGTGCAGCGATTGAAGTGCTGTGAGTTGCAACGCCATTTCGCTTGCCGTGTTTGCGCAAATTGCATGGCGGTAATTTAGCCCGGCCTGGGCTTGATTAGCAGCGGCACAAAGCTCCCTGAATTGATTCGGAGTAGTCTTTATGCTCGTTGCATAGGCGGCAGCAAGTTGCTGCAAGGACTTCGCACTGGCGGCTGAAATAGTTAATAACGCAGGGGCGTCAGGTTCTGCGAATGGCACGGCATTTTCTACGGTATGTTGTGGCGCTTCTTCAATAATCATGTGGCCGTTCACACCGCCAAATCCAAATGAACTTATACCCGCACGCAAAGGAAATGGGTTGCCAACAGCATCAATAACGCGAGTCCAGGGACGCGTCGCCTCGACGACATGGAAAGGTGAATCAGCAAGTTTGATACGTGGATTAATCGTTTGGAAGTTTGCATGGCCCGGAAGTGTTTTGTATTTCATTGCTAACAACACTTTGATTAACCCTGCCATACCGGCAGCGCATTCCAGGTGACCGATGTTGGCTTTCACCGCGCCGAGCCCGCAATTTTGCGCAATCGGTTCGGCCATTGAATTCTTTTGTAATTGATTAAATGCGCGGGTTAAACCATGGATTTCGATTGGGTCACCCAGTGGGGTTCCGGTACCATGGGTTTCAATGAAGTTAATTGAGTGTGCGGGCACGTCGGCTTGTTGGACTGCATCAACAATTAATTTCGCTTGTGCCAATGCGCTGGGTGATGTCAATGAACGAACTTTTCCGCCGTGATTAATGGCAACGCTTTTAATTACACCCCATATATGGTCACCATCTGCCAGGGCTTGGTCCAAAGGTTTGAGTAGTACCATACCCACACCCTCCCCGCGAACATAACCGTTTGCGTTTGCATCGAAGGCGCTGCATTGTCCGGTGGGCGACAGCATTCCCATTTTGCCGAAACGAATAAATGTTGTCGGGGTAAGAAGTAAACCAACCCCACCAACCAGTGCAGATTCGCAATGGCCCAACTGTATTGCGGAAGCGGCCTGCTGCATGGCGACAAGCGAACTTGAACACGCCGTGTCTACCACCACGCTTGGCCCGTTCAAACTAAAAAAATAGGAGATTCGATTAGCAATAACGCTGTTATGCACGCCGGTTGCTTCATGGCCTTCAGGAAGGTCCGAATGCAATTCCTGTAGTTCTTTGTAATCGAAAGTGCCGGCGGCAATGTAAACACCAATATTTTTACCGGCCAATGTGCGTGGGTCTTTTCCTGCATCCTGAATGCAATGCCAAGCCTGTTCGAGAACCAGTCGCTGCTGCGGGTCCATACGTTCCGCTTCGCGCGGTGATATACCAAAGAAGCCGGCGTCGAATTGTTCCGGATTGTCAGTAAACCCGGCCCAACGTGAAAATTCAGATGCCGCTGGGTCTGAAGCGTCTTGATAATCGCGCCAATCCCAACGGGATAAAGGTGTCTCCCTTACCAGGTTTTTACAAGAAACAAGATTGTTCCAATATTCCTGATAATTCTCTGCACCGGGAAACCGGCAGGACATTCCAATAATTGCGATGTTTTGAGTGGGCATAAAATACTCCTTGCAAAGTCTGGTTGAGATAGGTACCAAACAGCAAAATTAATGTTGGATATCCGTATCCAATTTTTTGCAATAAGAACCCTAAAACCTCCGACATCGTCGGAGGCTCCATTAAAAACAGGCACCATTCTGGTGCCTGTAAATCAACTAGTGTTTATGCTTTTGTGGAAACGTTTGAATTTGGGTAACGCACCCGAAAGATTTTCCTAACGGATTCAGTGTCCCGTTTTCACACACGAATTTTTCACTAATTTGAACGCCGTTGATGGTTCCATTAATTTCGAAACCGTAAGCGCCGGGTTTGGTGGGCATGTAAGGAATATTAAATCGATTAGGCGTGGCTTTATCGGGGGTGATTTCATCAGTCAGTAATGCTTTATGAAGCACTTTCGCGTCATAAGCATCTTCCTTCAAAAACAGCACCTCAACATCCAACGTGATTTCAGTGACAGTGGCTGGAGTTCCGTCCAGATTGTTCACAATTAAATCAAATTGATTAGGTTCTCCGCTATACGCAGGTTCAACACGCTGGCCGACAGTGAGATTAAATGTCCCACTGACACCTTGGCGAGGTTCGTGCGCTGATGAAAATGTAGAAAGAAAAGGAATGGAAAATAAAAATGTAGCAGCTAACAATTTGCGGTTCATAACATTTCCTTGATCATTTAAGTGATGAATTTCCGGTTGAATGGCAAAAGACACAAAATCCTGTTAGTTCATGCATCTACCATTAACCAATCACTGTTACTTTTTAAGCTGCAAGACGCAAAATACAACGTAACAATGTTGATTTATCAACACGGCAGCAAAAGAATAAGGAAAAATAATTGAAATGTAAATTGTCAAATGAGTATTTGTTATAACTTAATTAGATTTGGTTAATATGTGAAACAATAAAAGGCGCTATTGAGATAATTTAAATGCCACTGTGACGTATCACTTTTTATTTTGCCGTTACTTATAGCATCCAACAACAAAATAAATAGGGTTTTTTATCCGATCTATTGAAATGGTCAAAACATATAAATGTGATGCAACTCATAAACTAAAATCTTCTGTTTGCAAATCCTGTTGAATCGTTATGCCGTCGGTTTTGTTGCGTTTGCTATGTGTTAGCAGAAACTTGGTGAGGGCGAGTGGCGTTTCAAACAAGTTGGTAAACACCTCGATATATTCTTCAAACATTGGCGGTCAATATCCCGCGCCAGGTCACGCACACGTAAAGTTCTTGGGATTCGTCCTTCAGGCAAGCTTCCGTAGGGAAATTTTGGCGGTTAATCACCGCAGCGAGGGGAACAAGGGGTATCGACAATCCTCGAAGAATTCCCCCCATCCTACAAAGGAGACGAGCAATGGCATTATTTTCGAGGAATAAAACCCTGGTGAACCTTCTGGCGGGTTCGTTGCTGGTAGCCACTGGTGCAATGAACGCGACCGCTGACGCACCCGGCCGGGGTGCGACCCTGTACTTTGAAATCCATTACCTGACGACAATGATTGACCATCATTACAGTGCATTACGGATGACCGAATTGGCGGCTGGAACCGAACTGGAGATTAATGCCGCGATTTCGCCAGATGACCGCATCCAACCCAGCCCCGACTTCGCGCCCACCGAACCTCATGCCGTGCACCCGGGGATAAAATCCATCGCCCGGGTTGATAACCGCGTGCAGCGTGAAGAAATCCTGATGGCGCAAGATATGTTGAAAAAGTGGTACGGTATTCAGCATGTACCAAAGCTCTCCGCCAAGGCGCAACGAGATATTGATATGCTCGATTCGCTACAAGGAATTGAATTCGACAAGCGCTTCATCCGGACGATGTCGCGTCACCATTATATGGCGGCAGCCGCCTCGCTGAGCTGCCTGGTTGCCCGCGATTTGAGCCACAATGATTTGCGGCGGTACTGTCAAAATATCCTTGATGCGCAAGTCAGTGACATCGACAAGATGCGGCACATCGGATGCGACTCCTACCAATTGTGCGACATCCAACCACAGCGTCCGCTACCTTCATCTGGAAGTCAAAATACGGTGGCATGGACACCTCCGAACTGAAGCGCATGCGTGAAGAGGAAAATGCGAAGCTGAAAAAAATGTTCGCTGATGTCAGCCTCCAAAACCAGGCGATGAAGAAATTGTTTGAAAAATCGGTCCTTTGTGAACGCTCAACCTTTCCATTTAAATGCGGCGAGCCTGGCTTGTTCGGGCGGAATTTGATTCCGTATTCCATCATTTTGAGCTGGCTTTTTTAAGCAAAAAAATCAGTGTCGCTTTAACCACTTGCTGAGAGTAGGCCTGGGTATGTCGCAATTGCGACATACCAAGCCTGCGTTTCGGGTTTGCTCGTAAAGCAGAACCCACTTGAGTCGTTTACGAATTTCATTGTTCATAGTTCCGGATTATATTGAACCATCTCTATGAATCACCCAGTTTAGCGGTTGCTTTTTTTGCGCTCAATATTCACGCTGAAAATTGTTTATATGGTTTCCCCCGCCGATCGCTTGTTATGTTTTGGTTAACTTGAAAACTATTTTTTTGGAATCTCTTGTTCATGGCCAAAGCTAAATATCCTAGCAATTTTCCAGCCATTTTCTGTATGACGCCAAAGATGAACAAAATGTGCACCCTCAACAGTTTTACGACCGTTTTGCACGAATGTGTGATCTCCGGTTTGAATCGCACCATATCCTTCGACCGGAAACACTTGAACGCTTGCTCGATTAAGTACGCGCCTAAGACCTTTATCCTTGGGACATAAGCCAAGCTTTTTTACAGCAGGACCGAACTTGGCTCCAGCAAGGTCGTGATAAAACTCAGCATCGTCAGTAAAAAATACTTCAAATTTTTTTTGATCACAAGATACGAATGCAGCATCGAAAAGCTCACTATCCAACTTGGACAGTTCATCAAAAATTTTTCCTGATCTGGATGGGTCCTTCGTCTTGGGCAAGGGGTCATTTTCATTGCTGGATATAACAGCTTGAGAAAAAATTAATGAAGATAATAATAGCGCGATAGTGACGATAGATGATTTTGGTGGCATATGTTTTCCAATTTTGTTAGTGAAAAATGCTGATTTAAATCATAACTTATAGGGCTACGATTTAACCTTAGACACATTAGGAATTACTTTGGATTCCCTAAGTATTAATTTTTTCACATAACATTGTTTTTACTTAAAATGTCCGTTAACAAACTGGTGTTTATTGAATTTGCGGTGAGCCTCTAATCCGCAGCTTCATGCTCCAATATAATGGAATTAAGTAAGTGAACGATGCCGCATAACGAATATCGCAAACTATCGGAATAATTTATTATAAGATCTTTTTTATGCTGATTTTTTAGTAACTTATATTTTTTATATTTCCATTTGTTAATCCAAAAGGTGAATAGTTCACTTGAACCCTTCTAACAGTATTGTAATCTTTTTTGACCGGCGTGATTTTTTTCGTCGGAACGCTCTGCACTGAATAACCTTAAATCATTCGACTTCATAAATATTTCTCTTTACGGAATCCGCGCTCAGTATTTAAAGCAACGTATAAGAGTAAATTTTTTTTGGATAACCGAATTAATTATTTCAGTGTTCTCTTATGGATTGTTGTCCTGATTTTTCGATTCAACATTAGCTAGGGAGTAGATATATGATGCAAACGAAGCAAGTAAAATTAAATGTGCGTGGTCCCACCTATCACCCGGTCGAAGAAACCGGTGTGGAACGGTTAAAACGGGAAGCAGCAAATAATCCCGACTTATTTTATGGACTGGTTTTTAAAACAGAGGAAACCATTAATCGTCTTGATTATTTGTCGGCGGACACGAAAGCAGCAATTGTTCGTTTTAAGGCGGAGGATCTGGCGGCGGGTATTGCTGGGCGCATTGAGCCGGGCGATACCGATGTATGTGGCGCAAGCTGCGGTGCATCGTGCGGCGGAAGTTGTGCGGCGAGTTGTGCTGGAAGCTGTGGGGGAAGTTGTGGCGGAAGTTGTGAAAATAGTTGTGCAGCTACTTGCGGAGGAAGTTGTGGCGCATCGTGTGGAAATAGTTGCGCTGGAAGTTGTGTGACCAGTTGTGTCGTGTCTGGTGATAGCCAGTTCAACGCCGATATTGTCACACTCCCCGCTGAAAAGCTCACTGCAAACATTCGGGAACAGTTGAAGCACCAAGCTGTTCAAATTAATTTTTCACGTTTCCAACGATAGGTGATTGCTTTGCGTAATAACACCGATGATAAAGATATCTTGGATGTACAAGAACCCCTATCACGTGAAGCACAAACTGATCCGTCACTGGGTTGGCTGCTTGAATTGCACGGATTTGAATATAATGAACGTGGTGTGTGGTTGAGTGTGGGGCACACTACGTCAGCCTATGGCTGGAAACTTCATTTGTCATCCATACAGATACAATCTGAGCCCCTATTACAAAAAGTTTTACCAATATTGGCGCAATGGAATGTGCCTTTTAAAATTGCTCGCAGCTTGATTGTACTTGGCCTATTAAATGAGGGAGCGTTAGGACACACGCAAGTCGGCAAGTTTGTCACTATCTATCCTCAAAACACTACCCTGGCGATTGACCTCGCCGCCGCTTTGGTGAATGTTACCCAGCAATTTTCAGGACCCAAAATTGTTACAGATCGCCATTTGGGTGCAGTGGTTTACTCCCGCTACGGAGCCTTTAGTCCGATAATGCGACGCAATAGGCTTGGGCTTTTTGAATCCGCTGATGAAACAGATGGGAAGGCAGCGGTTTACACGGTTCCCTATTCTGTCCCAGAAGGGCTGAGTGATCCGTTCTCCACGTTTGCTCCAGTTGTTGCGCGAAATGGCGCAACCGTAAATGACAACGCCGTTCGACCGATTGGCCCTGGATATTTAATCACAGACATTGTGGCGCACCATGCAAAAGGTTGTGTGTATAAAGCCATTGATTTACGTTCCCCTGAAACTATTGGAACAGTGATTTTAAAAGAAGGCAAAAAATTCTGTATGTCCGATGCTCAGGGGCGTGCGATGGAGGAGCGTATCTTCAATCAAAGCGATGCACACCAAAGGGCGGCGGCTACTCATATTGCGCCGCTTTCCTATCCACCCTTTCAGCATGGAGGCAGTTTTTTTCTGCCCCTCGAATTTATTCCGGGGAGTGATCTCGGAAGTAGGCCGGCAACACCTTTTGCCACTTTGTCCACTGCGGAACAGAAAACATTGCTGGATACCTTGCTGCTGACTGCGCAGGCCGTTGCCCGCTTGCATGAGGTTGGTGTTATCCACCGCGATTTATCGATGCGTAATATTCGCATAGGGCAGGATGGAAACATTTATTTATTAGACTTGGAAATTTCCCACATTGCAGGTTCGCCGCTGGAAATCGCGACGAGAACCTCGCCCTTTATGCAAGGCACCCCCGGCTTTATTGCACCGCAACAATTGGCCGGTGCCGAGGCATCCACGGCTGACGATATTTATTCACTGGGTGCGGTGATGATATGTGCAATTACCGGACTTGATCCGCAACGGGTGATATATGCCCAGGCCACTATGAATGTCGTCGCCCGGGCGCACCAGATTGCCGAATTGTCTGGAGCCCCCCTATCCCTCTGCCAATTAATTGCAGCAGCGGTTGCACCAGCTCGGGAAGATCGGCCCAAAATCCAGGCGCTGATTGATGGGTTATCGTCATCGTATATTCCTGCGAAACCTGCGCCCCTCCCGGCTATCGTAGAGCTTCAAAAGGATTGTATCCAAGTAGCGGTAGAGGGGGCACAGTGGTTACTGGATGGAACACCGAGGGATGCTGTTACAGGGATGTGGAAATCTCCTGATATTGAAGCGGGCAAACATGCGGACATTAATTTGATCCATGCATTCAAGGTCTATCGCAGTGCGAATGTCGGTGTGGCCGGTGTTGTGTATACCTTGGCGAAATTGGCTCGTCACGGATTGAGTACGCCGTCCCTCAATGAAGAGGTTGCAAAGGCCATTGATTGGTTATTGGGCCATCAAGCGACTACCGATGATCAATTAACCGGATTGCACTTCGGTGAGATGGGAGTAGGGTTGGCAATAGCCGAAGCGTTAGCTGCAGGGTTGGTATCTGCAGGAAATTGGACCAACGCTTACTACCGGGAAGTTTTTACCGCGCCTATTGACTGGCCCGATTTAACCCATGGTGCTGCAGGGCAGGGAATCGGTGCTCTCGCTTGCGCAGATCTATTAGCGGATGAGCCAGCACTGGTTGACGATGCGAAGAGTTGTGTCGAACGGTGCGCGGAATACCTTTGTTCACAACAGTATGACGACGGAAGTTGGGTTCTTCCTAAGGGCGTATTCGAAATGTCTGGCAATGCGTACACCGGTTACGCCCATGGGGCGGCAGGCGCGCTTGCATTCCTATCTCATCCCACTGTCTTTGTACGTAGCGGCCAAGTGCGCGACGCGGCTACGCGCGCGGCGGAATGGCTAATGGGTCATGCACGGGCGGGTGATCGGGGTTTACACATATGGTGGCCGATGAACCCCAATGAACCACGCGCCTGGAGCTGGTGGTGTCACGGCGGCCCAGGAATCGCGCTCTCGTTACTCTCATATTTTAACGTCTCACAAGACGCTCGCTATGCTGCCTCTGCACGCGCGGCACTGCGCGCGCACCCCTTTGAGGCACGCCAGCCAAACCTTAGTCAATGCCATGGGCTAGCCGGTATCGGGGAAATTTATTTGGATGCCTACAATTTTTTGCGTGAGGACGAGTGGCTTGAGAGGGCGTTGGCGATTGCCCGGTTACTGATAAATTTGGCAAAACGGGACCGTGAAGGTGCGAGTTGGCTGGTTGAAAATCCTTATGTGCCCACTCCCGATTTAATGATTGGTTGTTCTGGGGTGATTCATTTCCTCGCGCGTCTTGGTTACCGTAAAGCATCATTTGGAGCACCGCTCTCGTGTCCAATTTTTGTAGGACCTAATAATTTTTAACCTGTGGTGTTTGTTAATACTCTGGAAAGGTTAAAGGAGTAAATCCATGTCGGGAAATTCAGTACAGGAGCGCTTTGATGCGCAGCAAGTTGTCGCGATGGCGATGCGGCTCCGGGTAAATGAAATCGAAGCGCTAGGTGAGTCAACTGAATTGCGCGAGGCGGGACTTAAGACTATCCGCGCTGGGGATTTGGAGGTTGGACAACAATTGATTGTCGAAGCGAGGGAGAACAGGGAGCGCACCCAACTAAGTGAAGAAGCGCAAACCTTGTTTGAAACTTACCAATTGGCTGCAGAATCTTACGTTCACTATGTGGTAGACAACTTGGAAAAAGCTGAAGCGGCAATGATGATGGCCATCGCCACGGCGAATGATTTGCAGCGCAATTATGGTTACGTTATTGAACTGCGTCGGGTTCACCTCGCGGCGAATGTTATTCGTATTAACTTAAAGCATGTGGATCCAGTAGCCGCGATTACCATGGGTATTAAACTAATTAAGTATGTACTCGGTGATACCACACAGTGGCCTTGGCGTGAGTTGGCCTTAGAGCGAATGGATAGGCTTTCGTTGGAAGAGCAGATCCTTATTTTGCCCCAACTGCTTGCTCCATTATCCACTGCATTTTCAAAACTGACGGTCCACCAGATTGATGACATCAATGAAAGTATTTTTGCGCTCGCTAAAGAGGTAACGGAAGAAAATCCTGCAAGCAAAATGATTAATGAGTGTATTGAAAAATGGTTAAGTCGCGGAGTCGAAACAACGACTGACGCCGTGCTAGCATTGTGAAATTAGTGAAAACATTCATTCAAGTAAAGTAATTGGGTCTTAGAATCACATCTCCAACCATAAGTTTAGAATCAAACAAGGTTCAACAATCTATTGGTGCTGAAAAATTAGGAGATTTTTTATAAACACAGTACCCAATGGTATTGGATCACTATCAAGAGGTCACCTTTATTTCGAGCATTGATGACTGGCAATCATAAAGCATTGAACCGCTGGGGGTGACCAGCATAAATAAAGCTTTTTCGTCACTGACCTTACTAAGGCTTATCCGATGGCTTTAGGGACCTGATTTTGGCGTCGCTTAATGGCATTTAGTAATGGGGGTATTAAAAAAAATAAAGCAGAATACCCCCAAAAGTACCCTGGAGTTTAGGATTTGTGGGATAGGGTAGGACAAAAGGAGACGAAAGGGTCAATAAAAAACCCGCGTGGAAGCGGGTTTTGGGACGTTCTGGAACAATTCAAGATTTTGATTTGGTGGAGCCGGGGGGATTTGAACCCCCGTCCGCCAGCACTCCATCCTCGGCTCTACATGTTTAGGTCCGTTTATTGATTTAACGCTTATCAGCCCAACAGGCAGGACGAAAAGCGCGATCCTGTAGAGTTTTAGCAGCTCTGCCCCAGGCATGCTTCGCTGCGATCCAGTTCTGTATGACGGGCTTTAACGCGGTACTGGCACCTTGTTATAGACCGTTAGCTGCATTAAGCAGCTAAAGCGTAAGAATCGTCGTTTGCGACTATTCAAGTACAGCTTTGGATTAACGTGATTGGCTGTCATCACGACATGCACCTCGGGCTTTGTTACCGGCGTCGAATCCAAATCGGCCCCAGTCGCTGAACTTTTGGTCTGCCCTTGCGAGCATTCCCCGTTCAAGCCAGCGATTGGCGGCATTCTATCCTATTGTTAACAAGATGCGATACCGCAATTCGCTGTCATCCTATATTGAGCCATAGGTACATTTTACAAGCGATGTGGTTGCCTGGTTTTTATACGGATTGTTTATAAATGGATCAATAAAGCGGATTCCCTTCCATAAGGCCAAAAAAAACCGGCTGTCAGCCGGTTTTGATTAAGGCAATTATTTATCGCGATAAGGGGTGATAGTTTGGATGGTGCCATCGGCGTTGTGCGTCAACGGCGTCATCTTTACCGAGCGCAAATGGGTGATGCCTTTGGATAAAACGGAATCATGATAAAACAAATACCACTGGCCCTGGTATTCCGCGATTGAATGATGTGTAGTCCAGCCAATCACCGGCTCTAGGATGCGACCTTGATAAGTGAACGGGCCGTAAGGGCTGTCGCCTGTGGCGTAACATAAAAAATGTGTGTTACCGGTGGAATAGGAGAAATAATATTTGCCGTTGTGTTTGTGCATCCACGAAGCTTCAAAGAAGCGACGGTCGTGGTCACCCGCTAATAATGGTTGGCCGTTTTCATCAAGGATTTTGATTTCGCGCGGTGTTTCGGCGAACTCTTTCATGTTATCGCTCAGGCGCGCAACGATGGGACCGAGTGCCGGTTCGTTATCCGCCGGTTCGCCACGGTTCGCATCGTATTGGTTGTTGCGATAATTCTGCAACTGGCCGCCCCAGATACCGCCGAAATACATATAGTAATTGCCGTCGTTATCCTCAAACACCGCCGGGTCGATGGTATAGCTGCCTTTGATTGCTTCAGGTTCCGCTTTGAATGGACCTGTCGGTGAATCGCTCACGGCTACACCGATCTGGAAAATATTATCCGCACGTTTAGCGGGAAAATATAAATAATATTTGCCATTTTTATGCGCAGCATCGGGAGCCCACATTTGGCGTTGCGCCCAGGGAACATCTTTTACATGCAGGGCAACGCCGTTATCCACCGCAGGGCTGTCGGGTGAATCCAGGGAGATTACGTGGTAATCCTCCATGCCGAAATGGTCGCCGTTGTCATTGAACGGAATGCCCGCTTCGATATCGTGCGAAGGATAAATATAAATCTTGCCGTTAAATACGTGCGCTGATGGGTCGGCGGTGTAAATGTGCTCAACCAGCGGTTGGGAAATCGCGCGTGCTTTTAAATCGGCGATAACATCGGGAGCCAGGGTTTCTTCAGCCATAACATCTCTCACTTTTACAATTCAAATTATCTACCAATGGAGCTTCTGCGTTCATTCAGATCCGTTTCAATTTGGGTTTCCATCTTTTTGTTGATGGAATAGAGGAAGAGGCATGCCGCTGCGATGAAGAATGGAATGGAAGCGTAAATGCTTACGGCTGCTTTAATGCCGTCGATGGTTTCATCCGATTGCACTGCAAGCGCTGCGTCGTAACCATAGAATGCAAGGATACCCGCAAGTAATGAGCCGCCGATACTTAAACCTGCCTTCAGGCCAACCAGCATGGCCGAGAAAATAATGGCGGTCGCACGGCGATTGTTTTTCCATTCAGAATAATCGGCTACGTCGGCAATCATTGCCCAGAGTAATGGAACAGTCAGGCCGTAGAAAAAGCCATGTAATACCTGGGCCGTAAAACAAAGGCCGATAGCATCGCTGGGAAAATAATTAAATGCGAGCAGGAACAAGGTGGAAATAAATAGTGCGATACCAAAGGTATTGCGTTTACCGAAACGGTCGGCAACCTGTTTGGAAAAACAAATGCCGATAATTTGCATAATGATGCCGCAACCATTGAACAAGCCAAAAGCGGAGGTGGCTGCGTCGTCCGGCCATTTAAATTCGGCTACACCAAGTGATGTAAGTGTTGAATTAAGGCCAAGGATAAAGGCATTGAACCCCACCTCATTTAAAAAGGTGGCAAGGGCACTTTCATCCAAATAGTTTTCAAAATAATAAATATAGGCCCCGCCTTTCAACGACAGGTTTACAAATACCAGGACGGTAACAATCAGCATTATTAACCAAGGCAGGTTCTTAAATAAATCCTGTATGTCTTGCATTACACTGGATTTCTCTTCCGTAATGGGAAGAATGCGTTCTTTAGTGGTGATAAAGGTGATGAGGAAAAATACGATTCCCACGCTCGCAAATAAAATCATGGCGTTATGGAAGCCTTCGGCTTTGTCCCCATTACCTAACATCAACACAATGGGCAACAGCAAGACTTGAATGATAAATTGCGCGAGCATCACCGCCACAAAACGATAAGCGGACAAACTGTTACGCTCCGCCATGCTGCCGGTCAGAACACCGCTTAATGCGGAGTAGGGCAAGTTATTAGCGGCATAGACAGCCAGCAGCAGTAAATAGGTTACCCATGCATAGAGGACCTTTTGGTTCTGATCCAGGTTCGGTGTGCTGAATGCCAATAGGGCAATTACGCCGAAGGGGATAGCGGTCCATAAAATCCAGGGGCGGAATTTACCCCAACGTGTTTTGGTGCGGTCGGCGATAAATCCCATTATCGGGGTAAATACAAAAGCGCCGATCATGCCGGCAGTAAACATAATGAAAGAAGCAGTTCCAGCCGGAATACCAAACACATCGGTATAAAAGAAGGCAAGAAAAGTGACCAGGGTTTGGAATATCAGGTTGGCCGACAAATCGCCCAGGCTGTAACCTACTTTTTCAATAACAGAAAGCTTATGCGTGGCTTGATTCATTGTTGTGACTTCTTATAGATGTAATGGGGTTGTCCAATCAGCATAGCAGCCCAGGCTGATCAATCACCCTGTACCGCAGGAGGTTTGATGCTCGTGTACAAGTCCCGCTAGGATCGCTTAAAGCTGCCTTATAGTCAAGATGTATATAACTTGGGCGTTGTTAATGTTTGCAAATAACGAATGCCCTGGTGGGCTAGCGGGGTTCTGATTTAAAGCTGCCTGATTTCCTTTACCCAAAAAATTGTTGCGCCAGCTACAGCGATAGGCGTGACGAAAATATTCAGCACCGGCACCATGCTCCCCAGCAAGATAATTCCGCCATAGGAATAGCTGGTGAGTTGTCGTTGGTTAAGCCGACGGCGCAATTCGCGGAAGTTGAGTTGATGATTATCTGCTGGATAGTCTGAATATTGGATCACCATGCACCAGCAGCTCCATAGGGCTGCCAGGATGGTTCCGAGCAGGTTAGCCCCAGGAATAAAAAGCAGGACTAAAAAAATAATCAACACTAAAAAGCCGCGGCTGACAAAATACCCTATTTTTATTAATTCCCGTTTAAGGGTGCGCGGAATTAATTCGCTCCATGTTTCCTCTTTTGGAGCTGAACCGGTTAATTGCATTTCAATCTTTTCCGCCAGTACACCGAAGAAAGGTGCAGCTAAAAGATTAGTGATGATATTAAAGCTGTAGCCGTATACCACTAAAAATATAAATGCGATCAATGGCCATAGCAGCCAGGTTAACCAATCCAGCCATTGCGGCGTCCATTGTTCAACCTGAAAAATAAAATCGTTAAAGGCATTCAGTAATGCGATGGTCGCCGCTATAAAAATCAGTATGTTTACCATTAGCGGAATGAGAATAAATTTTCGCAAACCTGGCTGCATAACAAGCCTGGCTCCAGCGAAGAAATAATCTATAGCTTTGGTGGGCGAGCCTTGCATTAACATTATCCTCCGGGTGTATATTGTTGGGACCCGATTATAATGATATTTATTTGGCAAAAATCTCTTTTTTAGGCGCCCGCAATTTTTTCACAAGTGTAACAGTCAAGGCGTAGGTTAAGCCGCCGAGGGCACCATATAAATGGGATTCCGTGGCTATTTGCGTACCGATAATTTTTTGTAAGCCTGTTGCCTCAAAATATCCGCTGTTTTCATGTGCCAGTTTGCCGACGAGTAAAATTCCCGCGCCTCCTCTCACCCATGTTGGATATTCCCTGGTTAGAAGGATTCCGGCGGCAACCAAACCGTGTATTGCTCCGGATAGGCCCGCATAGGGAGTGTAATGCGGGTTTAGAAAGAAAATTCCCAAACCTACGGATAGGAAGCTAACGAATAATAAAAAAATAAATTGTTGTATTGGATAGCGATCAAAGAAGGCATAACAACACAATAAAAATGCTGCCAGGTTCATCAGGGTGTGTGCCCAACCAAAATGTACCATATTGGCGGTTAGCAAGCGCCAGACCTCTCCATCCTGTATTTTTATTGGGTAAAGGCTTAGCGTTTCGAAAACTGGTATTCCGGATGCGGTAAGGGCAAGCATTAGCACACTTAATGCAATACAAAAGAATTCGGTTGGAGAAATTTTATGCTTCGCTATAAGCATTGATTAATCCCGCTTTTTAAGCATGCCATTGAAAAAAAGGCCGCAATTGCGGCCTCTTTTATTTTGCGCCAGCTGCTTCCAGCGCCTGGGTGTATTCTTCACCGTTGCGATGGGTTTTAATGGTTTGCAAGAATGTTTTACCTTCGGGGCCGAGCGCATTAAGATCGCGGCCGGATTCTACAAACAGGCGTACAAAAGTACTGAAGTTTTCGCCGCGCATGCCGCGATAAGCTTTTTCGAGTAGATGAAAATCTGCATTAATACCGGTTGGTGCGGTAAATTCCAAAAAAGTCTTAATGCGTTCTTCATCAAAAATTTCACCGAGTACTTTTTCTTTGTCTTTGCGTTGGCTCATTTATAAATATCTCTGCGTTAAGTTTTTAAGGCCTTTTGTTCACTTTTTTCAGCGGAAGGTTGTCCCCGGTTAAACCAAATGGTTGGTTTGTACCTCCCTTGGCAACGGGAGGTAAGGGGATTCATTACCCATTCAATTTCTTAATTAACAATTCATTCAATGCTTGCGGATTCGCCTGGCCTTTGGAGGCCTTCATCGCCTGGCCGACGAAGAAACCGAGCATTTTGCCGCGCTTGGCTTCGTCAGCAGCGCGATAGCCTTCCACTTGCGCAGTATTGGCGGCAATGATGTCATCAATGATTTTTTCCAGCGCGCCGGTATCGGAAACCTGTTTGAGTCCCCTGGTTTCGATAATGGTGTCGGCGTCGCCTTCGCCATTGGTAATGGCTTCAAACACCTGCTTGGCAATCTTGCTGGAAAGCGTGCCGTCCTTGACTCGCACAACCAGGCCTGCGAGCAATTCCGGAGTTACCGGTGACTGGTCAATACGCTGCTCGGTGCGATTGAGATAAGCGCCCAGGTCAGCCATGATCCAGTTGGCGGTGAGTTTGGGTTCCCCCGAAATGTGAGTGGAAGCTTCAAAAAATGCCGCGGTAAATTTGTCCATTGTGATTTGGCCGGCGTCGTAGCTGCTTAAACCATATTGCTCGACAAAACGCGCGCGTTTGGCCTCGGGCAATTCGGGCATTTGCTTGCGCACAGCCTCAATATATTCATCGTCAAGCATTACGGGCAACAAATCCGGGCAAGGAAAATAGCGGTAATCGTTGCTGTCTTCCTTGCTGCGCATGGAACGGGCTTTTTTTGTATCGCCGTTGTACAGACGGGTCTCCTGGATAATCTTGCCGCCGTCTTCAAGCACATCAATTTGTCGCTCAACTTCCAGTTCAATCGCCTCTTCCATAAATTTGAATGAATTGAGGTTTTTGGTTTCCGTACGCGTACCAAATTTTTCCTGGCCTTTGGGGCGCACGGAAATATTCACGTCGAAACGCATCGAACCCTGGCTCATGTCGCCATCGCAAATTTCGAGTGAAGTGACAATCGAATGCAATTTTTTAGCGAAGGCAACCGCCTCTTCGGCGCTGCGCATATCCGGTTCAGTAACGACTTCGATTAGCGGCGTACCGGCGCGGTTTAAATCGATTCCGCTCATACCGGCAAAATCTTCGTGCAATGATTTTCCTGCGTCTTCTTCCAGGTGGGCATGGTGGATACGAATGCGTTTGGTGCGTCCACCTTCCAATTCCAAATCAACATAGCCTGCACCCACAATCGGTTCGGCGAGCTGTGTGGTTTGGTAGCCTTTCGGTAAATCCGGATAAAAATAGTTTTTACGTTCAAACACCGAACGTTTGCCGATTTCGGCATTCACTGCCAAACCAAACATAGTGGCAAAGCGAAACGCTTCCTCGTTCGGCGTGGGCAGGGTGCCGGGCATGGCCAAATCAATGGCGCAGGCTTGCGTGTTGGGTTCCGCCCCAAACGCGGTGCTGGCTCCGGAAAATATTTTCGTTTTTGTTGCGAGTTGTACATGGACTTCCAACCCGATAACAGTTTCCCATTGCATAGTCGTTGCTCCTATTCAATGCCAGGGGCAGTTTGTTGGTGGAAGTCGGTGGTTTGCTGGAATTGGTGCGCTGCATTCAGCAGCAACCCTTCGGCAAAGAAATTCCCGATTAATTGCAAACCGACAGGTTTGTTTTCCACCAGTCCGCACGGAATGGATAGGCCGGGCAAGCCCGCCAGGTTGGTAGCAATGGTGTAAATGTCTTCCAGGTACATGGCCACCGGATCTTTTGTTTTAGATCCAAATTGGAATGCGGGTGAAGGCGAGGTTGGGCCGATAATTACATCCACCGTTTGGAACGCATCTATGAAGTCCTGTTTGATCAGCCGGCGAATTTTTTGTGCTTTGCTGTAATAGGCATCGTAGTAACCGGCGGATAGCGCGTAGGTGCCAACGAGGATGCGGCGTTTCACTTCCGCACCGAAACCTTCACTGCGTGAACGCATATAAAGATCATTTAAGTCCTGCGGATTTTCGCAGCGATGGCCGTAACGAACACCGTCAAAGCGCGATAGGTTTGCAGAGCATTCTGCCGGCGCGATGACATAGTACGCAGGCACCGCGAGATGGGTGTGCGGCAAGCTGATGCTGTGGATGGTGGCCCCCAGCTTTTCGTACACTTTGATGGCTGCTTCAACATGCGCAGCCGTTTGCGGGTTCAAGCCCTCGCCGAAGTATTCCCTGGGGACCCCGATGTGTAAACCGCTTAACGATTTATTTAAATCAGCGGTGTAGTCGGGAACCTCGCGTTCAACGCAGGTGGAATCCTTTGCGTCGTAGCTCGCCATATCGTTTAACAACAATGCGGCGTCTTCAGCGGTGCGCGACAGGATTCCGGCTTGATCCAGGCTGGAGGCAAACGCAATCATACCCCAGCGCGATACGCGGCCGTAGGTGGGTTTAATACCGGTTAATCCGCAGAGCGCAGCGGGTTGGCGAATGGAGCCCCCGGTATCTGAGGCTGTGGCCGCCGGTGCCAGATGCGCCGCAACTGCCGCGGCCGAACCGCCCGAGGACCCGCCGGGCACACAATCAATTGCCCAGGGATTTTTTACCGGGCCGTACCAGCTTGTTTCATTGGAGGAACCCATGGCGAATTCATCCATATTGGTTTTACCCAACATGACTGCGCCGGAATTCAAATAATTTTCCACGATAGTGGCATTGTAGGGCGCGATAAATTTATCGAGCATCCTGGATGCGCAAGACGTGCGTACCCCGGTGGTGCAAAAAATATCTTTGTGTGCGATGGGTACACCGCAAAGCGCGGGGGCATTGCCAGCGGCTAAACGCTTATCGGCAGCAGCGGCTTGTTGCAGGGCGATATCGCCAGTCACGGTGATATAGCTATTGTAGGTTTTATCCAATCGCGCAATGCGATCCAGATAATGTTGGGTCACTTCGATACTGGAAAAGTCTTTGTTGCGCAGACCTTTTACCAGTTCGGCAATGGTGAATTGATGCATTGCAATGTCCTGATTTTTTTGGCGGGTTTTCGCCAGTTCTATAAAAATGCTTGCGACCAGCTTTCTTTTTCTTTGCGAGGTATGTGTTTTTATTCAATAACCTGCGGAACCAAATACAAACCATCTTGCGTTGCCGGCGCAATTGCCTGGAAGGCTTCGCGCTGGTTTGGTTCAGTAACCACATCGGGGCGCAGGCGTTGCACAGCGTCCAGCGGGTGGGCCATGGGAAGTACGCCGTTGGTATTGACAGCTTGCAATTGGTCAACCAGGGCCAGTACATCGGAAATGCTTTTGGCCGCTTCGTCGGCAGCCTCATCGGAAATCTGGATACGCGCCAGCTTGGACAGCTTGGCGATATCGGAACGGTCAACAGCCATGGGGTGCTCCAGCAGATGAAATCGAAACATGCGGTGAACATGCGGACAACCCGCGTTATACCGCTAAAAACGGGCGCCAAAGGTATCACATTTGCGCCTTGCCCAGAAACCCTGCGATTGATAGAGTGCAGCCAGTTTTGCACCCGGTGGGCAGATGTTTTTGAATTTGGTGGATTTGCGCAAAATTTAAACGCGATTGGTGCGGGTTATCCGATATCCGGTGAACTTTAGGCACAAATTCGGTCGGATAAAAAACCAAAATTCACTTATACTGCGTGCTTGCTAAAAGTGCAGGGAGGCTCCTCAGGTAACGGATCAGTTAAACCGCTCTTGTTGTATGAGGTAACACTCAGGGAAAGTGGGTCCAACCAGTGTGCCCCGATTCCAGGCTGGAACAGAATTTTATTTTTAACCCATTTCTAAGGCCCCATCTCATTATGATGAAACTTCTGCGTGGAGCTTTCTCCAACGACCTTTCCATTGACCTAGGCACTGCAAACACCCTGATTTATGTACGTGGCCGCGGCATAGTTTTAAATGAACCTTCCGTGGTAGCGATTCGCCACCATAATGGCACCAAGATTGTGGAAGCTGTCGGTGTTGAAGCCAAGCGTATGCTGGGCCGTACTCCCGGAAACATCACTGCCATTCGCCCCCTGAAAGACGGTGTAATCGCCGACTTCCAGGTGACCGAAAAAATGTTGCAGCACTTTATCCGCAAGGTACATGAAAATTCCTGGTTTAATCCTTCCCCCCGTGTGCTGATCAGTGTTCCCTGCCTATCCACCGAAGTTGAAAAACGTGCAATCCGCGAGTCCGCATTGGGCGCCGGTGCGCGCGAAGTGCGCTTGATTGAAGAACCTATGGCGGCGGCTATCGGCGCCGGGTTGAAAGTTGCCGAAGCCAGCGGCTCGATGGTGGTTGATATTGGTGGCGGTACTACTGAAATCGCGGTTATCTCCCTGAACGGTGTGGTGTATTCCGATTCCGTGCGTATCGGCGGCGACCGTTTTGATGAAGCCATTGTGAACTATGTACGCCGTAACTACGGCAGCGTAATCGGTGACGCGACCGCCGAGCGCATCAAGCAGGAAATCGGCTGCGCGTTTGCGGGCAGCGAAATCCGCGAAATCGATGTGCGCGGTCGCAACCTGGCGGAAGGGGTACCGCGCAGCTTTACCCTCAGTAGCGACGAAGTGCTTGAAGCACTCCAGGATCCGTTGGCTGGCATCGTACAGGCGGTGAAAAGCGCCCTGGAACAATCGCCGCCGGAGCTGGCTTCCGATATCGCTGAAAGCGGTGTGGTGTTGACCGGGGGGGGCGCCTTGTTGCGCGACATAGATCGCTTGCTTTCTAACGAGACCGGTTTGCCGTTTATTGTGGCGGAAGACCCACTGACCTGCGTTGCCCGCGGCGGTGGGATCGCGCTGGAAATGAACGACAAGCGCAACATCGATTTGCTGTCGTCCTGATAAATGCGGGAATGCCTTCATTCCCGCGGCCCTGTTTGCAGGGTTAATAACAGACAGGAGATACGGCCATTAAACCGCTCTTTGCCCGAGGCTCATCCGCAACCAGTCGCGCCTTCCTGTTCATTGTGATCACGATGGTAGTGGTGGTGGTGGGCCTATATACCGATAAGCTGGAACCCCTGCGTGAAAAACTGGCGCAGTGGGTGACTCCTTTCTATCAAATCACCAATGTGCCCGGTCGTGTCAATGATTGGCGCAAGGATACCTTTGTTTCCCATGCCGACCTGAAGGCGGAAAACGAGGCCCTCAAAACTGAATTATTAATCCACCAACGCAAGCTCCAGCAACTGGCGTCCCTGGCAGCGGAAAACGTTCGCTTGCGCCAATTGCTCAATGCCAGCCAGATGTTGCAGGACACAGTGCTGATTGCCGAGCTAATCGGCGTCTCACCCAATCCCCTCAGCCACAAGGTGATTATTAATCGCGGTACTAAAGACGGTACTTTCAAGGGGCAGCCGGTATTGGATGCCTTTGGCTTGATGGGCCAGGTAATTGAAGTCAGTGAAAACTCCAGCACCGTTTTATTAATCTCCGATTCCACCCATGCGATTCCGGTGCAGGTAAATCGCAACGGTGTCCGCGCTATTGCGGAAGGCAGCGGTGATTTAAACAGCCTGAGCCTGCGCCACGTGTCTGCAAACACGGACATACGGGCGGGTGATTTGTTGGTGAGTTCAGGTTTGGGGGATCGCTTTCCGGTAGGTTATCCCGTGGCTGAGGTCCTGCAAGTGGTCCGCGATCCGGGGAAGGCCTTTTTGACGGTTGTTGCAAAACCTATGGCGAGGCTGGACCGCAGCCGCCATTTGTTATTGGTATTTGCAAATCGTGACCAGGCCAGTGTACCCGGCGCCTTGAATATTCCCCGGCCCGTAATCGCAAACCCTGATAGCGCGGCAAGTGGCTCCCAGGGCGGGGGGCAGTGATGTCATCCCAATCGGTCAATATTTATCTAATTATTGGTTTTAGCTTCCTCGTGGCGCTGGTGTTGTCGGTGTATCCCTTGCCTATGGATATGCGTTGGTGGCGGCCTGAATTTGTGTTGGTGGTGGCTATTTATTGGATATTTTTTATGCCCCTGACCGTCAGTTTCCTGTTTTTATGTGCCCTGGGGTTGTTTCAGGACTTGCTTGAAGGTGTACCTTTCGGCCAGCACAGCCTGGGGTTGGTGATTGTGGGGTATATCTGCATCCTGTCTTACCAGCGGGTGCGTAATTTTTCGGTCTGGCGCCAGTCTGCGTGGATTTTCGTGTTGGTGGGCATTGCCCAGCTTACCGATAACTGGGTACAGGGTATGGCGGGGCGCCCGCTTTCCGGTATCCAGTTTTTGTATCCGGCCCTCACCAGCGCATTGATATGGCCTTTGTGTTGGGCGTGGCTGAACCGCTTGACGCATCAGCACCAGCATTCGTAAAACAATAACCAGCGTCCCGTTTTAATTTCCAAGTAACTCATATCCAGGAGTCCCCAGGGTGAAGCCGGTAGTTCCCGATCTGTACCTTGCCAGCCAATCACCCCGCCGCCGGGAGTTGCTGGATCAAATAGGGGTAAGGCATGTCGTCATCAGCGCCAGCGTAGCCGAGCAGCCCGCACCCGGGGAAGCCGCACTGGATTATGTCCAGCGCCTGGCCCGCGAGAAGTCCGCGGCGGGTTTCCTTGAATTGCACCGCCGGCAATTGCCGCTCGCACCTGTCCTGGGCGCGGATACCCTGGGTTTGATCGATGGCGAAATCCTGGAAAAACCCCGTGATCGAATTCACGCGTGCGCCATGCTGCGGCGCTTGTCCGGTCGTACCCACCAGGTCATTACCGCGGTGGCGTTGCATGATCACCAGCGCCAGGCCCAGCGACTATCCATTACCCACGTCAGCTTCCGCGAGTTGGATGACGCGGAAATCGATGCCTATTGGGAAACCGGCGAACCGCAGGATAAGGCGGGCGGTTATGGTATACAGGGGTTGGGAGCCGTATTTGTCAAAGCGATCCAGGGCAGCTATTCCTGTGTGGTGGGTTTACCATTGGAAGCTACTATTGAGTTGCTGCGCGAATTTAACGTGCCATGGTGGAACAGTAAATGAGTGAAGAAATCCTGATCAACGTCTCCCCGGTAGAGACCCGTGTCGCCCTGGTGGAAAACGGCGTGGTGCAGGAGTTTTACATTGAGCGCAGCCATGGCGAGACTTATGTTGGCAATATTTATAAGGGCAAGGTGGTGCGCGTGTTGCCGGGGATGCAGGCGGCATTTGTCGATATAGGCCTGGATCGCACGGGATTTATCCACGCCGCCGACATGATGCCCGAGCCCCCCGATGGTGAAGTGCGCCGCACCGATGTTCCCGATATACGTACCCTGGTGCGTGAAGGCCAGACCTTATTGGTACAAGTGGCCAAAGACCCGATTAGTACCAAGGGTGCGCGCCTGACCACGCACCTGACCTTGTCCTCCCGTTACCTTGTGTATATGCCCAACGCCGCCCATATCGGTGTTTCCACCCGGATTGAAGACGAGCCGGAGCGCGAGCGCTTGCGCCAACTGGTGGAAGCCGCCGTGGCGGAACACGACATCAAGGGCGGGTTTATTGTCCGCACGGTCGCCGAGGGGGCTGAGGCCGACGCCATCGTGGCGGATATCCCGTTTTTGTTACGCCTGTGGGATGATTTAACCCAAAAATTGCCAAGCCTTGGGGTACCCGCGGAACTTCATCGCGACATGCCGCTCTATTTGCGCGCCCTGCGCGATATGGCGCGCGCACCTATTGACCGGGTACGGGTGGATTCGCGCCTGACATTCCAGCAAATGCTGGATTTCGCCTCAAAGTACGCCCCCCAATTGATTGATCTTATCGATCTCTACAGTGGCGACCGCCCGCTATTGGAGTTGTATGGGGTTGAAGAGGAAATCCACCGCGCGCTGGAGCCGCGGGTTGCGTTGAAGTCCAATGGTTACCTGATTATCGAGCAGACCGAAGCCATGACCACGGTGGATGTCAACACCGGGGCTTTCGTTGGCCATCGCAATTTGGAAGAAACGATTTTCAAAACCAACCTGGAGGCCGCGTCGGCCATTGCGCGGCAATTGCGTTTACGCAACCTGGGGGGGATTATCATCCTGGATTTCATTGACATGAAGGACCCGGAGCATCAACGCCAGGTATTGCGGACCCTGGAAAAGGCCCTCGAAAAAGACCACGCCAAAACCCGGATTACCGGTGTTTCGGAACTGGGGCTGGTGGAAATGGCGCGCAAGCGCACCCGTGAATCCCTGGAGCAGATGCTGTGTGAGCCATGCCCTGTCTGCCAGGGGCGCGGGCAGGTGAAGTCGGCGGAAACAGTTTGTTACGAAATCTTCCGTGAGATTTTGCGCATGGCGCGGACTTACGATAATGAGAAGTTTTTGGTGCTTGCATCCCAATTGGTGGTGGACCGCCTGCTGGATGAGGAAGCCGCTTATGTGGCCGACCTGGAGGCTTTTATCAAACGCACCATAGAGTTCAGGGTTGAAGCGCTCTTCCATCAAGAGCAGTACGATATTGTGTTGGTTTAATTTGTAACCGGGAAACCCTGACGTTTAATGAGTCGTGCACTTCGCAAACTGGTGAAATGGTTTTACCTGCTGATTGCCGTGGCGCTAATTTTATTAGCGGTACTGGTGCAATCCGGGCGGAGCTTTTCCTATTTACTGGGCGATTATAACCAGAGTATCGCAAGTTACCTTTCCTCCAAGCTGAATGCGCGGGTTGGTATTGGCCGGATCGAGTTGGATTGGTCCGGCCTGAAGCCGAACCTGGTAGTGCAGGATTTCACAATCAATAGCCAGGACAATCAGCCGGTAATCGCGCTGGAGCAGGCGCGCTTGCGCCTGGATATCCTCGGCTCCCTGCGTAACCTGCGCCCGGTGTGGAGCAACCTGGTCCTTAACCAGGTGGATGTTACCTTTGCCCAAACCGCGGAAGGCTTCTGGCACATTCCCGGCTTGCCTCACCTCGGCACCCAATCCGACCAACAGGTGCAATTGGATACGTTGGTAGACATGTTGTTGTTATCCACGCGCATCGAATTCCAGCGCAGCCACCTGAATTTTGTGTTCAACTCCGGTCACCATATGGTGCTGGATTCACCTTACCTGTTGCTGGAGAACGCCGGCGAATTCCATCGGCTGTCATTGCAGATTGACGTGGATGAGCAGCCGCGCACGGTTTACCTGGTCGCGGAAGGCCGGGGCGACCCGCGCGACCAGGAACATTTCCACAGCAAGGGTTATTTGCAACTCAACCGTTTTCCCACCAGCGAACCCATAGCGGCGGCCAGCGCCTTTTTGCTCGGGGGTAAATCCGGCTTGCAGGCCGAAGGCCAGGTTGATGCCAGCGTCTGGTTTGAAACCCGCCAGCAGGATGATGGTTATGACCTGGTTGGCAGTGTTGGCGTGCAACGGTTGTCCTTGCCCCTGGGGGAGAGGCGCCTTGCCCTTGATGATTTCGCCACTGAACTCACCGGTTTTTGGCTGCCGGGCGGCAATTGGCGGTTGGGCTTGCAGCAGTTGAACGCAGCCATGGGTGAGGAGCAGATCACCGGGCTTAATCTGGCCGCGGCTTCAACCGGTTTCCGGCAACCGGTCGAGGTGAGCCTCGATAAACTCGACCTCGAACGCCTGAACCATATGCTCGTTAGCGCGGGAGTCCTGGGTACGGGGCGCTTGCACGAGGTTTTGCAAACGCTCAATCCCCGTGGCCAACTGCGCAATCTGCGCTTAACCCTGCCGGTACAAAATCCCGGCGAATGGCAACTGCAAGCCAACCTCGACCAGGTGACGGTGAATGCCCTTCAGGGTGTACCGGCGTTGGTTGGGGTGGATGGTTATGTGCAGGCCGGGCAAGCGGGTGGTTTTGTGGATATCGATTCCCGGCGCGGTTTCTCCATGCATTACTCACCGACCTACAGGGAACCCATGGTGTTTGATTCCGCCAGGGGCCAGGTTTCCTGGCGTTTATACCCGGATAAAAACCAGATCTACGTCAATAGCGGACTGTTGGAATTTCGTAAAGGCGAAGAGTTGGCACTTGGCTATATGTGGCTCGGCTTGCCCTGGAAACGCAATACCGGGGACATAGATCTGTACGTACAAATGGGCGGAAAGCAGTTAAACGCCAGTTCCTACAAAAAATACACACCCGCCACTGTGCCGGCGACCCTGGCGGATTGGCTGGCCGACAGCATCGGCCTGGAAAATCCCGGTGTGGCAACCGAGGCGGGGTTTGTGTACCGGGGAACCTTGAATACCCGAAACCCCATGGCGCGGACCTACCAGTTGTACCTGGACCTCAAGCAAGCGGCGCTGGATTACCACCCCGGCTGGCCGTCACTGACCGCCCTGGATGGCAGGCTCTTGGCCACTGATGCGCAAATAGCGGCCAGTGTCTCCTCGGCCAGGGTGCTTAATAGCCAGGTCAGGAACGCAGAGGTCCGGGTTAACCCCAACCGTACCGGGCGAGGTTCACTCCTGCAGGTTGAAGGGCAGATTGATGGCTTGGCCAGCGATGGCATCCGCGTACTGCGGGAAGGGGAAATGCGCAAGTACATGGGGTCCAGCCTGGATTCATGGAGTATGCAAGGAACCATGCAGGGGCATTTAAAACTGGATATTCCCATCGGCACCGGTGAAGCAAAGCCGGCGGGTCATCGACAATTAATAGATGTGAGCCTGCAATCCCCGTTATTTGAATTGCAGAACCTGAACCTGAGCGCGACCAATGTCAGTGGACATATCCGCTATGACAGCGAGGCCGGGATTTCGAGCGAACATTTGCAGGGGGATATTTTTGGTGAGCCCCTGGAAGTACAACTGGGCACCCAAAAACTGGACGGCTATAACAAAACGCTGATCAGTTTGGAGGGGGCGGTGGAGGCTCGCCAATTGGCGTTCTGGAGCAAGCGCCCGGAAGTGCTTTTTATGAGCGGCACCTTACCTTACAAGGCGATGGTCGAGCTGAATCATCGCCCCCGCCAGGGTAACGCCATGATGGAGGCCGGTCCGGAAGCCGGCGAAACATACCAGCAGGCAGCGACAAGGTTTTCCAGCCAGGCGTTTGCTACCGTCAGTGTCACCAGCGACCTTCGGGGTATTGCGGTGGACCTGCCTGCGCCTTATGGCAAGCGGGTGGATGAGGCCCGGCCATTGGTATTCCAATACGCGTTGCAGGACGCCCAGGCGCAAGTCCATTTTGCCTATGGCGAGGATATGCAAGGGATATTACGCGTGGATCGCAACCGCAATAGCTTAGTGTCCGCCAACATCGCCCTGGGTAGCGAGGCGCTTTCAGGTAAGGGCGCTGAATTCCTGGTATCCGGTTTTGTGCCGGAGATTGACCTCGACCAGTTGAAGGCGGTGCAGGCCAAATACCTTGCCTACACTGAACAGTTAACGCCGGTAGTGGTTCGACCGCTAAAACCCCGCACCCCCGAGGAAGTGGAAGAAATGCTTGCCGCCGAGGCGGAGGCTGTGGGGCGGGTGGCGGGTTTACCGTTCCGGGCGGAGCTGGTTATCGGTCGGTATGACCTGGGCTCCGTGCCGTTTGAAAACCTCAGTGTCACGGCGGTGCCGGTACAAGCGGGGTGGAACCTCAAGGTCGAAAACTCCCAGGTCGCGGGCGAACTGTTGGTTCCGTCCAGCAAGCTTGCGCCACTGGAGGTTAACCTTGAGCGCCTGGCACTTACTATTGCGGCTGTAGATACCCCGGCTACAAGCCTTGCGGTTACGGGGCGGGCGAGCGTCAACGAATCCGGGCAAACTGGCCCATCTATCCAACCACCTGAACGCGAGCTGCTGGACCCGCGCCAAATGCCGCTCGCCAACATCAATATCCGATCCTTCTCATTGGATGGTGATAATTTTGGTAATTGGTCGCTGCAACTGCGTCCTAATGACAAGGGCGTGCTGATCGACCAGATCCGCGGCAGTATCCGCGGTGTGACCATCAGTGGCGCCGATAAAAAGCAAGGCGCCAAAATGCATTGGCAATACACGCCCCAGGGAATGCAAACACACTTCATCGGTACCCTCAGTGCCGGTGATTTGGGGGCCGTGCTGCGCAGTTGGGGGAAACCGGGCACGATCGAAAGCCGTTCGGCGCGTTTTAATGCGGATATCTTCTGGCCGGGGTCACCTCAGGATTTCAAGTTGGTCGAGCTGGGAGGCGAAATGACCGTCCATGTAAAAGATGGCCGCTTCAAGCGCCAGGCCAGTGCCGGGGACGGTATTTTGCGGCTGCTCTCGATCCTCAACTTCGACTCGCTGGCGCGCCGGATGCGCCTGGACTTCTCCGACCTGTATAAAAGCGGTTTGGCCTATGATGAGATCAACGGCAAGGTCGGTTTCAATCGGGGCACCATGGTGTTTGAAAATCCATTGCTGGTGCGCACTCCCTCCAGCGGTATGCAAATGGCAGGGACTATCAACCTGCGTGATGAAACCCTTAATACCCGCCTGGTTGCGACCTTGCCGGTGGCGAGTAACCTGACATTTTTTGCCGCGCTCGCGACCGGTTTACCTGCCGCTGCGGGTGTCTACCTGGTAAGCAAGTTGTTTAAGAAACAGGTCGATCAAGCCACCAGCATCAGTTACAGCATCAAAGGCAATTGGGATAATCCCCAAATGCGCTTTAACCGCCTGTTTGAGAGCGAACAAAGTTTGCGTGAGAGCGTTGGGAAAAAGGCCGAGGAAAAACCGCCTCCGGAAAATTCCGGGCCCGGCAAAAACAAATAGGGACATAAACATAAGGGCGCATTTTGCGCCCTTATGTTTATGGGGTGGTTAATCGTGTAATTCCAGTTGCTCGCGAATAAAACCGAACAACTTGCGCGCACTGGCGGGCGGTTTGTTATCTTCGCGTTCTTTCTGCGCAGCGCGAATTAACTGGCGCAGGTGCTGCACATCAATACCGGGGCAGGAGGTGACCAGCGTCTGGAATACTTGCTTGTCGCCCTCAATCAGTAAATCCCGGTAACGTTCGATCTGGTGTTGGCGATGTACATATTGGTCGCTGCGGCTCTGCATTTTATCCACCGCAGCCTTAATTTCCTCGTGGTTGCCCTCGCGCATTAATCGGCCAATGTATTGGATCTGGCGGCGGCGCGCCTCCTTGGGCGGCATTTTGCGGGCAATATAAATAGCGTCCAGCATTTCCTCACTCAGGGGAATCTGGGACAACTGCTTTTCATTCATATGGATAAGGCTTTCCCCCAACGCCTGTAATGCGTGCATGTCGCGTTTGACCTGGGATTTGCTCAGGATGTAATCGTCGGGATTAATATCGTCGTAATTGTAAACCATGGGTAGTGCCGTCGGGGCAGAATCAATAAAAGGGCGCGCAGCTTAGTGCAGATACGGGGCAACAACAATATCCACACTGGCTTTGGGTTAACAATAGGTGATTTATTCGCCTTCTTCAAAGCGGTCCGCAATTAAGGCGCGGATTGCATCCAGTGCGGCCTCGGCATCGTCCCCTTCGCTACTTACCTGCAACGCAGTGCCGCAACTGGCCGCCAATAGCATTAACGACATAACGCTCTTGGCATCCGCCCACGCACCTTCGCCCACGCGCACCTGGATTCTGGCCTTGAATCGATTGGCCAGGGTAGCGAGCTTGGCGGCAGCGCGGGCGTGCAGGCCGCGTTTATTAATAATGTCGAGGGTATCAGTCAGCATTGCCAGGTTCTGTGTTCAAAAAAATCATTGTTTTTTGTGTTTGTTAATGTCGCGGTGTCGCACTTGTACGTCGTGAAAACTTTGGTCAAAGTGTTTTTGCAAACGCTCCGCCAGATAAACGGACCTGTGCTGCCCACCCGTACAACCAATCGCGATAGTGATATAACTGCGGTTGTTGGCCTGGTAACGCGGTAACCAGCGAGCCAGGTAATGTTCTATATCGTCATACATCTCCTTGACGGTAATCTGCTCCTCCAGGAAGTCAATCACATCCTGGTCCTGGCCGGTTTGCGGCCGCAAGTTGGGTTTCCAATGCGGGTTGGGCAAGCAGCGCGCATCGAATACCAGGTCGGCATTCACTGGCAGGCCATGCTTAAAGCCAAAGGATTCAAACAGGATCGCCATCGTTGATTCGGTGCGGCCCGAAACCCGTTCCTTCACCAAATCACGCAATTCATGCAAATTCAAATGGCTGGTATCAATAACCTGGTCGGCGGTGTCGCGAATGGGTTCCAGCAAATGTTGTTCGGCCGCAATGGCTTCTTCCAAACTGGTATGTTTGTCGGACAATGGGTGTTTACGGCGAGTTTCACTGAAGCGCTGGATTAAAACTGCCGGTTGCGAATCCAGGAACAGGGTGCGAAATGGCAGGTGCGCGTCCTTAAGGGTGCTGATCATCTGCGGGAATATCGCCAGGTCTTGCCAGGCGTTGCGCACATCTATGCCAATCGCGAATTTTTGCAGGTCATCCTTATGGATCTGGATTTGGGCGACCAGTGCCGGAAGCAGGCTGACGGGTAAATTGTCGATGCAATTAAAGCCCACATCCTCAAGGACATGGAGCGCTGTACTTTTTCCCGAGCCCGACAGGCCGCTAATGATCACCAAATGCATAATGAATCCTTACGGGGGGGAAATCGCCGCCTGGTATAAGGCTTCGTCGCTGGTAGCTTTACGCAACCGCTGGCGATACTCAGGGTTATTCAGCGCCCCCGCCAGGGTGGCCAGGGTTTGCAAGTGCTCATCATGGGCGTCTTCCGGCACCAGCATGGCGAAGAGTATGTCCACCGGTTGCGAATCTATCGCATCAAAATCAATGGGGTCGGCAAGGGTGATCAAGGCACCGACGGTGCCCTTGCAATGCTCGACCCGACAATGGGGTATAGCTACACCGTGGCCTATACCGGTAGAACCCAGGCGCTCACGACCGATAAGGCGACGAAATAATTCGTCGGCGTCTATTTCCGGGATGTCTTGTGCAATGGTATTGGCAAGTAATTCCAGCGCACGTTTTTTGCTGCCACCTTCAATGCCGCACAGGGTGCGGCCGGGGCTGATCAGGGATTCAATTTGCATAACTCGTGATGCCGAAGCATTCTCTCCTGGGCCCAATCACCGATGTATTAACGATGATTGCGCATTTTTTCTTTGTGTTTAATTAATTGGCGATCCAGTTTGTCTGCCAGCGCATCGATCGCCGCGTAAAGGTCATCGTGGATTGCATCGGCAAAAATATCCTTGCCGCTTACATGCAAAGTCGCTTCTGCTTTTTGAATCAGTTTATCCACCGAGAGGATGACATGGGTGCTGGTGATCCGCTCATGGTGATGGCCCAGGCGTTCGAGCTTGGTGGTTACGTAGTCTTTCAGCGAATCAGTTACTTCGAGGTGGTGGCCACTGATGTTTATTTGCATAAGTACTTCCTCATTAGGTTTGATGGCTCAATCGCGGGATAAAAGCCATGCAGTAATTCTGCACTCAACAAATCCCTTTCCGGTTTCCTGAAATAATTAAATTGTTTTACGTTCGTTTGAGGGTGGGATATTCAGTGATTCACGGTATTTAGCAATGGTGCGACGTGCAACCTGGATACCTTGTTCCGCGAGTAAATCGGTAATTTTGCTATCGCTAAGCGGTTTCTTGGGGTTCTCTGCATTGACCAGCTTCTTGATAATCGCGCGGATCGCAGTCGATGAACATTCGCCACCGCTGTCAGTGCTCACGTGGCTGGAGAAAAAATATTTAAGTTCAAAGATACCTTGCGGGGTGTGCATATATTTTTGCGTCGTCACCCGTGAAATAGTGGATTCATGCATCTCAACAATTTCTGCAATATCGTGTAATACCAGGGGTTTCATCGCCTCGGGTCCGTACTCAAGGAACCCGCGTTGTTTTTCGACAATACAACTGGCGACTTTCAATAAGGTTTCATTACGGCTCTGCAAGCTTTTCAAAAACCAGCGCGCTTCCTGCAAATTGTCCTTTAAAAAGGTGTTATCGCTGCTGGAGTCCGCGCGTTTCACCATGGAGGCGTAGTCGGCATTGATGCGTAAACGCGGCGCAATTTCCGGGTTGAGTTCCACCAGCCAGCGACCGTCGCGTTTCTCCACAAAAACATCGGGTACAACATATTCGGTATCACCGCTGGCGATAATATCCCCGGGGCGCGGATTTAAACTTTGTATCAGGGTTATCGCCTGGCTCAGTTCCGATTCTTTCAATTTGGTGCGACGCATCAATTGGCGATAATCGCGACTGCCTAACAAGGGTAGATATTGCTTTGCAATTAATTTGGCTGAATCAAGGAACGGCGTTTTTGGATCGAATTGTTGCAATTGCACTAACAAACATTCCGACAGGTTTTGACTGCAAACACCGCAGGGATCAAATTGTTGCAGGCGATGCTGTACTGCGACCACTTCGTCCAGTTCGAGTTCTTCGAACTCGTCGCGCATGCCTTCATAAATTTCGTCGATGGTGTTGGACAGCATACCGCTAGGCTCAACCGCATCGATAATTGCCATCGCCAACAGGCGATCACGATCCGACATGGGGGTAAGGTTTAGCTGCCACATCAAATGGTCGTAAAGGGAATCGGTGGCGGCTCGACGGCTTTCGAAATCGTTGTCTTCGTTATCATAATTACTTGAACTGCCGGAAGAAGAAGCCTGGTATACATCGTCCCAGCTCGTGTCTACCGGCAAATCATTGGGAATGGCTTCACTCCAGTCACCGCTGTCCGCACTGAAGCTTTCACTTTCCCCATAGGCGTCATCACCAAAGGATTCGCCCTCATTAAAACCCTCTCCTTCGGCATAGCTGCCAGGTTCCTGGTAATTGTCCAGCGTCGCAGAATAATTATCGCCGGTATTGAAATCCGTATCACCGCTGGCACTATCGGCCGCGATTTCCTGCTGGCGACTGTAATCCACATTATCCAGGTCATTGTTTTCATAATCAGCCGTTTGGCTGGGGGGATCAAACCCTTCTTCTACCTCCAGCATGGGGTTGGACTCAATGGCTTCCTGAATTTCCTGTTGCAAATCCAATGTGGAAAGTTGCAACAGGCGGATTGCCTGTTGCAATTGCGGTGTCATGGTCAGCTGTTGGCCGAGTTTGAGCTGGAGCGATTGTTTCATTGTGCAGTAAACAAACCCTTATGACGCAAAATGGTTAAATTGGAAGCAGGATTAATAATGTCGGATAAGCGGAGTTTAGTCAGGGTTTGGGTATCAGGCAACAACCATAAGCAATCTCTATGCCTAATGAACAAATAATGTTACTTGTCAAGTTGTTTGTCGGGAAAATCGACTGGGTATATGGGTAATACCCGGTCTTTTAGCGGGTCAATCGGTAATATCGATGTTAGGGGAAAGCAGTTTAGAGGCGGAAGTTTTCGCCCAGGTAAACCTCGCGGACCTTGGTGTTACTTAAAACGGTTTCTGCATCGCCTTCGGCAATAATATGGCCTTCGCTGACAATGTAGGCGGTCTCGCAAATATCGAGGGTTTCACGCACGTTGTGGTCGGTAATCAGCACACCGATACCGCGGTCCTTGAGATGGCGGACGATTTCCTTGATGTCATTAACGGAAATAGGGTCAACGCCCGCGAAAGGTTCGTCCAACAAAATAAATTTGGGATCAGTCGCCAGGGCACGTGCAATTTCAACCCGACGGCGCTCACCGCCGGATAAGGCCATGCCCAGGCTGTCGCGAATATGGGTAATGTGGAATTCGTTAAGGAGTAATTCCAGTTTTTCCTTGCGCTGTTTGATATCCATATCCTTGCGTGTTTCCAGGATCGCCATGATGTTATCGGCCACACTCAACTTGCGAAAAATAGACGCTTCTTGCGGCAGATAGCCAATTCCCGCGCGGGCGCGCCCGTGAATCGGCAGGTTGGTAATGTCACGGTCATCAATCAATACTGTGCCATTATCAGCGGGGACCAGGCCGGCAATCATATAAAAACAGGTTGTCTTGCCTGCGCCATTTGGGCCCAGCAGGCCCACGATATGACCGCTTTCCACCGTGATGGATACGTCGATAACAACCCTGCGCTTCTTGTAACTTTTAGCGAGATGGCGAGCGTATAAATAGGACATAGGGATTAATTTTGTGAGGCGCTGGTGGATGAGTTAACGGCACTGCTGGCGTTGGTAGTCGGCACCACCGGGATTGTATCCTGGTTTCCGCTTTTAATTTCAATCGCACCCTGGTCTTTTGCGCCCTTGGGGGGAATCACGATTTCAATACGCTGGGCGTTGCCATCGGTGCTGCTGTTGCCCGCGGCTTTCATCACTTCCTTTACCAGGTCGTAATCAATGCGAGGGCCGCTCATAACCGCGCCGTTTTGTTCGACCGAGGCATCCTCAATTAATAGCAAGCGCTGGTTGTGTGGTGTGTAGGTGATTTGTTTGGCGGCGGCTGTGACCAAACCCTGGTCTTTTTCCGGTTGTTGCTGGAAGCGCGCCGGATTGCCCTGGGCAACCATTTTTTCCACATCATTGTCAGTGTTGGTATGGATCACGATGGAGTCGGCAGAAATTACCAGTGTGCCTTGCTGGATAATGACTGACCCGGTATAGGTGGCAATCCCGTTTTTTTGATCGACGGTAAGCTTGTCAGCGGAGCCGCGGATGGTTTCGTTTTTATCGCTGGGTAACGCAAATAGGTTGCTGGCGTGAAGGCTTGCCAGCAGGCTGAAAGCAACCAAATGGCGCACGAGGTGCGCGGGTTTTCTAGGTGGGAACTTAACGAGGATCATAAACAGCCTTAACCTGGGACTTTAACTGGAGCCGACTCTGCGCCAGATCGGCATCCATACCTATAGCGTCTATCTGGCCTTTTGCGCTGCGCATCTTAACAGCTTTGTCGGTTTCCGCGAATTGTTCCCGGGCGCGCACCCGGAGTTCGTCAGTGGTGACACGTACCAGTCCCTGGCTGGGTGAGTCTTGCTGGATAACGACATCACCCAGCAGGCGAATCAATTCATTATTCGATTCGCTGCGACCGTCGGTCGCTGACAAGCGCCAGGGAGTACCGTTCTGGGTGTTGTAGAAAATCATCTTTGGGGCATCGATCAAGGTATAGTCCTGGATAGAAGGGCCGTCCGGGTTGGGTTGGTAGAGGGCAACTTTGGGGGTGGTCAATTCGAAATGCAACTTTCCTGCGGCATCGAATTCACGCGTTTGTACTTGCTTCATATAGATTTGCGGGAAACCACCGGGATCGTATTCGTAGGGGGTTTGTTCTGCTTTTTTGCGCACAAAAAATAAAAAGAAGCACAGCACCAATACGCCCGCCACTAGCCAGGGGCCGGGGATGCGTTGGTGGATGCGGTAAAGCCGTTGGGATAAATTCATAACTTATTGGTTGATCCGTATGCGTCGTCCAGGGTCAGGTAGCGGTGCTGAGGTAATCTGCCAGGGCTGTATCGAAGGTGTCCTGTGCTTGCATGATCAGATCACAGGCAGAGCGTACCGCACCTTCGCCACCGCGCTCCCGGCTTTGCCAGTGTGACCTGGCGGCGACGCTGCAATGGGCGTTGGCTACCGCCAGCGCCAATCCTACCCGCGTCATTATTCCCAGGTCCGGCCAGTCATCGCCCATAAAGGCAATCTCATTGAGGGGAATGGGGTGCTGTTGCAGGATTTCCTGCAACGCATCCCATTTATCTTCCCGGCCCTGGACCAGAATTTTAATGCCCAGGTCCCTGGCGCGACGGGCAACCAGGTCGCTGGTGCGGCCAGTGATAATGCCGACCTTAACCCCGGTCTTCTGTAACAGTTTGATACCATGGCCGTCCAGGGTGCTGAACGCCTTGAACTCTTCGCCGCTATTGCCGAAATAAAGCTTGCCGTCGGTCAATACACCATCCACATCAAGCAGCAGCAATTTTATGCGCGCAGCGCGCTCACGTAATTCGGGGTTCATAGGGTTTCCGTTAGGTTAAATAATGCCGGCGCGCAGCAGGTCATTGATCTTTACGACACCAACCAGTTTTTGTTGTTCGTCGGTAACCAGTAAAACGTTGATCCTGGCCTGCTCCATCAGCGCCAAAGCTTCCGCCGCCAGGGTATTGTCGCGCAACATTTTGGGGGCGGTATTCATCAGTTCGCCGACGGTTGCAATGCGGATATCCACCCCGCGGTCGATACTGCGGCGCAGATCGCCGTCGGTAAAAATCCCCCGTAAATCTCCCGCAGGGTCCATGACGGTGGTCATACCAAAACCTTTTTGGGACATCTCCATCAGTGCGTCGAGCATGGGGGTTTCCGGCAGGACACGCGGGATTTCTTCGCCGCTGTGCATGACATCGCTCAGGCGCAACAGCAGCTTGCGACCCAAGGCTCCACCGGGATGGGAGAACGCAAAATCTTCGGCGGTGAAACCGCGTGCTTCCAGCAGGGCTATAGCAAGTGCATCACCCATTACCAGGGTTGCTGTGGTGCTGGATGTGGGGGCAAGATCCAGTGGACAGGCTTCATATACCACACTGATATCCAGGTTAACCTCCGCAACCTCGGCAATAGTGGAGTTGGGGTTGCTGGTCATACTGATTATCTTGATACCGGCGCGCTTCAATAACGGCAGGAGCGCCACAATTTCATTCGAGGATCCCGAATAGGAAATGGCGAGGACTATGTCGTCCCTGGTAATCATTCCCAGATCGCCATGGCTGGCCTCACCCGGATGGACGAAGAAAGACGGGGTGCCTGTACTCGCAAGGGTTGCCGCTATTTTTTTACCGATATGGCCCGACTTGCCCATGCCCGTCACTATGACCCGGCCGGTGCCATTCATAATCAATTCACAGGCCTGGGCAAATTGGCCATCGATGCGGCTTATCAATGCCGTGACCGCTTCCGCCTCCAGGCGAATGGTGCGTAACGCAGAGCTGACATAATCAAAAGCGGCCATAAAAAATCCCATTGCAGGCGATTCGGGGTTGGGCATTATAACGGGGCCTCGCATTTAGGCGAGTTGTGTTTAGGTTTTTTCCCGCATGGGGCTTAAGCATTGTAACGCAGCGGTGTTATAGTGCACCCCGCATAGCCACTGGCCGCGCTTCGGTCCAACAAAAAAACGCCACACCCATAACCCTCTAACAAAGAATGGCACCTTAAGGAACTTGCGCTGTCTCATGCTTGGCTGTAAGACAATCAGGGCATAAGGCAATTACGCTTTAGCCGCATTTGGTTAATGGAAGGTTTATACGATGAAGATTGTTTCCCTGTTTAAATCCCTGTTCGGATTTTCCCTTTTTATCGCATTGGTGTTATCGCAATTTGCCGCTGCCCAGGAGCCTGTTACCCCAGCCGCGGAGCCCAAGGCGATTGTAGAATCTGTTGCCCAACAACTATTCGGCTTGGTAAAGGCCAAAAATGCGTCCAAGGTATCGGATGATGAATATTACAAACAGGTTGAAAAGGTAATGGACCCGGTAGTTAATTTTCCTTTTATTGCCGGTTCGGTAATGGGTAAGGCCACCTACAAACAAGCCACACCCGCCCAGCGTGAACAATTCCTTAAAGTCTTCAAGGATGGCATGGTCAGGTCCCTGGCCAAGGGAATCCTGGGGTATGCGAATAGTAAGGTGGTAATCGTCGGTGTAGATACAGTAAAAGCGGATCGCGTGGTAGTGAAGCAGGAGGTCAGTGCCGAAGGCGCGACCCACAAGCTGGATTACACCATGGTAAAAGCCAGGTCTGGTGACTGGAAACTGATTAATGTTGTGCTTAACGGCGTGAACCTGGGGCAGTCATTCAGCAGCCAGTTCAAAGCGGGCCTGAAGAAGCACAACAACAATATTGATCAGGTGATTGCGACCTGGCTCGTTGATGCATAACGGGTAAAAGGTATATCCCCTAAAAGCCCCGGCCGCAAACCGGGGCTTTGTTTTTACCCCGAAACAGGATTTCCGGGTGCGAGTTGCCGGTAGTTCCGGTAAACTTCGCGGCTTATTTATGGTTGCAGTTCACCTGCATTGCAATTCTGACCAATCCTTCCGAGTAGAACTATGCAAGCCGAACAAATCAAAGCGCTTATTGAAAGCCAAATCCCTGACTGCGAGGTCAAATCTGTTGAGGTGCAGGGCGATCACATAGGCCTGGTTATTGTCAGCTCCGCCTTTGCGGGCTTAACGCCGGTCAAAAAGCAACAACTGGTACTAGGCACCCTAAGCCAGCAATTTGCCGACCGTAGCATACATGCGGTGGATTACATCAAATCCTATACCCCTGAGCAGTGGCAACAGCAGCAGTAACCGGTAATCTCCGTCGATTTCTCCCATATTTTCAATTCAGGTTAGTAATGGACAAATTTTTAATTACAGGCGGTGGCCCGCTGTCTGGCGAAATTCGTATTTCCGGTTCCAAAAATGCGGGCTTGCCGCTGCTGGCTGCAACCATCCTTGCCCAATCCAAAGTGCGTTTGACGAACGTTCCGCACTTGCGGGATATGACTACCATGGTCACCCTGTTGAAAACCCTGGGCTTGACCATTGAGATCCACGGTGATCATGTAGTGATCGTGGACCCGAACACCATTAATTCCTACACCGCTCCCTACGAGCTGGTTAAAACCATGCGCGCCTCCATCCTGGTATTGGGGCCATTGTTGGCTCGCTATGGCGAAGCGAATGTATCTTTCCCGGGCGGTTGTGCGATTGGCTCGCGCCCCGTGGATATTCACCTGCGCGGCCTGGAAGCTATGGGTGCAAGCATTGAGATCGATGGCGGTTATATTCGCGCCCGTTCGAATGGCCGTTTAAAGGGCTGCCATTTCCTGATGGATGTGGTGACTGTGGGGGGAACCGAAAACCTGTTGATGGCGGCGGTACTGGCTGAAGGTAAGACAGTTCTGGAAAATGCCGCGCGCGAACCGGAGATAGTTGACCTGGCGAATATGCTGGTCGCTATGGGCGCCAGGATCGAGGGTATTGGCACGTCCACCCTGGTCATTGAAGGGGTAGATGCCTTGCAGGGGTGTGATTACGCGGTAATGCCGGATCGTATTGAAACCGGTACCTATCTGGTCGCTGCCGCTGCAACACGCGGCAAAATCAAACTGACCAATACCCGCGCCGATATCCTCGAAGCGGTTATTTTCAAATTGCAGGAGGCGGGCGCCGAGGTCGCCAGCGGGCCGGGTTGGATAACTCTGGACATGCATGGCAAGCGACCCAGGGCGGTAAGCCTGCGGACGGCGCCATACCCGGCATTCCCGACGGATATGCAATCGCAATTTATGGCGATGAATGCGGTTGCGGAAGGCGTAAGCCATATCACTGAAACCATTTTTGAAAATCGTTTGGTGCAAGTTGCTGAATTGAATCGGATGGGCGCCCATATCGAACTCGAGCAGAACACCGCGATAGTGACTGGGGTTGAGCGTTTAAAGGCAGCGCCGGTGATGGCGTCCGATTTGCGCGCATCGGCAAGTTTAGTGATTGCGGGCCTGGTGGCAGACGGTGAGACCCTGATTGACCGCATCTATCACATTGATCGCGGTTACGAAGCCATCGAAGAAAAATTCCAAAGTCTGGGCGCCGGTGTGCGTCGTGTAAAAGGTTCCTGAGCATGAGCCAGATGCTGACCATCGCGCTTACCAAGGGGCGCATTCTTGAAGAAACCTTGCCGCTGCTGGCGGCAGCGGATATCCATCCGCTTGAAGATATGGAAAAAAGCCGCAAGTTGGTCTTTGAAACTTCGCAACCCAATGTGCGGTTTTTATTATTGCGCGGTGCGGATGTCCCCACCTATGTGCAGTTTGGCGCGGCGGATATGGGTATTTCCGGCAAGGATACATTGATGGAAAACGGTGCTGACGGTTTGTATGAGCCGCTGGATTTGAACATCGCGCGTTGCAAACTGATGACAGCGGGTGTTAAGGGCCAGGCCACACCGGTGGGGCGTATCCGTGTGGCGACCAAATATGTGAATGTGGCGAAACAATATTACGCCGCGCAAGGCCGCCAGATCGATGTGATTAAACTGTACGGCGCTATGGAGTTGGCGCCGATTATGAATTTAGCGGATGAAATTGTGGATATTGTGGATACTGGAAATACGTTGCGTGCAAATGGCTTGGAGCCGCGTGAATTTATCGCCGATATTAGCTCGCGTTTGATCGTCAACAAAGCGTCTATGAAAATGAAGCACGTTCAAATCCAGGCAATTATCGATTGCGTTGCCGGCGCCATACATTCTGCCGCGTAAGTTCCCCGCTATGCCATCGATTGCAAATGGCAATGAGCAATTACAATCGCTGGTGAGCATTATAAATTTCGTTTCATTTCTTTTATCGCAACGAGCTTTTTATGTCTGATTCTGTTATCACCCGTTTGGATGCGAGCCAGGACGATTTTAACCAGCGCCTGGATCAGTTATTGGCCTGGGAATCGGTCAGCGACACCCATGTGGCTGCGGTTGTTGATGACATTTTGCATCAGGTAAAAGCGCGCGGCGATGCGGCGGTATTGGAGTACACCAATAAGTTTGATCGTCGCAATGCGCAAACAATTGATGATTTGGTGGTTTCATCCGCGCAATTACATGCGGCCTTGAATGACATTACCCCTGAACAGCGTCTTGCGTTGGAAGTTGCTGCCGAACGGATTCGCAACTATCACCAACACCAATTGCAATCATCCTGGCGCTATACCGAAGCGGATGGCACTGTGCTTGGCCAACAAATTTCCGCCATGGAGCGTGTGGGCCTTTATGTTCCAGGTGGTAAGGCTTCCTATCCCTCATCCGTGCTGATGAATGCAATCCCGGCGAAAGTGGCGGGAGTTGATCAACTGACCATGGTGGTACCGGCGCCTGATGGGGAAATCAGTCCCATAGTGCTGGCCGCCGCGGCAATTGCCGGGGTTGATCGCGTTATTACTATTGGCGGAGCACAAGCAGTTGCTGCACTGGCATTTGGTACCGGGACTATCACCAAGGTCGATAAAATTGTGGGCCCCGGAAATATTTATGTCGCCACGGCAAAGCGCGCGGTCTTTGGCCAGGTAGCGATTGACATGATTGCCGGCCCTTCGGAAATTTTGATTATTTGTGATGGCTTGACAGACCCGGATTGGATCGCCATGGATTTATTCAGCCAGGCTGAGCATGACGAGCAGGCCCAGGCAATTTTGTTAAGTCCGGATGCAGAATTCCTGGATAAAGTGGAACAATCCATCAAAAAATTATTGCCAACACTTGAGCGCAATGAAATTGCCGGTGTGTCATTAAAAAATCGCGGCGCATTAATTAAAGTTGCCGATATGCAACAGGCCTTGGCGGTGAGTAATCGTATAGCGCCTGAGCATTTGGAACTATCTGTTGCCGATCCTGAATCTTTATTGCCGCAAATTCGCCACGCCGGTGCGATTTTTATGGGACGCCATACACCAGAGGCTTTAGGGGATTACTGTGCCGGGCCGAATCATGTGTTGCCCACATCCGGTACTGCGCGTTTCTCTTCGCCGTTAGGTGTTTATGATTTTCAAAAGCGCAGTTCAATTATTATGTGTTCCCCGGCGGGTGCCTCTGTGCTTTCAAAAACGGCATCGGTACTTGCGCGCGGTGAGCAACTTGAAGCCCATGCGCGTTCGGCGGAATATCGTATTATCGAATAGGCGATTAATCACTACTGAAAAATAAACGGGTGCGTTCAGGCACCCGTTTTCATTTGTGCGAATTTATTTGTTCAGGTTTTTGTCGGTGGAAAAGCAGCAATGGCTTTAATTTCCAGGGATTTGCCATCGCGGATAATTCGAAAATTAATTTCCGCGTTGGGCTGGATGTTAGCCAGTGCGTGATTGATAGTGGTAATGGGTGCCAAGGGAATATTGTCGATATGTGTAATTATATCGTTTACCTTCAGTCCGGCTTTTTCTGCCGGGCTGTCTTTGTCGATACCGGTAATCAATAAACCATCACTGCCGGATTTTTTTATCGCATCAGGCATTAATTGGGTAACGGAAATGCCTAGCCAGCCGCGCCTTACTCCACCAAATTCAACGATTTGTTTAAGTGAGTTCATGGCTTTGTCGATAGGCACAGCAAAGCTGATTCCGAACGACGCGCCGGTTTCATCAAGCATGGCGGTATTGATACCGATCAAGTTGCCGTAGGCATCAACAAGCGCGCCGCCGGAATTGCCGGGATTAATCGCCGCATCCGTCTGGATAAAATTTTCAGCGCTGTTAATGCCGAGGTTCCAGCGACCGGTTGCGCTCACAATCCCCTGGCTTACGCTCTGGCCAACCCCGAAAGGGTTGCCGATGGCGAGGACTACATCACCAACGCGGATATTGTCGGAATTACCCAGATTAATAGCGGTTATATTATCCAGCTTGATACGCAATACCGCTAAATCATTCGCCTTGTCGATTCCAACAAGCTCAGCGGCAGTCACCCTGCCATCATAAAGGAGAACGGCGATTCGGTCGGCGCCGTTGATGACATGGTTGTTCGTCAGGATAAGCCCGTTGGCATCGACAATAACGCCGGAACCGAGGGTTTTTTCCATGCGCTCCTGTTGCGGAACATTGGAATTGTTATAAAGCTGGCGAAAAAAAGGATGGTTATAAAAATTTTGGTAACGCTGCACCACACGTTTTTCAGTATAAATATTTACCACCGCAGGTGCCGCGCGATTAACGGCGTCAGCATAAGACACCACACCAATACCCATATTTGATAGAGGCTGGATTGTCGGTGGTGTGCCGCGCAATTGTGGAAAGAGGAGGAGCGCAAGTAAAGCAATGATTACGCCTGCGGTCACCGGCCAGCCGATAAAATTAAGCAAGCGTTTTAACATTGCAGCTATCTCCGCGGATTTATTTTTTTCATTCAACAAAAACCCCGCAAATGCGGGGTTGCACAATTTTTCGACGTCCTGTACGCCTGAAGTGTTAACGCCGCGCACAACGGTAGTTTGTAAATTGTGATTTTATGGATTACTTTTGCGCGGCAAACCACAAGGGGCCGTTTACCAACTGCCCAGCCACGCAGTGGCGTGCTGCCTTGTTAGCATTATACTTTAAATTCTATAGGGTCTTTGGAAATAAAATTGGCCTTACGCATCACTGTAATTGCAATTACTTCCCGGTTATCTTTTCCTGCGGCGTCTTTAGTTTTTGATATTACGCATGGAATATTGATGTCTGATTTTGTGCAGCGAACATTAAATGAATCGTTGTGTTTCATGCGCATAAGCTGACTTATGTAAACTGTAGTAAGCCGATTAAAGATTCCTTGGAGCTCCGTAATGGTGATAGCTGGTGTATTTCTAGGATGATTCATTCTGTCTTTTACAAAATGAACTGACATTTTGAACTTTAGACGCTCCTTTGAAAATTTCTCATTCAGTACAGCTTCTAAAACAGATATTTCATTTATTGAAATTCCCATTATTTTCCCCTGTATGTACTGAAAATAGAGCGGCTAATTTGGTGTTAAGCTCCTCAGTTGTTGCTGCGAAAATGGTGCCCGCGAGTTCTGATTCATTAATAGTTCCAATTCTTACCTCAAACTCCTGATTATCGAACGAGTCAACGAATACTGCTACGCCGGAATCCTTATCAATGAATGATGCGTAGTTATCAGTAATTGACATGTCAAATTTCATAAATTCCCCTTTTGTGAATTACACTGCTAACACTTCAGATACAAACTAGTAGCGATTGGCTTTACCGTCAAAATCAAAATCATCCGGTGATTCCATCGGCATACGGCTGTGATTGTGATCTTCGCGTAAATCATAATCTTCACTTAGTGCACCTTTGGTGCCGGGCGCCTTTGGTGCCCAATCGCGCGGCGGTTCAATACGTTGTTCATTAATATAGGCTTTTGTATCGCTGCTTAAATTACTGTTGGCTGAATCGATAATTTGACGGCTGATTGCCGGCGTTGCCAATTTCAGTGCGCCATTGGCGAGGTGTTCATGCACTTCGCGATAGGCCTGCGTCAGGTTATTAACCAACTGCGAGGTTTGGGTGAAGTGTTCCGCTACATCGCGCTGATAGGCTTGCAATGAGTTTTCTGCTTCATGCAAGCGTTGCTCTATGTCCCGCCCCATTAACTGTGAGCGGAACGCATACAATAGCGCGGCACCTATGGCGCCGCCTGCCAGCAGGCAAATGAATCCAGTTATAACTAGCGCACTGAAAGAATACACGGGAATCTCCTCATCAACAGTTGTGCTTACAGGTGGTATATGCAATCCATAAGCACTCATAGACCTATTATAAGTCCATTTTCTCATTAAAATGGGCAAAAATTTCGGGCATTGGCCTGCATTACCAAAATCGAGGTAATCCATGAAGTTTCCCTTCGCAAAAGAAGAGTCATTAATGCTTCCGGGACCAGGCGGAACGTTGCAGGCCGTCCTGCACCAGGGGGATGAGGCTGGCCAGTTTGCAGCCAGGCAATGGTTGGTAATCCTCTGCCATCCCCATCCTGTCCACGGGGGCACAATGGACAACAAAGTGGTAACCACATTAATGCGTACCTATCGTGATCTTGGCATCCATGTATTGCGATTTAATTTTCGCGGTGTCGGGAAAAGTGAGGGGACTTTTGATAACGCAATTGGAGAGCTTGATGACCTGCGCACGCTGGTTGGCTGGTGCGGGCAGCAACTGCCCGGTTCAAGTTTGATGCTCGCCGGTTTCTCGTTCGGGTCCTCAATTGCCGCGCAAGTAAGTTATGAGGTTAAGGGGCTGCGCCACCTCACCCTGGTTGCCCCCCCGATCGAACGTTACCCCTATGCGCGCGGGAACCAGTTTCCGTGCGCAACTTGTGTGGTGCAGGGCGACCAGGATGAGCGTGTCATCGCGCACGGCGTCTATGATTGGGCAAATGGTCTGCATGGACCTGTGGAGTTGTTGCGCTATCCCGGGGCCGGACATTTTTTTCACGGTTACCTGGCGACGCTGAAAACGGATTTAACCGGGACCCTAATACGACAGTTGCAATAGCCATGGAGAATCATGAGCGGAATCGCTAAAGTGGCGACCCCGAATGAGCATCGCTTTCATTTTTATATTTGTGTATATGAGCAATGGCTAACCCAATGTCCCTTTCCCCACTTGAGCGCTACAAGCGTGATTTGCAGCGCCCCGATTTCCGCCATGATCCGGCCCAGGAGATAGCTGTAAACCATTTACAGCATCTCTACGAACAATTGGTGGCGGTATGGCAGGAAGAAAAAAAGCAAAGCGCGTTTAGCAATTTCTTCAAGCGATTCACGGGCGATTCCTCCCGTGAACTGGTGCGCGGGCTTTATTTCTGGGGCGGGGTGGGGCGTGGCAAAACCTATTTGATGGATAATTTTTTTGAAAGTCTGCCATTTGAGCAAAAGCTCCGCGCACATTTCCATCGTTTTATGCGTCGTGTGCACGCCGAGCTTAAAAAGCTGGGTGGTAAAAAAAACCCGTTGAAACTGGTAGCGGATACGATTGCTGCGGAGGCGCGCGTTATTTGCTTTGACGAGTTCTTTGTCTCGGATATTACCGATGCGATGATCCTCGGCACTTTGATGGAAGAATTATTTGCACGCGGTGTTACCTTGGTGGCCACATCCAATATTGTCCCCGACGGCCTTTATAAGGATGGCCTGCAGCGTGCGCGTTTCCTGCCGGCAATCGACCTGCTCAATAAACACACTTTAGTGGTGAATGTCGATGGCGGCGTGGATTATCGGTTGCGCGCCCTGGAGCAGGCTGAACTCTATCACTATCCGCTTGACGCGGCGGCTGACGAGAGCCTGATGTGCAGTTTTAAAAGCCTGGCGCCAAAGGGGGCGGAAATCCACGCGCAGCAAGAGATTGAAGTTGAAGGGCGCATGATCCCGACCCGTTACATCAGTGAAGGTATCATCTGGTTCGATTTTGTGGTGTTGTGCGATGGGCCGCGCTCACAAAATGATTACATCGAACTTGCGCGTGAATATCACACCGTCATCCTGAGCAACGTCCCGGGCCTTGGCCGCGATAAAGATGACCAGGCGCGGCGTTTTGTGAACCTGGTGGATGAGTTTTATGACCGCCAGGTGAAATTGGTGATATCCGCCGAGCGCCCTTTAGATGAACTCTATTCCACAGGCAAGCTGGATTTTGAATTCCAGCGCACTGTGAGCCGCTTGCTGGAAATGCAAAGCCGCGAATACCTGGCTCGTCCGCATCGCCCCGAATAAAGCCATATTTCGGTTGAAAACCGTCCTGCGGGTGTGTAGTATGCCGCCTCCCTGTTTTCAGGGTTGTTTACTACATTTAAATCAGTTCCACATCCAATTTAGGCAGGAATAACATGAAGACCTATATTGCCAAACCTGAATCTGTCGTACATGACTGGTTCATCGTGGATGCGGCGGGTAAAACTCTCGGCCGTTTATCTGCGGAAATCGCCTCGCGTTTGCGTGGCAAGCACAAGCCAGAATTCACTCCACACGTTGATACCGGCGATTACATCATAGTTATCAACGCGTCCCAAGTGCGCGTGACTGGCCGTAAAGCTACTGACAAGGTTTATTACCACCACACCAACTTTATTGGCGGTATTAAATCGATCACCTTCGAGAAAATGATCGAGAAGGCTCCGGAGCGCACTATCCAGATCGCTGTTAAGGGCATGTTGCCGAAAGGCCCACTGGGTCGCGCAATGTTCAAGAAACTGAAAGTTTATGCGGGTAATGAGCATCCACATGCTGCTCAACAACCTAAAGAACTGAGCATCTAAGGGGAGCCGACATGTCTGCAGCACAATATTACGGCACAGGCCGTCGCAAGACCTCTACCGCACGTGTGTTCATCACTGCTGGTACTGGCAATATCGTTGTCAATGATCGTCCACTGGACGAATACTTTGGTCGCCCGGTTGCGCGCATGGTTGTTCGTCAACCGCTCGAGCTGGTTGGCCTGGTAGAAAAATTTGACGTAAATGTTACTGTCTCTGGCGGCGGTAGTTTTGGCCAGGCGGGTGCGATTCGCCATGGCCTGACTCGCGCCCTGATGGAGTACGATGACAACCTGCGCAGTGAATTGCGTAAAGCCGGTTACGTAACCCGCGATTCCCGTGAGGTTGAGCGTAAGAAGGTTGGTCTGCGCAAAGCGCGCAAAAAGCCACAATTCTCCAAGCGTTAATGGTTTCCTGCAGTGGATTTTGTATCTGCTGCATGGTGATCACAAAAAAACGCCCAAGTCTTTTTCTGGCTTGGGCGTTTTTTTACGTCTAAAATTGCGGGCCTATAACCCACTGTTTGTGTGTGGTTATTCTTGTAAGCCGAGTGTGAATTCATTAAGATTGCCCGCCTTTTCTTGAGTCGCCCAATAAATCCTTTATCGCCTGTATCTTGTGGTGATTTGCAAGCCGTTGAAGCTGTTAGGGGAGAAATTCGTCATGAGTAATGACGCTGTAAATAAAACGCGCCGCCGCGTATTGATCGGAGCCACTTGTGCAGTGGGTGCGGTCGGTGTTGTGGGTGCTGCAGTTCCATTCGTGGGTTCCTGGAACCCAAGCGCCAAAGCGAAAGCTGCCGGTGCTCCTGTGAAATACAATCTAAGCAAAATCGAACCGGGTGCCATGGTTACCGTCGAGTGGCGTGGCAAGCCAGTCTTCATTGTGCGTCGTACCCAGGCAGCCCTGGATAGTTTGAATAAAGTGGAAGAATTGGGTTTGTTACTTGACCCCGAGTCGAAAGAAACCATGCAACCCGCTTATGCACAAAACCAGACACGGGCAATTAACAAGGAATATGCAATCCTGTTGGGCGTATGTACCCACCTGGGGTGTGCACCCATGTATCGCCCGGATGTCCATGCTGCCGATTTGGGCGGTGAAAAATGGCAAGGTGGTTTTTTCTGCCCGTGCCATGGTTCCAAATATGATTTGGCAGGCCGCGTGTATACCGGTGTACCTGCTCCACTGAACCTGGAAGTTCCTCCTCATCGTTATGAGAGTGATGCTGTAGTAGTGATTGGCGAAGATCAGGAGGCGTAAGATGAATTGGTTAGTTGGATTGTGGCAGTGGGTTGATAAGCGTCTCCCGGTACAACGTGCCTGGGATACCCACATGGGTAAATATTACGCACCGAAGAATTTTAACTTTTGGTATTTCTTTGGTGTGCTGTCGCTGCTGGTATTGGTAAACCAATTGGTGACCGGTATCTGGTTGACCATGAGCTACAACCCTTCAGCAGAAGGTGCTTTCGCGTCTGTTGAATATATTATGCGCGACGTGGATTTTGGCTGGTTATTGCGTTACATGCACTCTACCGGCGCTTCCGCATTTTTCGTGGTTGTCTATCTGCATATGTTCCGCGGCATGATGTACGGCTCTTACAAGGCTCCACGCGAATTGGTGTGGATCTTTGGTATGACTATTTATCTGGTGCTCATGGCCGAAGCCTTTATGGGCTATGTATTACCCTGGGGACAAATGTCTTACTGGGGCGCGCAGGTAATTGTGTCGTTATTCGGTGCCATCCCCGGTATTGGTGAAGACCTGGTGCAATGGATCCGCGGCGATTACCTGATCTCCGGCATTACCCTGAACCGCTTCTTTGCGTTGCACGTAGTCGCTTTGCCGATTGTGTTACTGGCACTGGTGGTAATGCACATCCTCGCGCTGCACGAAGTGGGTTCCAACAACCCTGATGGTGTTGAGATCAAAAAGAATAAAGATGAAAACGGTATTCCGCGCGACGGCGTTCCTTTCCATCCCTTCTACACAGTACATGATCTGGTTGGCATTACGGTTTTCCTGTTTGCGTTCTGTTTCATTATGTTCTTTATGCCGGAGATGGGCGGTTTCTTCCTGGAATACGCCAACTTCGAAGAAGCCAATAACCTCAAGACCCCGACCCACATTGCCCCTGTTTGGTACTTCACACCTTTCTATGCGGTGCTGCGTGCGGTGACCATGCAAATCGAGCTTGGGCCAATGGTATTGACCGCTAAATTCCTCGGCTTCATTGCCATGGCGGCGGCGATTGCAATCCTGTTTGTATTACCCTGGCTGGATCGCAGCAAAGTTAAATCCATGCGTTATCGCGGCCATATCCCGCGCATCATGCTGATTGCCTTTGCATCGATGTTCGTGGTATTGGGTTATCTGGGGGTGAAGGCACCGACAGAAGGGCGAACCTTGTTGTCGCAAATCGCAACGGCTTTCTACTTCGCGTATTTTGTCACTATGCCGGTTTGGACAACGCCCAGCCCGGAGAAAGCCAAATCCAAAACTTCATGGGTATTGAGTGGTGCGTTTGCAGTTATTTTTGCGTGGATGGGATTCGATTATATCGGCGGTGATGTTCCTGCGTTATTGCTGGTCCTCTGCTTCCTCCTGGCAATTATCTTTGCTGTTCTGCCAGTGCTTGCAGCACGTGACAGGGACCTGGTAGAGCCAACCCGTACCCAGGCCAAGGGTTTGCCCGCTTTGGTGGTTGCTGCCGGCTTTGTATTGTTCGTAATCCTGGCGGTGGTGCCAATCAAGGCGGTTGCTTCGGAAGGTGCATTCAATTGCGGTGCGGTGCCCTGCGATTCCATGGAGCCGGACCTGAACAATAAAGAATCATTGCAGCGCGGCGCGAAATATTTCGTCAACTACTGTATGGGTTGCCACTCGGCAAAATATTCCCGTTATGAGCGCGTCGCTGATGATTTGGATATTCCGCACGATGTCATGGAGCAGAACCTGATTTTCGGTGACCAGCGTATTGGTCAACTGATGGAAATCGCGATGAAACCCCAGCAATCCAAAATCTGGTTTGGTGTGGTTCCGCCAGATTTAACGCTGGTAGCGCGTGCCCGGTCACCGGAGTGGATTTACACCTACCTGCGCAATTTCTATAAAGATGATACCCGCCCCTGGGGTGTTAACAACCGCGTATTCCCTAACGTGGGTATGCCTCATGTATTGATCGGGCCGCAGGGCTTGTTGGAGTGCGGTGCCGGTCCCAAACTGAATCATCACGGTGGCGCTTTGCGCAACGCTGTTGGTGAAGTGGAACTGGACGAGCATTGCGGTTCGCTTAAAGAAGGCAAAATCAAAGGCTCCATGACTGCTGAGGAGTTTGACCAGGCGGTGTACGACCTGGTGAATTTCCTTGAGTACCTGGCGGAACCAATCGCTATCAAGCGCCAATCAATCGGTTATTACGTGTTGGGCTTCCTGGTGATTCTGTTTATCTTTGTGTACTTCCTGAACCGCGAGTTCTGGAGAGATATCCACTGATAAATGCTGGGTTTTAAAAGGGCGACGCGAGTCGCCCTTTTTATTTGGGTCCGCAGTGTTATTTGAGTCTGCTGTGAAATCCCTGTACCTTTCTTCTGTTTTGTTCATTCCCAAGGAATAGTATTTATGTCTATGTCGTCCAGTCGCCCTTATTTTTTGCGTGCCATCTATGAATGGATACTGGATAACAACTGCACTCCGCATATTCTGGTTAACGCCCATGCGGAGGGTACCCAGGTGCCCCAGCAGCATGTTAATAAGGACGGCCAGATTATCCTGAATATATCGCCAACCGCGGTAAAAGATTTTTTTATGGACAATACCGCCGTTTCCTTCAATGCCCGTTTTAGCGGTGTTGTTAATAACCTTTATATTCCCTGCGGAGCTATCCTCGGTATCTATGCCCGCGAAAATGGGCAGGGCATGATGTTTGAGCCGGAGGTGAATCCACAGCCGCCCGCGCCACCACCAGGCACACCGCCAGCGAAGCCGACAGGCGAGGGCACCAAACGTCCTGGATTGCGTGTCGTTAAATAGGTTTTTCCTCTCCCCAACACCAGCATCGGCTGGTGTTGTTATTTTAAGGCGGTTGTTTTGTGACGCTTCCGCGACATATTTATGACAAAAACCCTATCAGTCACATTACTGTCACATTCGCTCGTTAAAGTAAGTGTCAATGGCGAGGCGAGCCTCACCATCATTCACCTGCTTACGCATTGACTATTACGCAATAACTAACGGAGCGCTCTATGAACGCTAAGAAAATTATCCAGGGGTTGGTGTTGGCCGGCTCTATGGTTTGTGCCGCCGCGCTGCAAGCCGCTGTTGATTCCAAACTGCCGGAGTACAAGGCGACTACCGGGGTTTCCGGCAATGTAAACTCAATCGGTTCAGATACATTGAACAACCTGATGACCTTGTGGGCAGAAGATTTTAAAAAGTGGTACCCCAACGTAAACATCCAGATTCAAGGCGCTGGTTCTTCAACTGCACCACCGGCGCTGATCGAAGGTACTGCCAACTTCGGCCCGATGAGCCGCGAAATGAAATCAGAAGAGATCCAGGCATTTGAAGCCAAACATGGCTACAAACCAACGGCGGTACCCGTGGCGATTGACGTTCTGGCTGTATATGTCAATAAAGATAATCCCATCAAAGGCCTTTCCTTGCAGCAAGTGGATGCGATTTTCTCTGCTACCCGTAAGTGCGGTGCCGCTAAAGATATTACCCGTTGGGGTGAAGTAGGCCTGGAAGGCGCGTGGGCAAATCGCGATTTCACTATTTATAGCCGTAACGCGGTGTCGGGTACCTATGGTTACTTTAAGGATGAAGCCCTGTGTAAAGGTGACTTTAAGGCCAGTATCAATGAGCAACCTGGCTCTGCTTCCGTAGTGCAGGGCGTTTCCGAGTCCATTAATGGTATCGGTTATTCCGGTATCGGTTATGTGACTTCCGGTGTGCGTGCGCTGCCCCTGTCTAAAAAAGATGGCCAGCCATTTGTAACTCCGGATGCTGCCCATGCACTGGACGGTACTTACCCATTGGCGCGCGTACTTTATGTTTATATCAACAAGCATCCGAATCGTAAGTTGGATGCCCTCCAGCTCGAATTCCTGAAAATGGTGCTTTCCAAGCAAGGCCAGGAAACTGTGGTGCGTGACGGCTATATCCCTTTGCCGGCTTCTATGGCCAGCAAGGCATTGACTGAATTGCAAAAATAATTGGGTCCCCCCGAAATGGCCGCCGCTACGCCGGCGGCTTTTTTTCGTCCAAAGAAAATGTGTTACAGAAAAATGACAGCCAGGTTGAGCCTTGTAACAAAAGTGTCATTTTTGGTTGTTAGGATTCTCGTGCCAGAAGTTTAATCAGGTGAGCAGACCATGTCCGAACCCGTCCCCTTGGTAAAAGAAACCGTCAGCCTGATGCCGACGCTCGAACAGCGTAATCGTCTGCGTCGCATTCGCAAGTTTAATGATGGCTTGTCCCGTTACGGAGTAATGGCCGCCGGTATGGCGGTTGTATTTTCATTGGGTTTGATATTTTTTTATTTGTTTTCCGAAATCGCCCCACTGTTCCGCGGCGCGTCTGTCGAGGTGGTTAAAACCTACACACCGGAGGCCTTGCACCAGGCGCCCGCAGATGAAACCGAATTCCTCACACTGGAACGTTATGAAGAGATCGGTGGCAATTTCAAACGCAGTGGCGCCGTCAGTTTTTTTACGGTTGATGATGGAAAAACCTTATTGTCTGCGCAAATGCCGGCAGCGGAAGGCGCCGCATTTTCCGTCCTGGCTACCAGCACTGCCGACCATGGTTTGGTCGCCTATGGATACAACAACGGCCAGGTTGCCGTCGCAAAAACCGAATACGAACTCAGTTATCCCGACGATAAACGCAAAATTACCCCAAGCCTTGCATTCCCGCTCGGTGACCAGCCTATCCAGCTCGATGCGCAGGGGGCTGCATTAACGGTGTTGGCAATTCAGGAAACTTCAAGTGGTACTTTGATCGGTGCGTTAACGGCCGATAATCGCTTGCTACTGGGAGTGTTCAGCAGCAATCGCAATTTGATTACCGGGGCCGTGAGCCTGGAGCAAGAAGTTTTTACCTTGCCGCCCTTGCCGCAAGGTGTGATGGCTACTCACTTGCAAATTGACGAAGGCGCGCAACATTTGGTGGTTGCTACGGATAAATCGCAAATTATTTTGTACAAGATAGTCAGCCCTGCCAATGCCGAGCGCAAAGAGGCGGTCGTGGTGCCCCACGGAAAAATTACCGCCATGCAGTTTTTGGTAGGGACCGGCTCATTGGCAGTGGGTACCAGCGAGGGACATGTCAGCCAGTGGTTCCTGGTGCGCGATTCGCACAACGAATACCACGTAACCCATGTGCGCGATTTCGACTCGCTGGAAGGTTCCATCACGGGATTCGCGCCGGAGTTCGCACGGCGCGGTTTTTGGGCCGGGGATGATAAAGGAAATATCGGAATTTATTTCGGTACTTCACAGCGCACATTGTTGATTGAATCCATCGGCGATAAATCCATCAGCCATATTGCAATTTCGCCGATTAACAATCGCGCTTTACTCATTGATGAAAGCAAAAATTTATCGCTGCTGGATGTATGGAACAAGCATCCCGAAGTATCCTTCAGTTCACTTTGGCAAAAAGTGTGGTACGAAGGTCGCGATGCGCCGGAGTATATTTGGCAAGCATCTTCGGGCAGCGACAATTTTGAAGCCAAGATGAGTTTTGTCCCGCTGTCGCTGGGCACTTTGAAAGCCGCATTTTTTGCCATTTTGTTTGCGGTTCCGTTAGGCGTAATGGGCGCAATCTACACCGCTTATTTCATGACGCCAAAGTTGCGCGGCATTGTAAAACCCACGATTGAAATTATGGCGGCATTGCCCACCGTAATCCTCGGCTTCCTCGCCGGCCTATGGCTTGCGCCTTTTATAGAAAATCACTTACCGGCGGTTTTCAGTATTTTAATTTTGTTGCCGGTGATCATGTTGGTAACAGGGTTTGGCTGGAGCAAATTCCCGGAAACAATTCGCAGCAAGGTACCGGAAGGTTGGGAAGCGGTAATTGTGTTATTGCCCATTGTCCTTACCGTGTGGGCTTGCGTGGCATTGAGCCCATTAACTGAAGTCTGGTTTTTTGATGGCAGTATGCGCCAATGGTTTACCGATAAGGGTATCAATTACGATCAACGCAACGCCCTGGTGGTGGGCATTATCATGGGCTTCGCGGTAATCCCCAGTATCTTTTCCATTGCGGAAGACGCGGTTTTCAGTGTGCCGCGCCATCTTACCCAAGGTTCATTGGCGTTGGGCGCAACGCCATGGCAAACCATGGTGGGTGTGGTTTTGCCGACGGCGAGCCCCGGTATTTTTTCAGCGGTGATGATGGGGTTTGGTCGCGCAGTGGGTGAAACCATGATCGTACTCATGGCCACGGGAAACAGCCCGGTCGTTAATTTCAATATTTTCGAAGGCATGCGCACGCTCTCCGCAAATATTGCCGTGGAGTTGCCGGAAACAGCGGTTGGCAGTACGCACTTCCGCGTGTTGTTCCTTGCTGCACTCGTGCTACTCGCGCTCACCTTTGTTGTGAACACCCTGGCTGAGGTTATTCGCCAACGTTTACGCCAGCGCTACAGCAACCTGTAATGCTGGATGACTTTTTCGGAAGAAGATGATGAAAAATTTATTGAAACGAAAAACTTCCTGGTTCAATAGTGGGTCGCCGTGGATCTGGTTAAACGGCGGTGCCGTGGCCATTTGTATGGTGATGGTATTGGGCCTGCTCGGGCTGATTGCCGTGCGCGGCTTCGGTCATTTCTGGCCGGCGGACATTTTACAAACGACCACCGTTGATCGCGAGGGCGGGCGCCAGGTCGTCATGGGTGAAGTGGTACGCGATGAAATTATTTCCGCGGCGGTCGCGCGCGACGGTGGTTACACCGTTGCGCCAGAGGTGGAATTAATTACGCGTTATTTATTCAAGATGGGAAATCGCGATGTAAATGGCCGCGATTTCGCATGGTTCCTGGAAACCGGTATGGATAAATGGGAATATCCGGCGGATGCAATTTCCATAGAGCGGCGCGAATGGGGAAATTTTTATGGTTATCCCCTTGCCATTAAGGAGCATGAGGTTATTGTCAGTGAATTAAATAATGCAGATTTTTGGCAACAGCTTGACCAGCGTTTAGCGCGTGCGCTGGAGTTACATAACAAAATCCATCGTATCGAAAAAGTGGACATAGGCCGCATTAATAATCAAATGGATAACCTGCGGCTGGAGCGTCGCCGTCTGGAGTTGGATGGTGTGACGGGCGCGAAGCTTGCCGCCGCCGATGCGGAGCTGGCTGGACGTCGCGCTGCATTGGAAGCTGAATATGACGTGATTAAAAAAGAACGCGATGAAATCCTGGCGCAGGCAACACGCGACAAGTTGGTTGCGCGCACAGCAGATGGCAAGGAAGTTGTAATTGCGTTCGATCATATCGTGCGGGTTACCCGCCCTAATGTAATGGGTGTTGCGGCAAAATCTGCGCAATATATAGAACGCTTTTGGGAGTTTATGACTGACGAACCGCGAGAAGCGAATACTGAAGGCGGTATTTTCCCCGCAATTTTCGGTACGCTTACGATGGTGATTGTAATGTCCATTATGGTGACGCCTTTCGGCGTACTTGCTGCGATTTACTTGCGCGAATATGCCAAGCAAGGCACTTTCCTCAAAATTATCCGCATTTCCGTATACAACCTCGCCGGTGTCCCTTCTATTGTATATGGCGTGTTTGGCTTGGGATTTTTCGTATATACATTGGGCGGTAATATTGATGAATTGTTTTACCAGGAATCACTGCCTTCCCCCACATTTGGGACACCTGGATTATTTTGGGCCTCGCTGACACTCGCGCTATTAACCCTGCCGATAGTCATTGTGTCCACTGAAGAAGGTTTATCGCGTATTCCCAGCACCATTCGCCAGGGTAGCCTTGCGCTAGGCGCGACTAAAGCCGAAACCTTATGGAAGGTTGTTGTGCCCCTGGCAACACCGGCAATGATGACGGGATTAATCCTCGCTATTGCCCGCGCAGCCGGTGAGGTTGCGCCACTTATGTTAGTGGGTGTGGTGAAATTGGCTCCGGCGTTGCCGCTCGACGGTAATTATCCCTACCTGCATCTCGATCAAAAAATCATGCACCTCGGCTTCCATATTTATGACGTGGGTTTCCAAAGCCCTAACGTTGAAGCGGCGCGCCCGTTGGTCTATGCCACATCGTTAACACTGGTGCTGTTGATCATTGCGCTGAATATTACCGCGATCAAAATCCGCAATAACCTGCGGGAAAAATATCGCAGCGCTTCGGATTAACCGGCGCACCCTTTGTAATAATTTTGCAATTTTTTTGCAATATATTCTTAATCAAAATTTAACCGAGTCTTATACAGGCCCCGATTATGAGCCCAACAGCACTGGTAGAACCTATCAAGCTTGAAGTGAAAGACCTCAACTTGTATTACGGACCGAAACGCGCATTGAACGCCGTGAATATGAAAATTCCGGAAAAAAAGGTAACGGCATTTATCGGTCCATCCGGTTGTGGCAAGTCTACCTTGTTACGTTGTTTCAATCGCATGAATGACCTGGTGGATGCCTGTCGTATCGAAGGCCAAATATTATTGGAAGGCGCCAACATTTATGACAAAGCCGTGGATGTGGCCGAGTTGCGTCGCCAGGTGGGAATGGTGTTCCAAAAACCGAATCCGTTTCCGAAATCTATCTACGAAAATGTTGCCTATGGTCTACGCTTGCAAGGGGTGAAATCCAAACGGGTGTTGGACGAGGTGGTTGAGAAGTCGTTGCGCGGCGCAGCGCTGTGGGACGAAGTGAAAGATCGTTTGCATGATAACGCATTCGGTTTATCGGGCGGCCAGCAACAACGTTTGGTCATTGCGCGCGCGATTGCAATTGAACCAGAAGTCATTTTGCTGGACGAGCCGGCATCTGCGCTTGATCCAATTTCAACGCTGAAAATTGAAGAGCTGATTAACGAATTGAAACACCAGTACACCATTGTGATCGTAACCCACAACATGCAGCAGGCGGCGCGTGTTTCGGACTACACCGCATTTATGTACATGGGCGATTTGATTGAGCACGATTTAACGGACACGCTCTTCACCAACCCCAGCAAGAAACAAACTGAAGATTACATCACCGGTCGTTACGGTTAATGCGGAGGGCGCATCATGGTTATGGATATTACGAGTCACACCCATCATATTTCACAACAATACAATATTGAGCTGGAAACCATTCGCACGCATTTGTCGGAAATGGGGGGCATGGCCCAACGCCAGGTGAATGATGCTATCCAGGCGCTGATTGATGCGGATATTGAGCGCGCGGAACAGGTAGTGCGAGCGGACACCAAAGTGAACTCTATGGAGGTCACCATTGATGAAGAATGCGTGCGTATCCTCGCCCGCCGCCAACCGGCCGCGAGTGATTTGCGTTTGGTTATCGCGGTGACTAAAGCGATTACCGACCTGGAGCGTATCGGTGATGAAGCGACAAAAATTGCCCGCCAGGCTATTGCCATGAATAAGGATGGCCATGCGCCGCGCGGTTACATTGAAGTGCGCCATATTGGTGGCCACGTGTCGCGTATGTTGCAGGATGCCCTGGATGCGTTTGCCCGCCTGGACATGGAGCTGGCCTTGGACGTAGTGCAAACCGATAAACAGGTGGATATGGAATACAGCACCGCCATGAGGGAATTGGTGACCTTTATGATAGAAGACCCGCGCAGTATTACCCGTGTGCTCAATATCATCTGGTCATTGCGGGCGCTGGAACGTATCGGCGACCACGCCCGCAACCTGGCCCAGTATGTTATTTACCTCGTTAATGGAGAGGATGTTCGCCATTCCAATCTGGAACCTATCAATGATGACGTTGCTAATAAAGAGTAAACACAAAACTTAACCGGTATCCGGCCGGACCCATGCAAATTTTTGCGTGACTAAAGCTATATCCTCTAGTTAAATAACCCGCGCCTGCACCCAGGTGCGGGTTTTGTTTTATGGGGTCACACAGCGGTTCTCCTTTCCAGGCGGCTTTATATAACCATCCAATGCGAATAAGCCTTGTCGGGGAATTCATAAATATATAATATAAATAGGTTAATTAGGTATGCTGGATACAGGGCGTAATTTAACTCATCAGTTAACCCATCAATTGGGTGCGGCGATAGTGCAAGGTCAATATGCGATCGATAAATCCTTCCCTACGGAGGCGGAGCTATCGCAACAATTTAACATCAGCCGCAGCGTTACGCGCGAAGCGGTAAAAATGCTGACAGCCAAGGGGCTAATCGCTTCGCGGCCGCGGCAGGGTATTCGGGTAATGCCCAGTACCCACTGGAATATGTTCGACGCTGATGTGCTGGGCTGGACACTAAATGCACGTCCATCACTCGAGCTGCTGCGTGAGTTCACACAATTGCGTATGGCGATTGAGCCGGAAGCGGCGGCCCTGGCAGCGGAAAACCATAAGGACGCAGGAAGGTTAAAGGTGATTGGTGACGCGCTCGCGCGGATGAAAAAAGCGGATGAGGGGCAAGATGACCCACTCGCGGCGGATATCGAATTCCATTGTGCAATCCTGGCGGCAAGTAACAACCGTTTCTTTTTCCAGTTGCGCGAGTTTATCCAGGTTGCCTTGCGGGTGAGCATTGCCAGCACCAACCAATTAAAAGGTGTGCTAACCGCCGATTACGATGACCACAAGCGCATTTATGACGCGATATGTGCGGGTGACCAGGAAGGTGCCAGCAAAGCAGTGAAAACCTTGCTGCAGGAAGTTATGCAATTAATAAATGTCTCTCTGGTAAAACCGAAATAACTGCAAAGGCCAATATTTCCTGCCTAAGCTAAACGGTAAATACCGGGCCCAACCCAGAGAGAATCCAACATGCAAAGTAATTCAGGCCATCACGGATACACGCGCTACCCCAGCCTGGATGGGCGTACCGTGTTTATTACTGGCGGCTCCACAGGAATCGGTGCGGCATTGGTTGAGGCATTTGCCTCCCAGGGCGCAAAAGTTGCGTTTGTCGATATTGATGTAGCAGGCGGCGAGGCGCTCTGCAACGAGCTGGCTGGTAAAGGCCTGGTCCGCCCCTGGTTTGAAGCCTGCGATGTGAGTGATATTGCTGCGCTCAAGCACAGCATACGCAAGGTTGCGGCGAACCTCGGTGAGATCAGTGTGCTGGTTAATAACGCGGCCAATGACCAGCGCTATGACACACGTACCATGACGGAAGAGAACTGGTATGGGGGATTGGCCATTAACTTGCACCCGGCATTTTTTGCGGCGCAAGCAGTACAACCGATGATGGCGAAATTGGGTGGTGGATCAATCATTAATATCAGTTCCATCAATGTCCAATTCGGCCCGCCGAACCTCGCCAGCTATATCACCGCCAAGGCCGGCATTTTGGGAATATCCAAAGCCCTGGCAACGGATTATGGCGCGGACAATATCCGTGTGAATTCCATTTTGCCGGGTTGGGTGGCGACACCCAAGCAGTTGGAAAAATGGCTGACGCCGGAAGAAGAAGCGGAGCTAATGAAACGGGTGTGCCTTAAGAAACGCCTGGGTACACACGACGTTGCCAATCTTGCGTTATTCCTGGCAGCGGATGATTCCGCCATGATCACCTCGCAAGAATTTATTGTCGATGGTGGGAGAATCTAGGCAGCGAACAACGGTGCTTGTTTTATAAGTGGTGCCCCGGGAGCATTCATCAGCGTGACTGATGAATGCTTTTTGCTAATAAGAGAGAGCTATTTTTAAAAATTTTTTATCGGTTTTTAAATTTAACATCTTTAAAACCGATAAATTACAAACCCTGATAAAAACAAAATTTTTTAATAACAAAGCGCTTGTTATGAAGCGCTCCTACATAGAGGTTAACCATGATTCTCAACGGTCTGGATATAGGCGTACTGATCGTCTACACATTGGTCTTGCTTGGTGTTGCCTGGTGGGTTTCCCGCGATGAAAAAGGCCATGATAAAAACGCTAACGATTATTTCCTCGCAAGTAAATCATTGCCATGGTGGGCGATAGGCGCATCGCTGATTGCGGCAAATATTTCTGCTGAACAAATTATCGGTATGTCCGGTTCCGGTTATGTCATCGGTATGGGAATTGCGGCCTATGAATTAATGGCGGCCATTACACTGATTATTATCGCTAAATATTTTCTGCCGATTTTCCTCGCCAAAGGTATATATACCATGCCGCAATTCCTGGAAAACCGTTATGACGGCAGGGTGCGCACGGTAATGGCAATTTTCTGGCTTGCGCTTTATACCTTTGTGAATTTAACGTCGGTACTTTATCTGGGATCATTGGCAATTTCCCAATTCCTTGGTGTGGATATGCTCTATGGCATGGTCTTCCTGGCACTTTTCTCCATGACCTATTCAATTTATGGCGGCCTTAAAGCCGTGGCCATGACCGATATCATCCAGGTTGCATTGTTAGTGCTTGGTGGTTTGTTTGTCAGTTATCTCGCGCTAAACCAAATTTCCGGCGGTACGGGTATTGTCTCGGGTTTCTCCATGCTCCTGGAAAATGCCCCGGAAAAATTCGACATGATCCTCTCGCCAGAAAACCCTAACTACATTAACTTGCCGGGTATATCGGTATTGATTGGTGGCCTATGGATTATGAACATTAGCTACTGGGGATTTAACCAATATATTATCCAGCGCGCGCTAGCAGCAAAAAGTATCCAGGAAGCGCAAAAGGGAATGGCGTTTGCAGCTTATGTGAAATTGTTTGTACCGGTTATCGTCGTGCTTCCCGGTATATGCGCTGCGGTGCTGGTACCGGACCTGGCCAAAGCAGACCAGGCGTACCCCGAAATGATGAAATTGTTGCCCCATGGTTTATTGGGTATTGCCTTCGCTGCGCTCGTAGCCGCTATTGCCTCGTCATTAAGTTCAATGAGTAACAGCGTTTCAACGATCTTCACGATGGACATTTATAAAAAAATAATTAATCCCCAAGCCAGTGAGCATAAATTGGTATTTGTCGGTCGTGTGACTGCAACTATTGCGATGATAATTGCAGTGTTATTGGCCAAGCCGTTGGTTGGTAAATCAGAACAGGCATTCCAGTTTATCCAGGAATTCACCGGCTTCTTTACCCCGGGTATTGTGGTTATTTTCCTGTTTGGTTTCTTCTGGAAGAAAGCAACGGCAGCATCCGCGTTAACTGCAGCAATTGCCTCGGTTGCTTTATCCTGGGCATTTAGGTTTTATTTACCCGAAATGCCGTTTATGGATCGTGTCGGTTTGGTATTTATCCTCTGTTGTGTATTGGCAGCCGCTGTTACCTATCTGGCTGGCGCAAAAATCCAGGGGAATTCAATCGATTTGAATGACGTTAGCTTTAAAACCACCAATGGTTTCAATGTCGCAGGAATCGGTGTGATCCTTATCCTTATCGCAATCTATGCTACCTGGTGGTAAGCTTCGCGCCCTGCCGGACTGAATGGAACGCCCCTGTCGGGGCGTTTTTTTATAGGGGAATTTCAAGGCTATTTCATTGCCAATCTATTTAGGATAGCCAGTTAGCTTAGGATTGCCGGTTAGCAAAAGTAACGACATTAAGATAATAATTATGGCTGCATACAACCTCATCGATACTGTGCCCTGCGAAAATTTATTAGGCGAAGGCGTACAGTGGAACCATCAGGACGGTTGTTTCTGGTGGACCGATATTCATTCGGCAAAACTCTATCGTTATCATCTGGCGACAAAAAAACTGTCGCACTGGGACTTACCGGAAAAACTTTGCTGTTTTGCATTTGCAAAAAAGGATGCGCGTTTGTTGGCGGCATTTGCTTCCGGGTTTGCCTGGTTTGAACTGGAGACCGGTGCGCTTGAATGGATTGCAAAACCGGAAGCGCATTTAAACGGGAATCGCTCCAACGATGGCCGATGTGATCGCCAGGGGCGCTTCTGGATGGGGACAATCCTCGATCAAAAAAATAGCCCTGACCAATACGCATCGCTTTATTCCTTGCGGGTCGATGGAAAAATTACCCGGCACCTCACCGGTTTGCATATTTCCAATGCGCTTTGCTGGAGCCCGGATTCGCGCAAGCTTTACCATGCCGATTCACCTACCCACACGCTCAATGTGTATGATTTTGATGCGGAAGCCGGAACGCTTTCCAACCGCCGGGCCTTTGCCCGGACTGAATCCGGAGTTGAACCGGACGGTGCTTGTGTGGATGCGCAAGGTTATGTATGGAATGCGCAATGGGGCGGCAGCAGGGTCGTGCGCTATGCACCGGATGGCACCATAGATTTTGTGCTGCCGATGCCAGTTACCCAGGCCACATGCGTGGCGTTTGGCGGAGAAACATTAAATATGCTGGCAGTGACCAGTGCGCGTATTGGTTTAAGTGATGAGGCTTTGCGGCAACAACCACAGGCGGGTAATTTATTTATTTTCCAAACGGATATCCAGGGATTGGAAGAATCCCGTTTTGGTTAAACAAAATTTATAAATTGAAGCAGCCACAATCCGGTAGTCACGCTGAATAATGACCAGACCGTTGTATGGGCAACAATTCTTGCCGCCAATGGGCCATTCCCATTCATTGCTTGCACCATCACAAAGCTGATGGTTGCACTCGGTGATGCGGCCAATAAAAATAAAATTGCCAGGGCATCACCGTCCAATCCCAAGGCGATTCCAATCGCGCAAGCAATTAATGGGGAAAGAATCAATTTCCACACGCAGGCGCTCAATGTTGCCGCATCTATTTGGGCAAGTCGTGTTGTTCCCAAGGATCCGCCGATACAAATCAATGCCAGCGGCAATACCATTTGACTCAGGTATTTACCGCTATCAAGTAATACACCCGGTAATTTAACGCCGCATGCATTCGTAAGAAAGCCCACTGCGATAGCAATAATCAACGGATTTTTGGCAATGCCAATGAGTGTTGGTTTCAATGATGCGCCGCTGTGGTGCAGGCTACGATTCAAAACATACACGGATAACACGTTGTACATAATTACCGTTATCGCAACGGGTAATGAGGCCAACGCAAGCCCCTTTTCACCATAGGCATTGGCGCAAAATGCCAACCCCAGGATGACCAAATTACCGCGAAATGCGCCCTGGATAATGACACCTTCATCGCGTTTATCGCTGCAATGCCAAGGGGCGGTAAGCAGACTACCGACAAAAACCAATGCGGTCATCGCCACGAATGCAATTAATAAATTCCAGTCGGTAGCCTGGGACGTATCTGCCGTCGCGCAGGTGATAAATAACATGACCGGCAACCCAAGGTTGTAAACCAATTGCGAAGCGGTTTTTATAAAATCATTATTAATGCTGTTGCGGCGTTGGAGCCACAGCCCGAGGAACAGCATTACGAAAACAGGTGCGGTAATTTGGAAAGCGAAAAGGAATGTATGGACGGCATTAGTGAGCACATCTGACCCCGATGGAAAACTCGCGAAAAAAACTTAGTGCCGAAAATAATAAAGCCCGGCAAACCGGGCTTTATTGTACTGCGAAATGCAACGGCAAATTTTATTCAGGAACCACAAACGGAAAATAATTTTTCGCATTGTTGTAGCTGATGTCCTGGATCATCTTGCCTACCATTTTGGTGTCGTTCGGCACTAAACCTTTGGCCATATCGCGCCCCAGGATTCCGCACAGGATGCGGCGGAAATATTCGTGGCGGGAATAACTCAGGAAGCTGCGGCTATCGGTTAGCATTCCCACAAAACGGCTCAGCAAACCTAACTGGCTCAAGGCTTCAATCTGGCGCGTCATCCCGTCCATCTGGTCAAGGAACCACCAGCCGCTACCGAACTGGATTTTGCCTGCCACTGAACCGTCCTGGAAGTTACCTATCATGGTGCCGATGACTTCGTTGTCGCGCGGGTTCAGGTTGTAAATGATCGTTTTGGCCAGTTTGTTTTGATCATCCAGGCGACCCAAAAACCTGGCAAGGGGTTTTGCATAGTTGTGGTCGCCAATGGAATCAAAACCGGTGTCCGGGCCCAGTGTGCGATACAAGCGGGGATTATTATTGCGGATCGCACCTATATGGAATTGCTGTACCCAACCTTTGGCGTGGTCTTGCAAAGCAAATTGAACCATCATGGCAGATTGGAATTTTTCAATTTCAATGGCATCCAGCTCTTTGTGGCTGCGGATTTTCAGGAAAATTGTGCGGATTTCTTCCTCGGTGTAGTCCGCCGCATACACAGTTTCCAGGCCGTGGTCGGACAAGCGACAACCATTTGCGTGGAAATAATCGTGGCGAATATCCAGGGCGCGAAGCAAATCTTCAAAGGTATTGATGTTTACATCGGCGGCAATTGCCAAACGATCCAGGTATTTGTTGTAAGCTTCCGCGCTTTCTACCGCCATCGCGCGGTCCGGGCGCCAGGTGGGCAGCATTGCTGACGTAAAAGATTTATCCGCGGCGGCAGTTTTGTGGTGTTCCAAATCGTGGATGGGATCATCGGTGGTGCACACCATCTTCACATTCGCCTGTTGCATTAAACCGCGTGCGCTGAATTCCGGCGTAGCCAGCAATTCGTTACATTGGTCCCAGGTGCGTTTGGCATTGCTGCCATCGAGCAGGCGATCAGTAATCCCGAATGGTTTACGCAGTTCGAGGTGAGTCCAATGGTAAAGCGGGTTGCGCAGGGTGTAAGGGACTGTCTCACACCATTTTTCAAATTTTTCCCAGTCGCTTGCATTGCCGGTGCAATAACGTTCGTCAACACCGTTGGAGCGCATCGCGCGCCATTTGTAATGATCGCCAGCTAGCCAGACTTCGTAGAGATTGCGGAATTGTTTATTCTGGCCTACTTGTTCGGGGGGCAGGTGGCAGTGGTAATCAATGATCGGCATGTTCCTGGCGTAGTCATGAAACAGCACTTTCGCCTGTTCGGTATCGAGCAAAAAGTCGTCGTGGATAAAGCTCATTCTCACAATTCCTCAAGATATGCCGAGGCAACAGCGTTTCCCGTTGAGGCTGTGCGATGGCAAGTAAAGTATTACGCTCAACGCAGCTCCGTCTTTCCCCAAAACCATACGTAAAGCCTAGCCTGAAAATAAGCCTGTGACCTTTGGAAAGGGAGACTGGTTGAATGTTGTTATTCCACCGGGTGCTAGCCGACCGCTATTACACGATGAAGATAAGTTTGACCGAGGATTGCCTGCCCAAAAGGCTCATTGATGACCACACGAAAACCATAACTATCGGGCTTGCTGCTATTTTGCAGCTTGGTCGCCAGTGTAACCGCTGGCAGGCAAAATACCAACAGTGTAATCCTGGCATTTAACGGGCTATTACACTTCTTAAACCCGGATGTAATCGTTTACAATATAATCCCGTCCGCCACTAAACCGGTTAAGCAAAAGTAGATTCATCAGCTATAGTCAAAAACAGGTTTGTATTGATTATTGCAGCGAAATGGAGTCCGTTATGACCAAGCCAATTGTCCACAATAACCCCTTGTACGATTTGTTGCGTTCCGAGCGTGTGGCTGAGTTTAACCAACGTAAGGCGCGCGGCGAGGTGAAAGAAGGAATGTTGCGTGGTGGGGATTTTCGCGGGCTGGATTTACGCGAACTGGATGCCAGTGGCCTGGATTTACGCGATGCTTATTTCCGTAGCGCGGATTTACGCGGAATTGATTTTCGCACTACCCAATTGGAAGGTGCGAGTTTTTGCCAGGCGCATATCTCCGGTTGTTATTTCCCCGCGGAATTACCCGCAACGGAATTGCGCTTATCATTTGATTTGGGAACCCGTGTACGTTATTACAATAAATAGTGATTCATTTTTGAAATCCTATCACCCCGCGCGGATATATTTCTGCGCCTGAAAACAACAACAGCGGTCGTATACTTATAAAAGAGACTGGACTCCAGCTCGACATTAAAAAATCTGTGAGGATTAAATGAGAAAAAGTGTATTACCGAAATTTTTGTCGGCGATGATTTATTGTTCAATTTTGGCAACCGCTACCCTACCTGTTGCCGCGCAAACACAATCAACCAATACTGTAAAAAAAATTGATCCGGTTGAAATTAATATTGTGGATAAAAAAGCCACAGCGGAAACCCGCTCGTTATTCGCGTTTATGCAGCAACAACGCAAACAAGCCATCATGTTTGGCCATCAACATGAAACAACGCAAGGCATCACCATCACCAGCACTGACGGTACCCAGTCAGATACGTTTAACGCGGTGGGCGATTTCGCAGCCGTTTATGGCTGGGACACCCTTAGCATCATCGCGCCTAAATCGGAGGGTGATGTCGTTGGGCAAATAAAAAAGGCGTATGCGCGTGGCGGCATCATTACTATTAGTTCGCACTTTGACAATCCGAAAACCGATAGTAAAAAAGGTGTATGGCCAATCGGCACTTCCTGGGATACAACCGCTGCTGTTGCAGATGCATTACCCGGCGGTGCGTACAACAAGGTATACAGGGGCTACCTTGACCAACTCGCGGATTGGGCCAATAACCTCAAAGATGACCAGGGGAAATTAATTCCGGTAATTTTTCGCATCCTCCACGAAAACACCGGCAGTTGGTTCTGGTGGGGCGAAAAACAATCCACCCCCGAGCAATACAAAATTTTGTACCAATACACCGTTGAATACCTGCGCGATAAAAAAGGTGTCCATAATTTCCTTTATGCTTATTCGCCCAATAATTTTTTGGCGGCCACGGAAGCCAATTATTCAGTCCGCTACCCCGGCGATGCCTGGGTGGATGTGCTGGGATTTGATACCTATGGTCCTGCTGAAGGTAATGCCGACTGGTTTAAAAATGTCGTAGCGAACGCGGCATTGGTTACACGCATGGCGGAAACGCGTGGAAAGGTTCCGGTGATTTCCGAGATCGGTATCCGCGCGCCCGATATAGAAGCCGGAAAATACGATAACCACTGGTATCGTAAATTAATTGCCGGGTTAAAGGCGGATAAAGACGCTCGTCAAATTGCATTTTTATTAACCTGGCGTAATGCGCCCGAAGGAGTTCCCGGTCCTGGCGGCAAAAACCTGCCTCACTATTGGGTGCCATCCAATCGTGAAGAAAATAGTAAAAACGGTACGCTGGAAGATTTCCGTGCGTTCTACAGCGATGATCTAACGGCGTTCAATCGCGATATTTCAAATGTTTATAATATCGAGACAACCGTTAAATAATATTCCGTATAAACCGGCTCTTGCAAAAGGGCCGTTTTTATATGGTGCAACGTAAAAATGCGTTAAACCACTGCCTGTGCCGGTTTTTAAATCGCTAGTATCGCGCGCTGTCCGCAATATTCATTAATAATTAAAACAACTCTCCAATACACAACGAAAGAGGCTCCATCATGACCTTTCCTAAAAAACTCAGCGTTATTGCCCTGGGGTGTGCCCTGGCTGGTGTGGTGCATCCCACTGCCGCACAAACCCAGCAACAAGCGGTGCCCGGCAAACAGGAGTTGGCAAGCAAACCCTGGATGAATACCAAACTCAGTGCGGAAGAACGCACGCAATTGGTATTAAAAGAAATGACGGTGGACGAAAAGCTGAGTTTATTGATGGGGTATTTCGGCACTGACGCTCCCTGGAAAAATTTTACGCGCCCGGTTGAATCCTACCCGCAATCAGCCGGTTTTGTGTATGGCGTTCCGCGTTTGGGTATCCCGCATATTTGGCAAGCGGATGCGGGCATAGGCGTAGCCTCCCAATCCGGCCCTAACGTGCGCGAGCGCACCGCGCTGCCATCGGGCATGGCAACCGCAGCGACCTGGAATCCGCAGGTGGGATTTGAGGGCGGCGCTATGATTGGTGCGGAAGCGCGTATTTCCGGTTTCAATGTGTTGCTTGCCGGAGGAGTAAACCTGGTGCGCGAGCCGCGCAACGGCCGTAATTTTGAATATGGTGGTGAAGACCCATACCTTGCCGGGGTAATGGTGGGCCAGCAGATAAAAGGTATCCAATCCAATAATATTGTTTCCACGCTGAAACATTTTGCCTACAACGACCAGGAAACCGGCCGCTTCAATTTGAATGTCAATATTGATGAAACGGCGGGGCGGATGTCGGATTTGCTTGCGTTGCAAATTGCCTATGAAATCGGTGATCCGGGTTCGGTTATGTGCTCTTACAATCGTGTTTACGGTGTGTATGGTTGCGAGAGCGAATATTTATTGAATGAAGTATTAAAGAAAGATTGGGGCTTTAAAGGGTGGGTAATGTCCGATTGGGGGGCGACTCATTCAACAATTCCTGCCGCCAATAATGGCCTGGATCAACAATCCGGTTTTCCATTTGATGTCTCCGCTTATTTTAAGGAACCCTTGAAAGAAGCTGTTATGAATGGCTGGGTATCGCAAGAGCGTTTTGACGATATGGCAGGGCGTGTGTTGTTTGCGTTATTCGACAAAGGTGTTATCGATAACCCTGTGCCGCAAGGGAGCAACAATATCGATTTTAAAAAGCACGCACTGGTTACGCGCACAGATGCGGAAGAAGCAATGGTGCTATTAAAAAATAACGCGCTCCTACCGCTTTCCAAAGATTTGGAAAAAATTGCGATCATCGGTTCACACGCAAATGTCGGTGTGCTTTCCGGTGGCGGTTCGTCGCAGGTTTATCCGGTTGGTGGCATGGCCGTTTCGGGACTCGGGCCAAAGGTGTTTCCCGGTCCTATGGTCTATTACCCATCATCGCCAATGAAAGCGCTGGAAGCGCGTTTGCCAAATTCCCGCATCAGTTTTGATGAAGGAACCAATATTGAAACAGCGGCAAAGCTGGCGGCGGAAAGTGATCTGGTTTTGGTATTCGCCAATCAATGGACTGCTGAGTCCGTAGATGCTGCAAGCCTTTCTTTGCCCGAGAACCAGGACGCGTTAATTACCGCTGTCGCCAGGGCGAATGGAAAAACAGTGGTAGTCCTGCAAACCGGTGGCGCAGTTTTAATGCCGTGGCTTAATGATGTTGGCGCCGTGGTGGAGGCCTGGTATCCAGGCACCAGTGGCGGTGAAGCTATTGCGCGGGTATTAACCGGGGAAGTAAACCCGTCCGGTCATTTGCCTATTACGTTCCCTGCATCTGAAGCACAATTACCGCGCCCCAAACTGGATGGTTACCCCGAAGTGAAGGACCAGCGTTTTGATGTGAATTACACCGAAGGCGCCGCCGTAGGCTACAAATGGTTTGATGCAAAAAAACTTACACCATTATTTCCATTTGGGCACGGATTGTCTTACACCGATTTTGAAATGGATGATTTAACCGCGACACTTAAAAACAACCAATTGAATGTCAGTTTCAGTGTTAAAAATACCGGTGCCCTGGCTGGCAAAGAGGTTGCGCAAATTTATATCGCGCCGCTAAATGCCCGGTGGGAAGCGCCAAAACGTTTGGGAGCGTTTCAGAAAGTGGAGTTAAAACCGGGGGAATCCAGCAAGGTAAATCTGAGTGTAGATCCACGTTTGCTGGCCAGCTATCAAAGCAAGACCAAAACCTGGAAAATTGCACCGGGTCAATATGAAGTGATCCTCGCCAAATCCGCAACTGAACCGCAGAGCCGTGTAAAACTAAAAATTCCGGCGCGTACGCTGGATGTGAACGGAAAATAATTTTTTAGGCGCAAGTTGATAACAGGCGGCTTTGGCCGCCTTGTTTTTTTGTAACTTTTACATGGGTTCATTAATTTTTTTGGCAATTAAATTTAATCCAATGGATCTAATTAATGATTAGATATTGAATTACTGGAGTTTTTTATTTTTGGCACACAATGCGCATTGGACTGCCTGGACACTGGTTAAGAGCGGTTATTTTTCAAGTAACAAATTATAAGGAGTCGATTATGGCTATTCTCAAAAATGCTCTGCTTGTTTTGCTGTTGGCGTTCCCTTTGGTTGCTTGTGATTCAAACGATGGAAAAGCAGAACAAATGGGTGAAAATATTGATAAATCTGCCAATGAAGCCCGCGATAAATTGGATGAAGCCGCAGACGAGGCTAAAGATAAAATCGAGGACACCTGTGAAGAAGCAACCGACGAGGACTGCTAAGCCCTGATACAGCCGCTCGATAATAAATTTGGTTTATTACGCAGCAAGCCGGTAGTGATCAATTCACTACCGGCTTTATTGTTGGAACTTCATTTATTATTGTGGCTCAACACTAGCAGTGGGCCTGGATAAATTCGAGGCGAAACCAGCATTTAAGGCAGGCATATGGCAACGCATATTTCAGAGCAGGATATAAAGGAACTCCAGGTCGCTAAACATTTATTGGAGAATCCCGGGGTTGCTGCCAAGATTACCAGCGTGATAGGCACACCTATCGAAAAAGCAATTCGTTTATTGCCAGATAATTGGAACAAGAACATTGGCGAAGTGACTAAAACCGCGCTCTTTAAAGCCTCCAATGCTGTTGTCTTTACGATGAAAGATGTACCGGGTGAAAGCGCTTCCAATAGATGGCACAAACTTGGTGTGGCGGTCAGCGGCGGAGTCGGTGGCTTTTTTGGATTGGCGGCGCTGGCGGTGGAACTGCCGATTTCCACATCAATTATGTTGCGGTCTATCGCTGATATCGCGCGTAGCGAAGGCGAATCTATTTCGTCAATGGACACCAAACTGGCATGTATGGAGGTGTTTGCCCTGGGTGGGACAACCAGGGCTGATGATGCGAGCGAAGGGGGTTATTACGCGGTTCGTGCCGCGCTTGCAAAATCTATTGCGGACGCGTCGGAATTCCTGGTCACCAAGACATTAACGGAGGAAGGTGCCCCGGTGTTAATAAAGTTTATTACGGTGATCGCAGAACGTTTTGGCATTCAGGTAACTGAAAAAGCCGCTGCCCAGGCAATTCCCGCAATAGGCGCAGCGGGCGGCGCAATTATCAATACCCTGTTTATGGATCATTATCAGGATATGGCAAAAGGGCATTTCATTATTCGTCGTTTGGAACGGAAATATGGTAAGGCTCTTATTGAAGAGACTTATGCCGCGTTGCCGAAATGGGCATAAAAGTGAAAGCCGGCTGGATTAGGGTTAACCGGTTGCCGACGAACACGGAAAATATGCGGACTCAAATAACGGCAGTTGGAAAAATTCCTTGCCTTCACGTAAATCGATAAACCTTACACCCACACCTAATAACCGGACAGGCATATTTTTGCGGTTGTAAGCTTCCGTACACAGGTTTTGCAGGTCATCGAGTGAAACAGCGCTGGCGCTACGTTCAATAGTGGTGATGCTGAAATCGGTAAATTTTATTTTTACAAATAATTTAATCACTTGGTAATCGTCGTCTACTCGCCGCAAGCGAATTGCCAATTGCCGGGTCAATGAAGGAATTTCATCCAGGCATTGCGATAATCCCGGCAAATCCTGCGCAAATGTATTTTCCACGCTCAGGGATTTTCGACGACGATCAACGGTCACTTGCCGGTTATCAATGCCGCGACTCAAGTGATACAAACGTGTACCCATTTGCCCGTAGCGCTGTGTTAGCTCAAATACTGAAAATTTTTGCAAATCGTTGCAGGTAAAAATATCCAGGGCAGCCAATTTTGCCGCCATGGATTTACCTACACCGTAAATTTTATTAACCGGAAGTTGCGCCACAAATTCGGAAACTTTAGCGGGAGCAATGACAAACTGGCCATTGGGTTTATTCCAGTCGCTGGCGATTTTGGCGAGGAATTTATTAGGCGCTATTCCCGCCGAAACGGTAATACCGATTTCCTTATGGATACGGGCGCGGATTTCCCGCGCAATCAAGGTGGCGCTTCCCTGGTGGTGTTCCGAATCACTCACGTCCAGGAAGGCTTCATCCAACGAGAGCGGCTCAATCAGGTCGGTGTATTCATAAAAAATACGGCGCATTTGCAATGACGCTTCGCGATAGGCATCCATACGGGGCGGCAGCACCAGCAAATCCGGGCAAAGGCGTTTGGCCGCGCCGGTGGGCATGGCTGAACGCACGCCAAAATGTCGCGCTTCATAATTGCAGGTGGCAATTACGCCGCGGCGCTCACTGCGTCCGCCCACGGCAATGGGGCGACTCGCCAGCGAGGGATCATCACGCATTTCAATCGCCGCAAAAAAACAATCGGCATCAAGGTGAATTATTTTGCGCATGCTAGACTTATTGAACTATAGGGGTACTGTATTTAAACACAGTATTGAATGATTGGCAGCTAGTTGTTCACAGAATGTACGCACCAATATTGACAGACCCCGGCAGGAGGGTTTCGGGTCCGGGAATGGTGAAGGATGTGGTAAAAATACGTTAAATTGTATGACTATATGATCTGAGTGATACTATGCTTTCGGGCTGATGAACAATAAATACAACTGTGGAGAAAATCCTATGCGTTTTATCAAACCACTCGCAGCGGCCGTTGGCTTGTTTGCGTCTGCCCTGGCGTGTGCCGATACCCAATTGAGCGTGGATACCACCAAGCCGGGTCCCGTCATCAATAAAAATATTTACGGGCAATTTGTTGAACACCTGGGTCGGGGGGTTTACGAAGGTTTATGGGTCGGGCCGGATTCGAAAATCCCCAATACCCGCGGTTGGCGCAATGATGTGGTAGGGGCATTGAAAGACATCAAGGTACCCTTGGTGCGTTGGCCCGGCGGCTGCTTTGCCGATGAATATCATTGGCGCGATGGTATTGGCCCACGCGATAAGCGCCCGGTTAAAGTGAATACCAATTGGGGCGGTGTGGAAGAAAATAATGCGGTAGGTACACACGAATTTTTTGATTTGGTGGAAATACTCGGCGCAGAGGCCTATGTGAATGGCAACCTGGGAACCGGTACCGCGCAGGAAATGGCTGAGTGGATGGAGTACATGACCGGCGAAGGCAAATCCACCCTGGCGGAATTACGCCGCAAGAACGGTCGCGATAAACCTTTCCGCGTGCATTATTTCGCTATCGGTAACGAGGCCTGGGGATGCGGCGGTAACATGACGCCCGAATTCTACACCCACCTCTATAAGCAATACGCCAGCTTTTTGAAAACGCCTGAACACAACAAACCAATTTTGATTGCCAGCGGTGGCCACACCGAAGATACCTCCTGGGCTGATTACCTTACTGCCAACGTAAAACCCAATTGGAGTTTGCGTATGGATGCAGTGAGCTTCCATTACTACACCCTGCCTACCGGTGATTGGAAGGTAAAAGGGGCGGCGCTCGCATTCCCCGAAACCGAGTGGATGTCCACCATGGTCAATACCTTGAAAATGGACCAATTCATTATCAACAACAAAAAAGTAATGGATAAAAATGACCCCGAGAAAAAAGTGGGCTTTTACGTGGACGAGTGGGGTACCTGGTTTGATGTGGAGAAAGGTGAGAATCCTGGCTTCCTTTACCAGCAAAACAGCTTGCGCGATGCGATAGTGGCCGGCCTTAACCTCAATATTTTCCACAAGCACGCTGACCGCGTACACATGAGTATCATCGCGCAAATGGTTAACGTATTGCAGGCAATGATCCTGACCGATAAGGAAAAGATGATACTGACTCCGACATATCACGTATTCAAAATGTACACGCCATTCCAGGATGCCACCTCGTTGCCGCTGGAGCTGAAAGATGTACCGAAATACACCTTGGGTAAACAATCCATTCCGGCAGTGAGTGCAACTGCCGCGCGTGCAAAAGATGGAAAAATTTACCTGGCGCTGGTCAATGCCAACCCGAATAAGGCTGAAACCGTGAGTGTAAATCTGGCGGGTGTAAAAATGAATTCGGTGAAAGGACAGGTGTTAACGGCCAAGTCGATGGACACCCATAATACATTCGCCGCACCCAACAATATAAAACCTGAACCTTATTCTGCGAACGCAACCAACGGTAAACTCGCATTGGAGTTACCGGCTAAATCGGTTGTGGTGGTAGCGGTTGAATAAGTAATACAACGGCTCAAATCTTCAGGATGATGTTTGGAATCCATGAAGATTTGAGCTGCCCAGCGGCATAATACCGCCTGGAAAAACTCTTAAAACAAATCCTCAATCGATAAATAACGTTCGCCCGTGTCGTAGCTGAAAATAATTACGCGGCTGCCGGGAGCAAGCTCCGCTTGTTTTTGCGCGAGCGCAGCGAGGGTGGCGCCAGATGAAATGCCCACAAAAATACCTTCTTTCAATGCGCATTGGCGAGTCATTTCAAATGCGTTTTCTTCACTGACCAGGATGGTGCCGTCAAGCGTTTCCTTATTTAATACTTGTGGGATAAAGCCCGCACCTATGCCCTGCAAGCGGTGCAACCCTTTTTGGCCGCCGCTGATAACCGGGGATTTTTCCGGTTCCACTGCAAAAGTCTTTAATTGCGGAAATTTTTCCTTCAATACTTCACTGCAACCGGTGATATGGCCGCCGGTGCCGACGCCGGTAATCAGGTAATCGATACCTTCGGGAAAATCGGCAAGGATTTCCCCTGCGGTGGTGTTGCGGTGAACCTCGACGTTGGCCGGGTTGTTGAATTGCTGCGGCATCCAGCTATTAGGGTTTTCGGCGATTAATTCATTAGCTTTGGCAATGCAACCGCCCATACCGAGTTCTTTGGGAGTTAATACGAGTTCCGCACCCAGCGCCTTCATATATTTGCGCCGTTCAATCGACATGGATTCAGGCATGGTGAGGATCAGGCGATAGCCTTTGACGGCACAGACCAGTGCAAGGCCGATGCCGGTATTCCCGGAAGTGGGCTCGATAATTATCGTGTCTTTATTGATCAAGCCTTTGGTTTCGGCGTCCTCAATCATGGCGAGGGCGATACGGTCTTTAATACTCGCGCCGGGGTTGAAGCGTTCGGCTTTCATCCAGACTTCAATGTCGCTGCGGAATAAGCGATTGATGCGGATGTGCGGGGTATTACCTATGGTTTGCAAAATATTATTAACTTTCATGATGTTCCCTGATGTGTTGGGCTTGCCATGCAAGCGAGACAAAGCAATGTGGAAATACGCTGACAGTGTAGCGAATGCGGGCCATAAAAGAAGCCGCAATGGGGACAGCGTGGCACGGTAATTAATCCAGGCGTTTTTTGAAGCGCATGGCGGCGGCGATTACCCCGAGCAGGGTGAAGCTGATCAGCCATACCAAATCCGGCCAGAGGTCATCCAGCGTTGCGCCCCTGAGCACTATCGCCCGCACCATGCGGATAAAATGTGTTGCGGGCAAGGCTTCGGCAATCCACTGGGCCGCTTCCGGCATACCTTCGTAGGGGAACATAAAACCGGAAAGCAGGATGGAGGGAATCAGCAGGAACACGGTGAGTTGCATGGCTTGCAATTGGGTTTTGGCAATGGTGGAGATGAGCAGGCCCAATGTCAGGCTGGCGCTGATAAAGGCGAAGACTCCCAGCACCAGTTGATCCAGGCGGCCGTTAATCGGCACATCAAAAATTAAATGGCCAAGGCCGAGGATGATAGCCATTTGGATCAGGCCGACAAAAATGTAGGGTACAATTTTGCCGATCATGATTTCGCTGGAATGCACGGGTGTTGTGATCAGCAATTCCAGGTTACCGCGTTCCCGCTCGCGCACCAGGGCTGCGGAGGTAAACATCACCATCGTCATAGTCAGCACTATCGCTACCAACCCCGGAACAATGTTTACCGCCGAGCGTCGCGCGGGGTTAAAGAAGAGTGCGATTTCAAAGGTGCTCTTTCGTTGTTGTGCTGCCTGGGGTTCAAACCCGCTGGCGAAAGGCATTTGTTGCAGGGCGAGCAAGGCGTTGCTAACCATGGTGTCCGACCCGTCAATAAGCCATTGGGCGATAGGGCGGCTGTCTTGCAGGCGCTGGCCGAAATCCTCGGGAATCACCAATACCGCGTGGACCTGGCCACGGCGGATGGCATCTTCAGCCTGCTGCGGGGTTGGATAGGCCTGGCTGAAGCGGACCACCTGGGTTGCCTCCACATCGGCAACCAGGTGGCGGGCCGCTTGCGTATGGCTTAAATCCACGACCCCTACCGGCAAATCGCGCACATTGGTATTAATGGCGAAACCGAACAACAGCAATTGGATCAGCGGCACCATCACGATCATGCCGAAGGTCGGGCGATCGCGGGTAAGCTGGCGCAATTCCTTGAACACAATGGCGCCGATTCGTTGCAAGCTGCGGCTCAAGACATTCATTGGCGCGAACCTCCGTTTTCACCGCCGGTGCAATGGACGAATACATCCTCCAGGCTGGGGCGTACCTGGTGGATCTGGCGACCAGCCACCAGCTCCGGGTGATAGGTGCGCAGCCAGGCTTCGGGGTCACTAATATCCGCGTTAACCAGCACCCGCAAATGGGTGCCTTGCTGTGCGGTGGACACCACTTCGGGGAGTCCCCCGAGTTGCTGTTTCAGCAGGCGCAGGTTCTCGCCATCGATTTCCACCACACTCGCTCCCAAATCGCGCATGAGTTTCGCAGGCGGGCCATCGGCGCGCTTAACCCCGGCTTCCATAATCGCTATTCCATGGCAGCGCTCAGCTTCGTCCATATAGTGGGTGGAAACGAGGATGCTGGTTCCACCGTCACATAAATCGAACAGCTTTTCCCAAAAGTCGCGGCGGTTTTCCGGGTCTACCGCCGAGGTGGGTTCATCCAGGATCAATAGCTCGGGTTGATGCAGCGTCGCCGCCGCCAGGGCGAGGCGCTGGCGCTGGCCACCGCTCAGCGAACCGGCGAGGCGCTGTTTGCGTTCATTGAGTTGATAACGGCTTAGCTGCTGATCAATAAGCTGCCTGCTTTGGTGTTTATCCAGGTTGTAGATCTGTGCCATAAAACGCAGGTTTTCCTGCACAGTCAGGTCTTCATACAGGGAAAACTTCTGGGTCATATAACCCAGCCGGCGGCGCAGTTGTTCGGCCTGGGCCGGAATCTCCATGCCCAACACCCGAATGGTTCCTCCGCTGGGTGTAAGCAGCCCGGTGATTAAACGCATGCTGGTGGATTTGCCGCAGCCATTGGGGCCGAGGAAGCCGTAGATACTTTTGGGAGGAATTTGCAGGTCCAGGTTATTAACCGCGACAAAATCGCCAAAGCGGCGGGTTAACCCCCGGGTTTCGATCGCCCAATCTGCCATATCCGTTCCTTGTCCTCAGTCCCGGTTATCCGGCAGTTCGGCTTGCACCGGTAAACCGCTGGGATAGTCACGGGCGGTGTCGGGGAGTTGCACTTCAGCGAGGTACATCAAGCGTGCCCGGTCAGTGGAGTTAAGCGCGAAATAGGGGGTAAAGGCGGGGTCCTGCGAGATCCAGCGCACCTTGCCGGTTTGGGCTTCTGCCAAACCATCGATATGTATGACTAGCGAGTCGCCGGCCTTCACCCGCAAACGATGGGTTTCCGGCACATAAATACGGGCATAGGGCGCGCCCGCATCCAATAAGGTCGCTACAGCTTCCCCGATTAGGGTGCGTTCGCCCAGGTGTTTAGGCAAATGATCCAGCCGTGCGGCGCGGGTCGCGCGGATGCTCAATTCTGCCAGGTTATGTTGCTCCAGCTCCAGCGCCGCCTGTGCCAATGCGGCCTGCGCCTCGGCTTGTTGCAGGTCTTCCTCGCGGGCGCCATTGGTTAGCAATAACAGGTGCTCGCGCGCATTGTCCACATTGGCCTGGGCCGAATCGCGCCGGGCACGGGCGCTATCCAGTTCAGCGGCACCGGCCAACTGGCGCGTCACCAGGGTTTGGGCGCGGTCAAACGTTTTCTGGGCTTCGGTTAACTGCGCTTCGGCGCCTTTCACTTGTGAGCGTGCCGCCGCTATATCTTCGGGGCGATTACCGTTTTGCAATTTGGCAAGGATCGCCCGGGCGCCCAATAAGCTGGCTTCGGCCTTGGCAACCAGCGCGCGCTGGCGGCGGTCATCCAATTGCAATAGCAGGTCGCCCTCCGCAACCGCAGCACCTTCGGCCACCGGAACACGGGTGATAATCTCCGCCGCCGTCGCCTTAAGGATGATGCGATCCCGCTCCAGGGTGCCTAATGCAAGGTGGTTGTCGCGATCACTGCACGCACTGGTGATGATGCAAACACAAACCAGCAGGTGAATTTGCGCGCGCGCAAGCGAATGCTGAATTGATTTCATAGTTATTCCCTGAATCACTTAAATGTTGCCGAGTGTGCCAGACTCGCAAAAGAAAAGAAAAAACCAATGGAAAATATTAAAAATCTTTTCCAGGTGTATTTGCTGCGATCATAGTGCCATCCCGGCTTTTATGGCAGAATCCCCGGTCTTTATATCCGGCTTACCTGTGATCAAGGAAAATTCTATGTTAGCAACCACACTTTCATCCCTGAATGGCCTGCCACCTTTCCTCGCCTATTTTGCAGTGGCGATTATTTTGCTGCTGGTTTTTATCCGCTTATACACCTGGATCACGCCCCACAGTGAACTTGAATTGATTCGCGCCAATAATCCTGCGGCTGCCCTGGCGTTTGGCGGCGCGGTGATCGGGTTTGCCTGGCCCTTGTCCAGCGCGATTACGCATTCGTTGTCATTACTGGATTGCGCGATCTGGGGCGCGGTGGCGTTAGTCGTGCAAGTGCTTACGTTTGTGGTGTTACGCGTTAGCCTTAAACAATTGTCAGAGCGTGTTGATCGCGGTGAAATTGCAACGGGGATTTTTTCCGCCGCCATTGCTATCGCAATCGGCATGATAAACGCCGCATGTATGAGCTATTAATTTTTACAGGATGCGAACAATGAAACGTAGTAAAAAAGCTGCTTTGGTATTGATGGTTCCTGCAACAACCTTATTGTTAGCCGGATGCGGGGAAGAGCGCGAGCAAGCGCTGGTGTATGAAACACCGAGTGAATGCGCTGCCGCTTCATTTAACACGCCGGAACAGTGTAAAGCCGACTACGACGCGGCCAAGGCATTGCATCCGCAGGTTGCGCCCAAATACGTTTCGAAAGAGGAATGCGAAACTGATTTCGGGGCGGGCAATTGCGAAACGGCACCCCAGCAAACCGCATCGAGTGGCAGTTTTTTCATGCCGATGATGATGGGATATATGATGGGGCAAATGATGAATCGCGGTGGCGCGGCACAAAATTTACAGTCGGGTGCAGCATCAAAAGTGCCCACGCAACCGCTGTACAAATCGCGCGATGATCGTGCGACTTTTCGCACGGCAACCAACGCGCCTGTTGCGAAAGGTATTGGTCCTATCACCTTGAAACCTTCGCAAGTGCAACCCCAGGCGGGACAAGTGGTTCGTCGCGGTGGCTTTGGTGCGCAAGCGGTAAAACGTGCGCCCGCAACCGGGTTTGGTGGTTAATGCATGAAACGTGTGAGCATTGCCGAGCGCGCTGATTGGCGCACTTACGCGGAAGACGTGGGTTTTAAATTTCACACTTTCGATGGCGAACCCTATTGGGATGAAACCGCGTATTACCAATTTTCATTACAGCAAATTGAAAATGACCTGGAGGCGCCCACCGAAGAGCTGCACCAGATGGTAATGGATATGGTGGGTGATATTACCCGCAGCGAGGAAATGCTCACACTGCTGGATATTCCACGGGATTTCTGGAGTTATGTGTGGAACTCCTGGAATAAGGGGCAGCCGCATTTATATGGCCGTATGGATCTCGTTTATAACGGCAGCGGGCCCGCAAAATTATTGGAACTCAATTACGACACTCCGACCTCTTTATTTGAAACCGGTTTTTTCCAATGGGTTTGGCTAGAAGACCAAATCAATGCCGGTGCATTGCCCGCGCACGCGGATCAATTCAATTCATTGCAGGATAAACTTGAGCAAGCTTTCCGTGAATTGAACCTCGCCCAGCCGTTTTATTTTGCGAGCGTACGCGAAAGTGTAGAAGACAAAGGGACTGTCGATTACCTCATGGATATTGCAACCCAGGCCGGGGTGGATGCGCGCTACATTGCCATTGAGGATCTCGGGGAATTGCACGGCCAACTGGTGGATTTGGAAAACCAGCCAGTCAATGGTTTATTCAAACTCTATCCGTGGGAGTTTATGTTGCAGGAAGAATTTGCGCGGGTGGTTGTGAGCAGCCAGACACAAATTATCGAACCGGGTTGGAAAATGTTGTTATCCAACAAGGGTATTTTGCCTTTGCTTTGGCAGCGTTATCCCAACCATCCGAATTTGTTGCCCGCTTTTTTTGAAACGCCCAAAAGCGAACCCATGGGGGCAGGCTGGGTGCGCAAGCCTTTATTTTCACGTGAAGGGGCCAACGTGGATTTAATGACTGAAAGCGGTGAAATAATTTCTGCCCAAGGTCCATATAACGATGGCCGATATGTTCGCCAGGCTTTGCATGCCTTGCCAAAATTCCGCGACGAACATCGTAATGCCGACACTTACACCATGCTGGGAAGTTGGATTGTAGGCGATAGCGCGGCAGGCATTTGTATTCGTGAGGATGCCACCCTGATCACCAAGGATTCCTCACGTTTTTTACCACATATTATCCTCGATTAACCCTTACCGTCATCCAGGGACTTAATGACCCGGCAAGGATTGCCGGCGGCGACTACCGCTTCCGGAATATCCCTGTTAACCACGCTCCCCGCACCGATTACCGCACCCTTG
>CAMLKG010000010.1 GCA_946480695.1 uncultured Cellvibrio sp.
TAGAAGGCCAGGCTTCCCGCGCGTTGGATACGAGCCTACCCCCCAACGTGGACCATAATCCACGCCCCATTAACAGGCCACTCAATGATCCCCGCTTAAACAAGCGAAACAATAGCGAGCAGTAACAACCACTGTTGGCGCTAATCCCAAAAAAGCCGAATTGAAATCAATTCGGCTTTTTTATAATCAATAAAATTAACCAGCCATTTTTGATCTGCATGTTCGGATATTAAAATTAGGATTTTCTCTTGCCCAATGAAAAAAGCTATGTATAATTTGCCGCACTCGGAAGGGTGGCAGAGTGGTTTAATGCACCGGTCTTGAAAACCGGCGTAGGTGCGAGCCTACCCAGGGTTCAAATCCCTGCCCTTCCGCCATACACAAGGCATTTGAGCAATCAAATGCCTTTTTTATTGCCGCCATTAATTTCCGTCGAATTAACATTCATCATTTTCCCTATTGAACTCATTCCATCCGCTCCCCACTAAGTAATACCCTACGCCAGATTTACCTTGGCTTTATTTATTTAGCTTTGTATTATCAATTTATTTTCTCTAATCCCTGGCACATTGATGGAGTTCAACATGCAAGACGTTTATCAAACTCATTCGACTCAGGTGTTGAGCCAAAGCGAAGTTAGTAAAGTATTGCGCAATACCTATTTCTTGCTTGGGCTGACCCTGGCATTTAGCGCTATTTGCGCTGGCGGCGCGCTGGCGGCTGGCATTGGCCATGGAGCAGGATTAATGATGAGCCTTATCGCATTAGCCCTGATTTGGTTTGTCCTGCCTAAAACAGCAAATTCCGCAACCGGTTTGGCTGTGGTATTCGTCTTCACCGGCCTGATTGGTGCAAGTCTCGGCCCCATTCTGAACAGATATCTCGCAATGGAAAATGGTACCGCCATTATTATGCAAGCATTAGGCGGTACAGCTGCGATTTTTATCGGCTTATCTGCTTACGTTCTGGCATCCCGTAAGAACTTCAGCTTCCTCGGTGGCTTCGTTGTCGTCGGAGTAATGCTAATGTTGGCAATAATGTTATTTTTATTCGGTGCATCTTTTTTTGGTTATCAATTTTCGGGACTGCATTTAGCGTTTTCCGCCGGCATTGTGTTACTGATGTCGGCGTTGATTCTTTATCAAACAAGCGAAATTATTCATGGTGGCGAAACTAATTACATCCTGGCTACAACCAGTTTGTACCTGTCTATAGTCAACTTATTCAACAGCCTGTTGCATCTATTGGATGTATCCAATGACAATTAATTTCAAACAAACTCATTTCGAGGCTCCCTTTGTGGAGCCTTATTTTTTTAAGCTGATTCATCATGATCTTCGCTATTAACGTTCTTTCTGCTCCCTATTCATCACAAGCTAGTTATAGTGCTTATCAATTTGCAAATTCACTACTTGCGCAGGGACACCAGCTTCACCGCGTATTTTTTTATGGAGACGGCATACATAACGCAACAAGGCTTGCTGCCCCTCCGCAAGATGAATTGGACCTTTACACTGCATGGCAGGAGTTGGCCGGCACACATGGCATAGACCTGGTGGTGTGTATTGCCGCTGCGTTAAAGCGCGGACTTATAAATAAGGAGGAATCATTGCGCTATCAAAAAGATACCGAAAACCTAGCCACTGGATTCACATTAGGCGGGCTTGGGCAATTGGTTGACGCGACAGTAGCGGCAGACCGGGTAATAACTTTCGGAAATTAACAGCACAGATGCAAAAAAAATTATTATTCATCAGTCGCCACGCACCTTATGGCAACCCTCTTGCCAGGGAAGCCTTGGACGCCGCGTTGACAGCGGCAGTCTATGAGCAGGAAGTGCACATACTTTTTATGGACGACGGTGTATTCCAATTGCTTAAGGACCAAAACGGGAAAAACATTGCACAAAAAAATTTATCCGCGATAGTGTCCGCCTTGCCTTTTTATGACATCGAAAATGTTTACGTCCACAGGGAGTCACTTGAACAAAGAAGAATAGCCCTCGATGAATTGGCTATTGAGAGTTTGACCGTTTTAAACAACCATCAAGTTGCGGAATTAATGGGCCAGCAAACGCATATACTGAGTTTTTAATTTATGGGTATCTTGCATACAGTTAACAAATCACCGTTTACTCACAGTGCATTAAAGTCCTGCATAGCGGTTTGTGCAAATGAAGATGCCCTGTTACTCATAGAAGATGGCGTTTTTGGAGGAATCTCAAATTCGCCTGATGCAATCGCCCTTTTGGACCTGATTAATCGCGGCATAAATATTTATGCTTTATCAGAGGATGTGGGTGCGCGCGGCATTGAAAAAAAAATTTACAGCCAGATCCAAATGATTAATTATGATGGTTTTGTCAAACTAGCACTTGATCACAAGTGCGTACAAAGCTGGTATTAGCATGCACCTTGAAATTAATGGCCGGGCAATAGCAGTGGATCAGGATGGCTATATTAAGGATTTGCAGGAATGGACTGCGGAAGCAGCTACAGCGATTGCCCAACAGGAGAATATCTGCCTAACGGAAGCACACTGGGAAATAATTTTTTTATTACAGGAGTTTTATCGCGAATTTGAAATTTCACCAGCCATGCGAGCGCTGGTGAAATATACAGAAAAAAAACTTGGCCCGGAAAAAGGAAAAAGCATTTACCTTTTACAATTGTTTCCACCTAGCCCGGCAAAAGTTGCGAGTAAAATTGCAGGGCTTCCTCGTCCCGCTAATTGTCTATAGATGGCGATGGCGCTTTATTATTTTCTTTATTGTCAAAATAATTCCTGGTGAGGGCGAGCACGACGGGACTTAACAACAAAAGCGCTATCAGGTTTGGAATTGCCATTAATGCGTTTAGGGTATCAGCCAATAACCAGACAAAATCCAACTGAAAAACCGCTCCACCAAACACTGCAAACACCCAGACTATTCGAAATGGCAGTACAGTTTTCCTCCCGGCAAGATATATCCAGCATTTTTCCCCGTAGTACCCCCACCCTAAAATGGTGGTAAATGTAAAAATTAACAAAGCGATAGCCAGTAGGTATGCGCCTACACCCGGCAAGGCTGTTTCGAACGCTGCGCTTGATAAACTCGCCCCTTTGATACCGCTATTCCAAACACCGGAGCAAATAATGGTCAATCCGGTCATGCTACAAACAACTATGGTATCGATGAAGGTACCTATCATTCCAATCAACCCTGACCGCACCGGACTGTTTGTAGTACCAGCCGCCTGGGCAATGCCGGCAGTTCCCAAGCCTGCCTCATTGGAAAAAATACCTCGCGCTACACCATATTGGATCGCCATCAATACCGCTGCCCCCGCGAAACCTCCTGTGGCCGCCGCCGGTGTGAAAGCGTGCTCAAAAATCAACGCAAGTGCAGCTGGAATACGATCAGCATAAATTACCAGTACAACCAATGACATAACCACGTAACCGACGCACATAAATGGCACCAGTGATGCGGAAACCTTTGCAATTCGCTGTATGCCCCCAAGGACTACAATTGCAACAATAATTGTTGTTACCAATCCGGTTATCCAACGCTCAATATGGAAGGTTGATTCCAATACCTCCGCCATACTGTTGGCCTGCACCATATTTCCGATCCCAAAACCGGCAAACCCCCCGAAAAGGGCGAATGCAAAACCAAGCCACGCCCAGCGTTTACCCAATCCATTTTTTATTGCATACATGGGTCCGCCAATGTATTCACCTTTTTCATCTTTTTCACGGAAATGAACGGCCAAAACAATTTCCGAGTATTTAGTGGCCATACCCACCAGGGCTGTACACCACATCCAAAACAAGGCGCCGGGACCGCCCAGGAAAATGGCCGTAGCTACACCGGCGATATTACCCGTACCGACCGTTGCTGAAAGGCATGTCATCAGTGCCTGGAAAGGGCTGACGTCGCCGGTCGATTGATCACCTTTTTCCCGTCCGCCCCACATTAGTTTGAAACCCAGGGCCAATTTTAGCAGCGGCATTCCCTTCAGCATTGCCATCAGGAAAAATCCCGTCCCCAAGATAAGTATGAGCATGGCAGGTCCCCATACCATGCCATTCAGCCAGGTAACAATCTGTTGTATTAACTCCATAAGTTAAGTCCGCATCATTTTTATTAGTGTAAAAACCAGGGCTGGTGAAATATCGGGAATAAAAAAGGGGCCTAAGCCCCTTTTTACCACTAGCTGATCAGGCAGCATCTATGGATTTGATTGTCCCTTTAGGCAATACCGCGTGCACAGCAACCTTTTGGAATTTAAGCTCTACATTATTTCCCGTTTCAAGCACAACATAATTTTCATCAACTTTGATAATTTTACCAAGCATTCCGCTGGTCATAATTACCTCATCGCCCTTGGCCAGGGCTGCAACCAGATTTTGGTGTTCTTTTTGACGCTTGCGCTGAGGACGAATAATCAATAAGTACATAAATAAAAACATGCCACCAAACATCAACAATGTAATCATTGGATTACCTTGCGAAGCAGGTGCGGCCTGAGTCTGGGCCACGGCGGACGCAATAAAGAAACTCATGAATCTAACCTCATAGAATAAAGAGCGCTAACTCTACCTGTTTTGCAACAGGCAAGCAATTAGCGCAACTTAACCAGAAGGGAAGTGAAAAGATTGATCAGGCGTAATCCCTGAACAATTTTCTGAATACGCTGGGGGACAAACTGGTCCAGCGTTTAAAGGCATTGGTGAAACTGGTGCGATCTGAAAAATCCAGTGACTTGGAAACCGTGTCCACACTCATGTGCTCATCAATGAGGTACTTAATCGCATAATGGAAACGCAACACATCTCGCAACTGCGCAAAATTTGCACCTTGCTGTTGCAACCGGCGTTGCAGGGTTCGCTTGGAAAGTTTGAGGTCCTCGGCAATTCGATCTATTGATAGATCATCCCGGCCAACACGCTGTTTTAACGCGTCGATTACCCTGGCAGAAACCCCTTCATATTTTGGAATTTCAGCCATGGCCAAATATTCAGGGTATGACCTGACCTCCGAGCCTTCGAATGAGTTTTCTGAAAAATGTTCACTGTTACGGTAAATGCGCTGTAGTTGGATCATCCAGCCGTCTCCTTTGCCGAGCAAGGGCGTTTGTTAAAATCTAAAGGAAGTGTAGTGTAGCGTTGAGAATGCATTATCAGTGCCAAAACCTTCCCGTGCTGGTTCGAGTTATTAATTGGGCGAATTATAATCGCACTTTATTTTGCACAAAGCGACATGCTTTGGAATTATGTGCAAAATATAATTTTCCATATCACCCAACATTATATTAAGGCCTCTCTAAATACCCTTACCTATAAGCGCGAGCATGTCTTGATCGTGGGTTTTAGTATTTACCTTATCCATAATATGCACGAGCCGCCCTTCTTTATTAATTAAAAAGCTTGTGCGCAAAATTCCCATAAATTCCCGCCCCATGAATTTTTTTAAACCCCAGACTCCATACTTTTCAGCAATGGAATGATCTTCATCAGCCAATAAATTGAAATTTAAATTATATTTATTTACAAATTTTTGTAATTTTGCCACTGGATCCGGGCTTATTCCCAGAACAACTGTCTCTAATGCGGCGAATTTTTCATGGGTATCCCGAATACCGCAAGCCTGCACCGTACAACCCGGTGTGGATGCTTTTGGATAAAAATATACAACAACGTTGCTCTTGCCTTTGAAGTCTTTTAATGAAACGGAATTGCCATTAGAGTCCGACAAGGTGAACAAGGGGGCGAGGTTACCTACCTTGGGAAAAGTCATCAATGAATTGCTCCGGAAATTGGTGGATGTTGAAAGTAGCACACAGTCGCTAGCCAAATGTAATCCGGCAGCTAATCATCTCGATTGTCAAATAAATCGACAAGTGCCGCCTTCTCATCCGGTGTTACTGTTGATTGCACAAGAGCCGAATCGATTACTGAAGACTTCACACGATTGCGGCCATCATTTTTTGCCTCGTAAAGTAAACTATCAACACGTTCAACAAACCCCTCTGGGGTATCGCTGTGATTCGCGCGAAACTCGCCAACCCCCAGGCTCGCGGTTATCGATAAGGTATGGCCATTGTGCAGGAGGGGGGTATTTTGAATTACCTCACGCAAACGTTCTGCAACACTTCTTGCCTGGCCTAAATCGGTGTTAGGCAATAGGATGATAAATTCTTCACCGCCGAAACGACAGGCATAATCCAGCTTGCGAATCGTTAACCTGATGAGGTTTGCAACCAAGGTCAACGCCTGGTTTCCCAATTCATGTCCCCATGTATCATTAAATTTCTTGAAATGATCGATATCCAAAACAATGAGGGATAATGCCTGGAATGAACGGCGGGCTCGTTCCATTTCAAGCGGCAAGGTATCGGAAAAAAACCTGAAATTATAAAGACCGGTGAGTGCGTCCGTCCGCACTTGTTCTTTTAACAAGCTGACCTGCTCGCGCAAATTCTGTAATTCTTGCGCGAATCGGCAGGGCGAGTCCCCTAAAAGGCAGAAATAACCGGAAGACAATGAATCCATAGCACGAGGGTGATAAATGAATAATGTGGAGATGGCAGTCTAGACGATTGGAAATATTCCCACCACTGGTTCCGGTAAACACAACCTTACCGGAACCTGTCTCATATTAATCGCGGTAGATCTTTAACAAGTCTCCGTAATGATCAATTCGGCGATCTCGCAAATAGGGCCACATGCGTCGCACCGCTTCGCTTCGCGATAAATCTACAGCGACTACCTGGGTTTCTTCCTGATCCGTACTTGCCGCCCACAAAAATTCGCCCTGGGGTCCTGCAACAAAACTGCTGCCCCAGAAATTTAACCCGGCTCCACCTGCGGGATCAGGCTCGTGCCCTACACGATTAACACTGATAACGGGCAAACCGTTGGCAATCGCATGGCCGCGTTGAATAGTAATCCAGGCCTCGCGTTGGCGAGCCTGTTCATCGGCAACTTCTTCCGGCGACCAACCGATAGCCGTGGGATAGATCAGCAACTCTGCTCCGGCCATCGCCATTAACCTGGCAGCCTCCGGAAACCACTGATCCCAACAGACTAATATGCCCAGCTTACCAACGGATGTCTGTATTGGATTAAACCCTAAATCGCCCGGCGTAAAATAGAATTTCTCGTAATAGCCTGGATCATCCGGAATATGCATTTTGCGATATTTACCGGCAATAATTCCATCGCGCTCAATAACAACGGCGGTATTGTGATGCAGCCCTACTCCACGTTTTTCAAACAAGGAAGCCACAATAACTATATCCAATTCCTTTGCTAAATCCCCCAGGGCTCGCGTGCTGGGGCCAGGGATTGGCTCCGCCAGGTCAAAATATCCCGACATTTCCTGCTGGCAAAAATAGGGGCCGCGGTGCAATTCCTGGAGCACCACCAGCTCAGCGCCCCGAGACGCAGCAATACGGATTTGCGCTATGGTTTTTGCAAAATTATCATCAGCATTGGCACTACACGATTGTTGGACCAAACCAACATTCAAGGATTTACGGGAATCTTTTTTTTGCATCACAGTAACTCCAATACACCTTCCGGAATTTGCATAGTAATACAATGCAAACTTCCGCCTTGTTCAATAAGTGATAAGCAGGGAATGCCCATTATCTCGTAACCGGGGAATGCTTGCGAAATAACCTCCAGCGCTTCTTCATCCATTGGCAAATCGTATATAGGCACCAATACAGCTTCGTTTACAATTAAAAAATTGGCATAGGTTGATGGCAAGCGCGCACCGGAATCACGACCTGACACCGCCCCAGCCCATGGAAGCGGTAACAGTCGGTATGGTTCGCCCATGGCATTGGTAAATGTCTTTAATTGTTCTTCCATTTTCTTTAACGCTTCGTAATGTTCATCTTCCTTGTCATCGCAAGCGGTATAAACAATGGTGTTATCGGGACACAAACGTGCCAATGTATCGATGTGACTATCGGTATCATCACCAGCCAGATAACCGTAGTCCAGCCAATTTATTTTTTGCACACCGAATGCCGATTTTAATCGCGCCTCTATTTCATCTTTACCTAAATCCGGGTTGCGATTTTTATTTAACAAGCACGATGAGGTAGTTAACAAAGTTCCTTTGCCGTCGGTTTCAATCGAACCGCCCTCCAATACCCAGTTTTGCGGTTCCAGGCGTGCATGGGGAAAGGCCTTTTGTACAAATAATTGGGAAGTAATTTGATCATCCAGGTCATGTGCGAATTTATTGCCCCACCCGTTAAATTTAAAATCAAGCAGTTTAAATCCTTCGACCGATTCGACGGTTAAGGGGCCATGGTCGCGCGCCCAGGTATCGTTACTTTTACAAGGATATAAATAAATATATTCCATTGGTGCGCCCATGGCTTCCAAGCGCAATCGCACTGTATCCAATTCGGTTTCAGGTGCTGCAATGATGACATCGGCATAATCACTGATGACAGTGGCCAAGGCTTCGTAAAGCTCTACAACTTCATCCAGAATCCAATTCCACGCCGTATTTTTATGCGGCCAGGTCAACATGACGGCATCTTGTGGTTCCCATTCAGCAGGCAGGCGTTGGTTTGACATAAAGATACCTCGTTAACAAAATAAATGGCCAGTTAATTGCCGGCCATTATAAACAACTGTGCGTACCAATACATGATTGACACCTGGATGTATTTATTGCGAGGGTCTTACGGTCTCCTGCGCCGGCAACTCTATCACAGCGGATTCATCATCATTCAGGCCATCATCTTGTATCTTGAGTGCCCTGGCAGCTAATGCTCCTACCTGAATCACAGCGGTAATTACTTTGGTTTGTTGTTGTTGGCCGTTGGTGATGCGCACGTGAAGGTTAATGTAAAACCGCCCTTCCCCAGCCGCTGAAATTTGCAGAGGTAATTTATAAATCCCATTGCTGGTCAGTGCAAAATCGAAGCGGGATTGGGAGGATAACAATTCCACCCCCTGCCCGACAGCGACATCAACTTGCATATTGCCCGCCGAAGCTGCTGCCGATAATAATACATCCAGGTCAGCTACTCCCGGGGATTCAAGGTAAAAAGGCTGCGAATTTTCCATTCTGACTGACGCCCCCGGTTTGCCCCGGGAGGGTTTGGATTCCCGATTTTCCTGTGCGTGAACAACACCGGCATTAACTTTTTTTCCAAAAAAAGACTTATCGCTACATCCACACACCAACATTGCCATTAACGCGGTCAAGACCAGGTAAAAAACCTTGGTTTTATTCATTTCCGGTTACCCCTGTTAATTGATTGGATGAGCTTGCACATCAAAACACGCGGTAATTTGGGAGGTTTCATCAACATCTACGACTCGCCCATCAACCAGCTCCAATGTATAAATCCCCGCTGTTAAAAACCGGGAAATGTTTTCCTGGCCAACATCAATATTTTCCGCCATACCAATCAGGTAACCGCTACGGTACAAATATAAATCCGGATTCGCATTGCCGGAATCTTCGCCCATTTCCCGTGCAGTAAATTGATAATTTCCGCTTGCTGCTATATTGATGAGGAAATGCTGCGCATTGCCCAATTTATTGTAGGACCCGAAAATATTGGTGCTGCAGGCTCTCACAGCCACATTGTTTAAGGACAAATTTTTATAAATCGGCAGGTTACCTGTATATCCCCCTGAATTGCTTTCACCCGAACCGTATTCATCGGTTACTTCTATATTTTGCTCATTCAGCAGACTATTGAAAGGAAGCGTTTGAGCGGGCATATTTTTTCGTAACTGGTCGGCAAACACATAGATGGATATCAAGGCATTGGAGCCCACGTAGTTATCCGCATTGATAATGTGGAAGATATCCGCAAAATTACCTGCAACCTTCCCATTACTGCTGGTATAAAAATTATAAATTACCGATTGTACCGAGGCCTCTGAATACCAACCGCGCTCATAGTTATTTTTTTGGCTAACATTGTAAAAAAAACCATCCGCTTGCGCAGGGCCACTTGAGTCACGATATTCAGGATCATCCAGAATCATCGCTGAAAACGCGTTAGCGAAGCCCTCGGACATAGCGACACGCATATCGAGTTTTTCATCGGGTGTGTGGTCACCACCAATGCTATCCGATCGGGAAAAATTGGTTTCCACGTAATGCCCCCACTCATGCAAAATCACATGGCGATCATATTCATCGGTATCATTATTCTCATCACCGAGGATATAAATGGCATCGCCCTGAAAAAAACTGGTGCCGATTTCACCCAGGGAAAGCTGCCCTTCCGCCGTTTTATTTTTGTCGCTCCAACGCAACTCCAACGCCGGGTAACTACCCTGTTGGCCCGTTGATTGGATACGTTCAACGCCGATATAAATTGAATCCAATATTGCAAACGGTGCCGCAACCCTCGGCCCCGTATAACTGCTTCCCCCCCATCCGGAGGATGCATGTAAATCACGTATACCTGTGGCCTCTGTTGCCGCAATTAAACTGCCACCCATAGCGTACAGGGTATTTCCCTGGGTATTATCAGTGACTTTAAAATTCCAGCCGGGTGACTGATTTAATAATTGCGCTTTTACCCTGATTTTAACCAACTTGTCCCGCGTTGCATCCAGTGAATATTTGCCTTCATGATTGGTTGCCGTGGTTGCTAATACCTGATTACTTTCGTCCAGTAACTCCACCAATACCCCACGTGCCGGCCGCGCAACTGTAGCTGCATAATTCAAACCATTCGTTGTGTGGGGAACAAAGTCATAGGTCACCACGCCACTGATAGGCACCCTGGCAGACGAAGAAGATGATGAACGCGGGCTTGTAAAATTTGCACTGGGGGACGAACTGGCAACCACCGATAACTGGGAACTGCCAAGTGAGAAACTTGCTTTATTTGATGAATGCGAATTTGAGGAACCGCCACCACAACCCGCTATAAAAAGGCTCACCAACAGGAACATTAATCTGCACAAGTACATAGTGGTAACAGCAGAAGGCGAAAACCCCATAACTGGTCCCCGAAATGAATATGGTGAGCCTTATTGTATCAATCGTTTTCAGGTTTGATTTGCATTAATTAGTCCAACATAGACAAAACCTTAATAAAAAGACAACACATCGATAAAAACATTCATAATGCCATGCACCCACCAGACCCGGTCAGTCCCATCATCGGCTTAACCGGCTACGGAGGCCCATATCATGGGCATAAGCCGGGTATCGACATAAAAAAGTAGCCGCCTATAATACTGCCAATTAAACCGACCCTTTCCGTCCTGGAGGCTTTGTGCTCAAGATCCTGCTCTTTGCAGTAATAGTGACCTGTGTGATCATTTTCTTTGGTCGCTATAAAAAAATGAACGCTGAACAAAAACGAAAAACCTTATGGCGCATCGGAGTGGGTGCATTCCTTGGAATTTTGGTGTTGCTGGTTGTTACCGGGCGAATGCATTGGGTCGGTGCCGCGTTAGGTGCGTTGATTCCCTTCCTACGGAATGCTTACGGGCTGGTTACCCAACTGTTACCCTTCTGGCTGCAACGAAAAAAAGCAGAGCAAACGCAGCAACAAGAAAAACAAACACCGCCGGCCAACCACACCGGTAATATGACAACAGCGGAGGCACTTGGAATCCTTGGATTGGATGGAGATATCAACAGCGGGGACATCACCGCCATAATGGTTCAGGATGCGCATCGCCGCTTGATTCAAAAATTGCATCCGGATCGGGGAGGCAATGATTACCTTGCTGCGAAAATCAACCAGGCGCGGGATTATTTGCTCAGGATTTTGCAAAATTGATTGCTGTTTTAACCGTGTCGTTGCAGCAACAAATGAATATAGCGCCCTAGAGATCGATAGGGTTCGCACTGCGAAAACTCCAGCTCCAACCGCAATAGATTTTCGGGTTCGCGAGCGCGGTGTTCCTCATTAAAAATATAATCATGGAATACCCTGATTCCGCTGTAGCACAAGGTAGTTAGCGGCAACGCATCTACCCACGCCAATACTTGCAGAGGATCCAGCGGGTTGATCGGCGTCAGGCTCCCGCGCGAGCCACCGAAATCCCGGTTAATAATTTTTTTGAAATTGGTGCGCAGCAAATTTTTATAGACCAACGAATGCAGATTATAAAAAATCAGCGATAAATAAGCACCCGGCGCCATATATTGGAGCAAGCAAGGCAGCAATTGCTGAGGCTCCTGCAACCACTCCATTACGGCATGGCAAATAACAAAATCAAATTGCGTGTCCTTTCCCAAATGCAAATGTAGATCCTGAATCGCTGCATGGATCAAACGTACCCGCGGCGCCAATTGCTGTGCGTTAACTTGTTCTTCAGCGAGCCTGAGCATTTCGGCGGAAATGTCGCAGATCACAACTTCATGCCCCGCCTTGGCCCACTGCAACGAAAACTGCCCTTGCCCCCCTCCCGCATCTAAAATACGCCAGGGCCTTGCACAATCGGTATTGCCGGGAAAGACGGGCAAATTAGCTTTACAATCCCGTTCCAACACAGCCAGGCGGATATCGCCTTTTAAGCCGCCATAAATATTTTTCTTAAACCGTTGCGCAAGGTCATCAAAATTGCGATCTTGCTGTGCTGATTCTTTTGCCATTCTTCGCCCGGGAAAATAAAATCACCTATCCATTCCTGCCATTTATTTTATCCATGACAGTAACCAACAACTGGTTTGTTTACATGATCCTCACCAGTGATCGACAAGTTTACACCGGAATCACAACGGATATGGCGCGCCGCTGGCGAGAACATACATCAGGCAAGGCGGGAGCCCGTTATTTTCGCGGCCGGGTACCGCAACAGCTGTGTTACCTGGAGATTAACCACACGCGATCCAGCGCCAGCCAACGCGAAGCGGCAATTAAGGCGATGACCGCGCAGAGCAAGCGTTTGCTCATTGACCAATCACAGGCGCAAACACTTGCCCATATTATTCGCTACCAATTGCAGGAGCTGCACCCTGCCTCACCTGTTAGCCCTTATTAATGTTAGCGCCTGCCCAAAAACGCCCCTTATGCACGCGATGCTTGCGCCCCTTGCGCAATTGCCTTTGCCATTTGGTCAGGGACATCGAAAACCGTATTGAACTGCTGGTTATACAGGATAAAAATGAAGCAACGAATGTTAAAAACACCGCCGGGTTATTACAACTAAGCCTGAAAAATTGCGAAAGATATTTATGTACTGCCGATGAAAGCATGCCGCCATCAACTTTGCATGAGATGCTTTACGCGGACGGAAAACTGCCGTTACTACTCTATCCACCCACCCGCGATGCCCTGGCGCTGGGATTGGAAATGCCTATCGCTATTCCGGAAGGTGAAGGAACATCACCCGACACATTGCGATTAGTGGTGATAGATGCAACCTGGCGCAAAAGCCGGAAGATACTTTATTTAAATCCTTCGCTACAACGTTTGCCGCGATTAACGCTGGAAAATCCACCGGCATCCCTATACCTGGTTCGTAAGGCAGATAGCGAAAATCAGCTTTCCACACTGGAGGCAAGTTGTTACGCTCTACACCAGCTCGAACAGGGCTGCGTCGATTACGCGCCACTACTGGACAGTATGCAGGGTTTTGTCGCCCAATTACTGGCCTTCCGCCCTGATTAACGTTCATTCCAGAGATACTTGCCCTTATGACTCATCCCGCTTTTGAATTGCTGCGCAGCCAAACCATAGATGCCTTGAAAATCCGCGTTGAAGAATATCGCCATAAACGCACCGGGGCGCAGCATATTCACCTGGCGGCTGATAACGACGAAAACGTATTCCTGGTGGCGTTGCGCACCGTGCCGCACGATTCCACCGGCGTTGCCCACATCCTGGAACATACGGCGTTATGTGGCAGTAAAAAATATCCGGTGCGCGACCCGTTTTTCATGATGGTGCGCCGCTCGCTCAATACCTTTATGAACGCATTTACCAGTTCCGATTGGACTGCCTACCCCTTTGCCAGCCAGAACGGTAAAGATTTTAATAACCTGCTCGATGTCTATTTGGATGCGGTGTTTTTTTCCCGCCTGGATGAACTCGATTTTGCGCAGGAAGGCCACCGGGTGGAATTTGCGGAACCGGAGAACCCGGATTCGGAATTGGTGTTTAAGGGGGTAGTCTTTAATGAAATGAAAGGCGCCATGAGTTCGGTTCCCTCGCAACTCTGGCATACATTGTGTAAATACCTTTACCCGACCACCACCTATCACTACAACAGCGGCGGTGAACCGGAACACATTCCGGATTTAACCTTCCAACAATTGCAGGATTTTTACCGTACCCATTACCACCCCAGTAACGCGATCTTCATGACCTACGGCGATATTCCTGCCCGGGTGCACCACGAAAAATTTGAAAACCAGGCATTGCGCCATTTTGAAAGGCTGGATGAAATCATTGCGGTGGGCGATGAAAAACGTTACCACGCGCCAGTCAATGTCGAGGAAGCCTATCCCGTTGATGAAAATGACGCGGACGACCTCGAACACAAGAACCATGTGGTCATATCGTGGCTACTGGGGAAAACAACCAACCTGGACGAATCGCTTGAAGCGCAATTGCTCGCTAATATTTTGCTCGATAACAGCGCCTCACCCTTGCAACAAGCCCTGGAAACAACAGACCTGGGCCAGGCTCCCTCACCATTGTGCGGGCTCGACGATTCGTCACGCGAAATGGCATTTGTATGTGGCCTTGAAGGTTGCAGGCTGGATGATGTGGCCAAGGTAGAAGCCTTGATCCTGGATACACTGCAACAGGTTGCCGAACAAGGCGTCCCCCAAGAGCAAATCGCGGCCTCCCTCCATCAGCTTGAATTATCGCAACGTGAAGTCGGGGGTGACGGTTACCCCTATGGCCTGCAATTAATATTGACGGGCCTCACCTCGGCCACCCATCGCGGCGACCCTATTGCGCTGCTGGACGTTGATGCTGCCCTCGAAAACCTTCGCCGTAAAACGCAAGATCCGCAATTTATCCAAAACGCGGTACGAAAATGGTTATTGGAAAATCCGCATCGCGTCCGCCTTACCTTGCGTCCGGATTTACACATGGGGGAACGAATCAAAGCCGCGGAAAAAAATCGCCTTGCTGCGTTAAAAGCGCAATTAAGCAATGAAGAAAGACAAACAATTATTGAGCGCACCAAAGCCCTGCAAGCGCGCCAATTGCAACAGGATGACGAAAGCATTTTGCCTAAAGTGGGCCTGGAAGACATTCCCGCGAACTTGCATTACACCGCAGGCAGCCATGAACACTTCCATCATTATCCATTGCGACGTTATGCCGCCGGCACCAATGGCCTGGTCTATCAACAGATCACCTGCAAATTGCCCGCGCTGACCGACGCACAATTAAAAGTCCTACCGTTTTACTGCATTTGTTTAACCGAATTGGGCAATGGGGAAAAAGATTACCTGGCAACCCAACGCCGGCAGGCGGAAACCGTGGGTGCTATCAGCGCATTCAGCAGTATTCGCGGCGCGGGCGACGACGTGCAACATATCGATGCTTACATAACCCTTTCCGCCAAAGCCTTAAGTCGCAATAGCGCGGCCATGAGCACATTGATGCAAGACACTTTATTGCAGGCGCGCTTTGATGAATTGGATCGCATCCGCGAATTAATTGCCCAAAACCGTGCGCGCCGCGAGCAAAGCATCACTGGCAACGGCCACAGCCTGGCGATGACCGCAGCCTGTGCCGGTATGAGCCCCGCCGCCAAAGTGTCGCACCAACTTAGCGGGTTGGAAGGCATTGCCGCGTTGAAGGCATTGGATTCGGCACTGGATAATGAAAAATCCCTGGCGGAATTTGCGCAAACACTCGCGGGAATCCATCAATTGATTTTGCAAGCACCCAAACAATTCCTACTGGTTGGTGAACAGGAACACCTGGATGCTTATCGCAAGGATTTGCAACAACGCTGGCATGGCGAAGAGGTTAATACGGGCTTCTCAGCGTTTTCGCTTCCGGCTGTCCACGAACAAATCCGCGAGGCCTGGATTACCAACACCCAGGTTAACTTCTGCGCAAAAGCCTACCCGACAGTGCCGAGTGAACATCCGGATGCGGCTGCACTCACTGTACTCGGCGGTTTCCTGCGCAATGGCTATCTGCACCGCGCCGTGCGTGAACAAGGCGGCGCCTATGGTGGTGGGGCAAGCCAGGACAGCAATACGGCCTCGTTCCGTTTCTATTCCTATCGCGATCCACGCCTGGTTGAAACATTGGGCGATTTTGATCAGTCCCTTGTATGGCTACAGGAAACCGACCATCAATGGCAAGCCGTGGAAGAAGCGATTCTTGGCGTTATCGGCAGCATTGATAAACCCGGCTCACCGGCAGGCGAGGCCAAATCAACCTATCAAGCGGAGCTTTTTGGTCGCACCCGCGAAAAACGCGAGCTGTTCCGCAACCGTGTGCTGCAAGTAACCGCCGAAGATTTGAAACGTGTGGCGCGCACTTACTTGATACCGGGGAAAGCAAGCATCGCCGTTGTCACTCACGCCGGGCAAAAGGCAGCGCTGGAGTCCCTCGGTTTGCAATTGAAAACGTGCTAGCCATGCTGCGTAGCTCAGGGATGAGCTTGTCCATTTCCCATTTCCTTACCCAAAAGGCTCTACTATGTTTTGTGCCGGGCGGCGTAGTTTTCCCTTCCAAAGTCATCTAGTATTCAAACACACGGAATCGCGAGAATAACAACATACAACCTGACCGATGATGACCATTACCCCACTGGAATACAGCGCTGCATCCCACCCGGGACTGGTACGCGATAACAATGAAGACTGCTTTCTCAGTCAACCGGAACACGGGTTATGGTTGGTTGCCGATGGCATGGGCGGTCACGAAGCCGGTGAAGTCGCCAGTGCAATAGTTCGCGATACCATTGGGCGCGATACCAACGATAACCCCGAGCTTTCCCTCGTCGATGCAATCCAGCACGCCCACACCAGTATCCTTACTTCCGCTGCTAACGGCGTAGGCGCACCCGGCATGGGTTCAACCGTAGTCGCTTTGCGAAGTGATCACACCAAATACCAAATTGCCTGGGTTGGCGACAGTCGCGCCTATTTATGGACGCCGACCCATGAAGGCGGCCGCCTGGAGCAATTAAGCGTTGACCATTCCTATGTGCAGATGCTGGTGGACACAGGTGCAATCAGCGCCGAAGACGCCGAAGTCCATCCGGAAAAAAATATTATTACCCAATGCCTCGGTATGCAGGAGCTTAAACAAGTTAAAGTAGATTTATTTGAAGGCCAGTGGCAAACCGACCAATGGATTCTATTGTGCAGCGATGGATTGACCGATGAAGTAAGTGACAAAACCATCGCGCAGATTTTATGCGAATCCAGTGATTGCCTCGCTGCGGTGGACCAACTCTTACATGCTGCACTTACCAGCGGTGGGCGCGATAATATTACGCTGCAAATTATTGAGTCCCCACTGCGCCACAGCACCCTGCGCAAAGGCCTGTGGCAGTGGATTCCCTATTTAACCGGCACTGTCAAAGTCGACGCCTGGATTTTTGGCGGCGCGCTTTTATCCTTGCTGGGTTTATTGGTTTATGTGCTGACCGCCTGATGCCGGTCACTGTCAAAACAGATACAACTTTATATGGCGCTACAAATTCCCGGTTACCGGGTGATACGGAAAATTAACCAGGGTGGCATGTCCACCGTATACCTCGCGATCCAGATCAGCGTGGGGCGTGTTGTCGCGTTAAAGGTAATGAATCCGCAATTGAATAGCGACCCCGCCTTCAGCGAGCGCTTCCAGCGCGAGGCCACTATCGTTGGCCAACTGTCACACCCCAATATAGTGGCGATTTACGACATAGGCCGCCATGAGGATTTGAATTACATCGCTATGGATTATTTACCCAACGGTTCGGTGCACGACCGCATGGGTACAGGCCTGAGCGGCGAAGAGGTGTTGCGCATTACGCGGGAAATCGCCAGTGCCCTGGACCATGCCCATGAGAAGGGTTATATCCATCGCGATATAAAACCGGAAAATATTTTATTCCGCTCCGATAACTCCGCCGTGCTTACCGACTTTGGCGTTGCGCGGGGCCTGGCAGTCAACTCACGCATGACCCACGTGGGTACTGTGGTAGGTACACCGCACTACATGAGCCCGGAACAAACCAAGGGCAACACCATTGATGGCCGCTCGGACCTCTACAGCCTCGGTGTTGTATTTTATGAAATGCTCACCGGTGTGTTGCCGTTCCAGGGCGATGAAGCGGTAACTATCGCGCTCAAGCACATTAGCGCGCCTATTCCCAAATTACCGATGCAGTATCTGGGCTACCAGAGAATATTGGATAAATTACTGGCCAAGGACCCCGACCAGCGTTTCCAACGGGGGCGCGATCTGGTTATAGCCCTGGAAGAATTGGAAAAAATCCCGCGTACCACAACCACCACCGCAGCGCACCCGGCGGATTTAACCGTCGTAAACCTCGCACGGGCACTGGTATCCGCCACATTTAATGCTGTGCGCTGGCGCTGGAACAAAATCCGCAGTCTTCGCTGGAGCCCCGGCCGCGGTTTTTATTCACGCCCTGCCACCAAGATCACCGAAATATTTTTTAACGAACAGCACGCGCCTACCCAAATCAGCCGTGAAGAATCCAGCACCGCGTTGCACCAGGCCTATAGGGGAAAAAATCGCCCTATCACCCTGGCGGTATCGCTACTGATATTCCTTCCGTTGCTCTGGTGTGGCATGAGTATTTTTTATGCCAACAGCGAGTCGCCGGGGGGAAATCCATCCGGCATCGGAAAATTAATGTTGGCAACGGCGAAATGGTTTACCGGAACGCCTGATACCACACCGATGACAACCCCTGACGTTATTGCAACAGCAAGTAGCGTCAGTTCCACCAGCAGCCTTACGGCTGTAATGGTGGTAAACCAGGTAAGCCCCACTGCAACTGCCTATGTGGCCTCGTCCACAGCGGAAGAAATCCATATCGCCCAATTGGCTCCCATGGATCAATCCGCTTATTCCGAGGCGGCCAGCAGCGCACCGGTGCAAACATTTGCATTGAAAGTATTGAGCAAACCCACCAACGCGCGGGTTCGCATATTAAATATTCCGGAGCGTTACCAACCGGGTATCCAATTGCCTCCAGGGCGTTACCACATCGAGGTCAGCCAGCCGGGTTATGAAACGCAAAGGCTCTGGGTGGATATTATCGACAAGGATTTACAACCGGAATTTGCCTTGGACGAAGCAATTCAACCGGGTAAGGAAATCAGCAGCCAATTGGTAGCTTCGATCAAAACCCAGGGGCCGGACATGATCAGCATTCCCACCGGTAATTTCCTCATGGGAAATAAAGATGATGTCCTGGCCATGCCGGTACATAAAGTAGTAATCGCCAAACCCTTTGCAATCAGCAAATACGAAATCACCTTCGATGATTACGACATGTTTGCGCAGGCCACCAAGCGCTCCCTGCCCAGCGATAATCGTTGGGGACGCGGCAATCGCCCGGTGATCAATGTCAGTTTTGAAGATGCGCGAGCCTATGCCCAATGGTTAAGCCAAACCACCGGGAAAAAATATCGATTACCCACTGAGGCCGAATGGGAATACGTGGCCCGCGCGGAAACCAATACCCTGTTCTGGTGGGGTGACCAGGTAAGCGAAGCCGCCGGCCGCGCCAATTGCCGTCGCGGTTGTAACAGTAAATTTTCGGGATTATTTGGCGCTAAAACTGCGCCTGTGGGCACCTATCCCGCCAATGGCTTCGGCGTTTACGACACCGCGGGAAATGTCGCCGAATGGGTAGAGGATTGTTTTGCGGACAACTACAACCTCCATCCCAGGAATGGGCAAGCCCTGATCGTTAAAAGTTGCGATTCACGTGTGGTGCGTGGGGGCTCAGCCAAAGACAATGCCGAACGCCTTGCCAGCCACATTCGCGATTATCACCGCAGCGAAATTTTTGATAACCATTTGGGGTTCCGTGTGGTAATGGAGCTGTAACTCCATTACCCATGCTTTAGCACCGCTACAAACATGGTGTCGGAATTTAATTCCGGCGCACCTAAAATGCGTTGGTAGTGCACGGAAAATTGCGGTTGTTCCTGTATAAACCAGTTAACCTGGGCTTCGTTTTCACTAACCTGCCAACTGCAAGTTGCATAAACAAGGCTCCCGCCTTTACGCACAGCGGCGGCGACATTGCGCAAAATTTTTCGTTGTAATTGGATTAATTCCTGTGTATCAGCGTCATCAAAACGCCAGCGCGCATCCGGGTTCCTGCGCCAGGTGCCGGATGAACTGCAAGGTGCATCCACCAATACCCAATCAAAACCCTGCTGCTGTGCAATTTCCTTGGGTAAACGCAATGGCTCCCCACCATTCCAACTGAACGCCCGCACATTAAATATCCCGGCGCGTTTTACCCGGCGTTTTAATTCTTCCAATTTGTAATCATGCAAATCGGTTGCTAACAGTGCGCCTTTGTTATCCATTCGCGTTGCAATCGCGAGCGTTTTTCCACCCGCACCGGCACAGGCATCCCAGACTTTTTGGCCCGGCATCACCTCCACCGAATACGCAATTAATTGGCTGGCCAGATCCTGTATTTCAATATCGCCTGACTGGTATTCCCGGGTGGTATTGATGCCCCTACCGCCCTGCACGTAAATGCCATGTTCAATATCTATTTCCGCATACACCCCCTGGGAAAGCAGTTGCCCATGGATATCCCTGGTTGTTTCGCGCTTGTTTGGTTCGCGCGATTGAATGCGTAACCAGAGCGGTGGAGTAATTGTTTGCAACCGCAAAAACTGCGCGACTTGCGGGTCGCTCCAACCGCTCGCGTTTTTACGTTCGTCAATTAACGGCTTCCACTGCGGACGTAAGCCATTCCATAAATAAGCGGCTTCGGTTTGTGCAAAATAATTAACGTCCAGCAGGCGCGCAAAAAACGCTTCACGCGCTTGGGCATCCGGTAATTGCGCCGGGTTTTGTTTCGCTTGCGGCCCAACAACTCGTAATTGAATCCAATACCAAAACGCACTGATAGGTAAATTTTGCAATTCTGCCGGTTGCCATTGGTTATCCCACTCCAACCAATCAACGGGGCTCCGCCTGTTATCCAGAACACTTTCGCGAAATGCAAATTCCAGCGCGCAGGCGAGTTGCTGGAAACGCAGGGCGTTATTCATCGCTTCCGTGAGATTTGCCTGATCAGTAAGCGAAAGCTGTGCCCGCGATTGTGATGAGCCCCCCTTTCCGGATTTTCCCGGCTTGTTACCGGCCAATTCCCGCAGGTGTTGCCGGAGCCACTTATCCAACGGCATCTTACCTGCTGCCGATAACCAGTTGCGCCAAAGGCGTACCAAGCGGGAATCCTCATATATCACATTGCTGGCGTTGCGTGGGGGCATGGGTATTTGCATGGTCTGGAGGTGCGTAGGCTAAAAGACCTCGCATTCTATCAGGCGACATGGATTCACCCAAATGGCTTATACATAGTGGTTTGATAAATGCATTGCAAAAATACCTCGATAAATGGCATCGCTCAGCCAATACCAAAGTTAGGTTTGCAGGGGTAATTTTTTGTTTAGCAATTTGCGCGGGGTTATAACGGGGTTTACAACTTAACAAATTCGAATTTTTTGTGAGGTTTGTATGAAGCATGTCGCCTTATCTCGCCGACAGTTAATTAAAGGTTTGGGATGGATTGGCCTGGCAGCAACGGCGGGTAATTCATTTGCAAGCAGCAATGCCAAACGCCTGGGCGTGGCGCTGGTTGGCCTTGGTTATTACAGCCGTGACCTCCTCGCGCCTGCGCTGCAACTGACACGCTATTGTCAACTTGCAGGCATAGTGACCGGATCGCCAGAAAAAATTTCTTACTGGCAAAAAACCTATGGCATTTTGGATTACAACATTTACAACTATAAAAATATGCACGAAATAGCCAACAACCCGGCAATTGACGTGGTTTATGTTGTAACTCCCACCGGAACCCATAAACATTTCACTGAAATTGCAGCCAACGCGGGCAAGCATGTCTGGTGTGAAAAACCCATGGCAATGAATGCGCGCGAATGCCAGGCCATGATTGATGTTTGTAAAAAAAATAAAGTGCAACTCACCATTGGCTACCGAATGCAACACGAAGCCAACACCCGGAAAATTATGCAATTCGCGCGTGAAAAGCCCTACGGCAATATTAAAGAAATTATTGCGGAAGCTGGCTACAACAATACCAGTGATAGCCACGGCTGGCGCGCCGACCCAACACTCGGCGGCGGTGCCATGTACGATATGGGTGTCTATCCCCTGAATGCCGCGCGCTATACTGCCGGTGAAGAACCGGTTGCCGTAACGGCACGAATGGAATCAACGCGGGAGTTGTACAAACACGTCGATGAAACCACCGAGTTTGAATTGGAATTTGCCAGCGGCGCACGCGCACAATGCGCAACCAGCTATGCACGCAGCATGAATTTCCTGCGCGCTAATTGTGAAAAAGGCTGGTATGAATTAAAACCTTTCCAATCCTATTCCGGCGTGCGTGGCCGCACCAGCAGCGGTTTGCAATTACCCGCCTCGCCAGATCACCAGCAGGCGACACAAATGGATAATGATGCCTTATCCATTTTGCAAAATTCGCCCATCCTGGTTCCGGGTGAAGAAGGCATGAGGGATATTGTTATCCTTGAGGCGATTTTTAAAGCGGCCAAAGAACGCAGGCGAATTGTTTTATAAAAATAAATAGCGGAAGCTGCGAACACGGGTACCGGTATTCGCAGCTTCCGCTAACCATGGATTTTTACATGGGCCTATAGTGGATGCAAAACTAAAGCGCCCGTTTCTTCAATTTCTCAATTTCATCGCGCAGTTTTGCAGCCACTTCAAATTCCAGGTCTTTCGCGGCCTGGAACATTTGTTTTTCCAGCAGGTCGATGGTTTTCCAAATATCCTTTGGATTAACATCCACCTTGTATTTGCCCTGTTTTTCCGCGATCGCCATGGCCTTGTTGCGCGCACTGCGACCACCAGCACCTGGAACCACTGAACCTTCGAGAATATCCGTGATATTTTTGTTGATGCCCTTGGGAGTAATCCCGTGCTGCAAATTATGGACAATTTGCTTTTGGCGGCGACGGTCAGTTTCGTCTATGGCACGTTTCATGGAGCCGGTAATATTGTCAGCGTAGAGGATCGCTTTGCCGTTAACATTACGCGCCGCGCGACCGATGGTTTGGATCAGTGAACGGTCTGACCGCAGGAAGCCTTCCTTATCCGCATCCAATATCGCCACCAGTGAAACCTCCGGCATATCCAGTCCTTCGCGCAACAGGTTAATCCCCACCAGTACATCGAATTGGCCAAGGCGCAAATCGCGAATAATTTCCACACGCTCAACAGTATCTATATCCGAATGCAAATAACGCACGCGCACACCGTGCTCGCCGAGATATTCGGTCAAATCCTCGGCCATGCGCTTGGTGAGCGTGGTGATTAATACGCGTTCATTTAATTCCGTACGCAAGCGAATTTCCGAGAGCACATCATCGACTTGCGTTGTCGCCGGACGAATTTCGATAATAGGGTCGATCAGCCCTGTAGGGCGAACCACCTGCTCCACCACCTGCCCCTGGTGCTCCTCCTCGTATTTGCCCGGTGTCGCCGAGACCATAATCATTTGCGGTGCAATTCGCTCCCACTCATCAAAACGCATGGGTCGGTTATCCAACGCGGAAGGCAAGCGAAAACCGTATTCAACCAGGGTTTCCTTGCGCGACCTGTCGCCCTTGTACATCGCTCCGATTTGCGGGATGGTGACATGGCTTTCATCGATAACAAGCAGGGCATCTTGCGGCAAGTAATCAAATAATGTCGGTGGCGGTTCGCCAGGATTGCGTCCGGATAAAAACCGCGAGTAGTTTTCAATACCGTTGCAATACCCCAATTCCTGCATCATTTCCAGGTCGTAACGGGTGCGCTGCTCCAGGCGTTGTGCCTCCAGCAATTTATTGTTTTCGCGCAAATATTCCAGGCGGGTGCGCAATTCCTCTTTAATATTTTCTATGGCTTCCAAAACCGTTTCACGGGGCGTAACGTAGTGGGTTTTCGGATAAATGGTGTAACGGGCAACTTTGTGCAACACCTCACCCGTAAGCGGATCGAAAATGGATATTTGCTCTACTTCATCATCAAATAACTCAACGCGCACTGCTTCAATATCAGAGTCAGCGGGGTATATATCAATCACTTCACCGCGCACGCGATAAGTGGCCCGGGCGAAATCCATATCGTTGCGGGTGTATTGCAATTCGGCGAGCCGGCGTAAAATCTGGCGCTGGTCAATCTTATCGCCGCGCACTATATGCAACAGCATTTTCATGTAGGAATCCGGATCGCCCAAACCATAAATTGCCGATACGGTCGCCACGATAATTGCGTCTTTGCGCTCCATCAATGCCTTGGTTGCGGAGAGGCGCATTTGCTCAATATGTTCGTTTACCGACGAGTCTTTTTCGATAAACGTATCCGATGAGGGAACATAAGCTTCGGGTTGGTAATAATCGTAATAGGAGACAAAGTATTCAACCGCGTTGTTAGGAAAAAACTCTTTGAATTCCCCATAAAGTTGCGCGGCGAGGGTTTTGTTGTGGGCCATGATCAACGTTGGGCGTTGTACCCTCGCGATCACATTGGCTACCGTAAATGTCTTGCCTGAACCTGTAACTCCCAGCAGCGTTTGGTGCGAAAGTCCCGCCTCTATACCTTGTACCAATGCTTCAATGGCGGTTGGCTGGTCACCGGCAGGCCCGAACTCACTATTGACGACGAATTGTTTGGACATAAATGCTCGATAAAAATAGAAAAAAGGATTGTAGCGAAATTTCAGCCCGGGTAGCTGAAACTATCCAGTGAATAAAGTGCCAACCATCTGTTAATTACCAGGGTGTAAATGCATCGACACCTGCTGGTGCTTTCAAGCGAATCCTGACTAGACTAGGAAGCATTCCAGACTATCCTGTCCCTACGACAATTTGTGTCAGCAGCCCAAAGGAGGATTCTATGAGCGATTTCCGCATTGAACGAGACAGTATGGGGGAAGTACAGGTTCCAAAGCACGCCCTCTATGGCGCGCAAACCCAACGGGCGCTGGACAATTTCGCTATCAGTACCCTCACCTTGCCGCCCCGCTTTATCCATGCCGTGGTCCACATCAAGAAGGCTGCCGCCACGAGTAATCGCCAATTGGGGCTCATTGATGAAGATATCGCCTGGGCTATCGGCGCCGCATGCGACAGCATCCTCGCCGGGAAATATCACGACCAGTTTCCCGTCGATGTTTTCCAGACCGGCTCCGGTACCAGCACCAACATGAATGTGAATGAAGTGATCGCGCATATTGCCAGCGACCTGGCGGGTCAAAAAGTCCATGCCAATGATCATGTCAACATGAGCCAAAGCAGCAATGACACCATTCCCAGTGCTATCCATATCAGCGCTGCGCTGGCGTTGAAGCAGCAACTTTTCCCCGCGTTGGAGGAATTGCACACCAGCCTGCTAGGAAAAGCGGAAGCCCTGGCGGATGTCGTAAAGACAGGGCGTACCCATTTAATGGACGCCATGCCGGTTACATTCGGCCAGGAAATCGGCGGTTGGGCCAGCCAGATAGAAAGTAATTACGTGCGCCTGCAAATGGCGCTGCCGCAGTTGTTACACCTTGCCCAGGGCGGCACGGCGGTCGGTACTGGTGTAAATGCCCATGCGCAATTTGCCGAAAAACTGGCAGGACAACTCAACGAAGCGACCGGCCTTGCCTTTGTCCCCGCCGATAATTTTTTTGCCCAGATGAGCGCGCAGGACACCGCCGTCGCAATTTCCGGCCATTTGAGAACCCTGGCAGTCAGCCTGATGAAAATTTCCAATGACCTGCGTTGGATGAATTCGGGGCCGCTGGCCGGGCTGGGCGAAATCCAGCTACAACCGTTGCAACCCGGTTCCTCGATTATGCCAGGCAAGGTTAACCCGGTAATTCCCGAAGCCGTGTGTATGGCTGCTGCCCAGGTAATGGGTAACGATCTAAGCATCGGCATTGCCGGGCAGTCCGGCAATTTCCAGTTGAACGTGATGCTTCCGTTAATCGCACATAACCTATTGCAGTCCATCGAGTTATTGAGCAATTCTTGCAACGAATTAGCGGACAAAACTATCGCAACCTTCAACGTAAACCATACCAACATTAATAAAGCATTGGCACAAAACCCAATCCTGGTGACAGCGCTTAACCCGATTATCGGTTACGAAAAAGCAGCGGCTATCGCAAAAAAAGCTTACCAGGAAAACCGCGCAATTATTGAAGTCGCGCAAGCAGAAACCAACCTGGATCGCGCAGAATTGGAAAAACTATTGGATCCGGAAAAATTAACGAAAGGCGGTTTGTAAAGGCAGTTGATACAAAGCATACCCTCGCCTCAATCAAATGGGGCGCGGGTGCCCAAAGGGCAGCGATTCTATTTTGTGCTAGAAATTGATCTGCACCGAAAGCGCGCTACGTTTTGCCTCTCCGTGGTATACCGCCTCAATGTTATTGCCATCCGGGTCCAGCACAAAGGCCGCATAATATCCGGGATGGTATGCCCGCTCACCTGGCCTCCCATTGTCTGTTCCGCCATTAGCCAGGGCGGCATTATAAAACGCCTCCACCATGGCTCGGTCCTGTGCCTGGAATGCAAGATGATGACGCCCTGTTAACTTACCCTGCGCGGCATCGCTTTCTTTTGTTGACACAAATAATTCATCTGCCCAGAAATAATCGTCACCCTGCCCGGCAATCGGAATATTCAATACGTCAAAGATAGCAGTATAGAATTTTTGCGAAGCGGATAAATCACGCACGACAAGTTGGATATGATCAATCAATCGACCACGATGAAGCTCTTGTGTTTCCATTGTATTCTCCTTCCAAACAATACCGGTTTAAAAATCTGAATAACAATTTGGCCAAATACTTATTTTCCTCGCAGGCATCGCGCAATGCTGAAATTCAGTTTTTTCATTTTTCAGGAATGCCTGGGTAACGCTAACCAAGCCTAAATATGGATGTTTTCGCTTTGACTGCCAAAAAGCTCTAATTGCTCAAATTTTTAAGATGGAGGAGTTAAAGATATAAAAATAATTACATATATACAAAATCGATAGAACAGTTATTCGCAAATCCTTTGCAATTTTCCACTCCTTATTTAACAAATTCCAAATCCATCAGTCGTACTTCCGCTGCTGATTTTCCCTCCGCCTTTAGCCGGATATATAACTCAGTGTAATCATTCACTTCCCGGGTTAACGGTACCGTTACGCGTGAATAATTTGAGAGTTTTTCCGGTGTCGCACTAAAGGAGCCGAGCATTTCACCATTGGCATCGGATTGATAGATTTCTATTTTCCATTCAATGTTTTCACGTAAAAAATAGGCACCCAATATTAAATTTTTAATACCGGTTAAATCATATTTGCCAAAATTAAAACCCACCCAATCATTACCTGCTTTAAGGTTAATTACATCTTGCTCGCGATATTTATCAATACTCACCAATTTACCCAATGATCCGGGATTAATGGTGCTGGCAAAATCCAGGCGGGGTGGCGTCAGCGAAAATTCTTTTTCTGTTTGGATAGCCGCCACGCCGTTTACACTTTTGTCCGTAAAGTTCACATTGAATTTGTAACCTTCTCCAGTTGTTTTGTAGGGCTCATCGGGTTTACCCGTGCCTTTGCCGTGGCCCTTTAATTCAACCACACCGACAAGCGGCAAGGATTTAGGGGCATTGTCTTCCGTTAAGGACAATACATAGGTAGCCAGGGCAGTGCGATCCGCTTCGCTCAAACCGGAAAACGCGGGCATATTCATCTCGCCCCACACACCGCTGCCGCCATTACCGATTTTATCCACCAAATATTTCAAGGCTTTTTTATCTTTTTGATATTTTTGGGCAACATCGCGAAATGCCGGGCCGACAACTTTTTCATTAAGTTTGTGGCATGCCAGGCAATTATTAGCATCAACCAATGCCTTGCCCTGCTCCACCAGGCTCACATTTTGGTGGCCAAGGTCTTTTTCGGACAGCGCCGGTTGATAGTCGAATTGAATAAACGGATTATTATTTTCCACTGCGGTAATCATGCCGTCTTCTTTATCTTCAATTGCAATCTCATACGCAAAACTGCGCGTATCTGGCCAATAGAAACTTTTATTCGCCGCTGATTTCAGCCGGATAACAGGCGGCTCATTACCGATAACCAATGTTTGTTGTGTAGTTGCCCTGGCTCCCTGCGTGTCCGCCAGGGACAAATTCAATTGGTAAGTCCCGGGCTGGATGATATCCAATGTAATTTCCGGGTCGCTACCCAAACGATTTTCCACACAACCGGCGGCCGCGCACCGCAGTGTCCATTCGTATTGGATTTTATCGCCATCCAGGTCTAGCGATTCTTTTGCGGACGCGCGAATTTCCGCCGGAATTCCGGCCTGGGTTTTATCGATTCGGATATGCGCAACCGGTGGGCGATTGCCGGCGCCTACATATTCAATTCGCGATAACCGTGCGTCCGGGTTGCCAGTAAACCAGGACATGCCATATTCAAGCACGTATAGCGTGCCGTCCGGTGCGAAACGGGCATCAATAGGCAAGGCATAACTAATTTGCGGCGCAAAGGGTTCAATTTTTCGGACTCGCCCTTGCTCATCAAAACTTACCGCTTTAACCCAGGTGCGCATGAAATCCAGGATAAATAATTTATTGTTGTAGTAAGCGGGATAGCGATTGATCGACTCTGGATATTCGTCCGCATGGTACACATCTGCCACAATAGCGGTGCGCCCCCCGGTGCCCATTTCGGGAAATTCCCCGGAAATTCCATAGGGGTAAGCAATGAAGGCCGGCTGCGCGGGGGGTAATGTTTTCGCACCGGTATTATTCGGGGAAATATTTAGCGGTGCAGCGGGATTCACCCAGTCACCGGCTTTCTTATTTTCATAATCATAGAATTTGTACGGATGATTTTTACCGATCACCAAAGGCCAGCCAAAATTACCCGCCGCAGTGACGCGATTGATTTCATCATATCCCTGCGAGCCTTTTTCATCTGAGTCTTTGCTCGCATCGGGGCCAACATCACCGTAAAACAAATGATTGGTTTTCTTATCAAAGGTTATGCTGTAGGGATTGCGCGCGCCCATTACGTAAATTTCGAGGCGACCTTGCGCCGGATCAGTAAATAAATTTCCAGCCGGAATTTCGTAACCACCCTCCGCTTTAGGAGTTATCCGTAACACCTTGCCGCGCAAGTCCATAGTGTTTCCCGCACCACGCAACGCATCATTTTTTTTCATACCCGCACGGAAATCGACCGGCGCATAGCCATCCTGGTCGTGGGGATTGGTGTTATCTCCCGTAGAGAAAAATAATTCCCCGTTGCTACCGAACTGCAAATCACCGCCGGTATGGCAACAATTATTATCAATGGGATATTCCAGCAATATTTGTTCAGAGGCCGCATCCACTTGCTGGTTGCTCCATTTAAACCGCGCAAGGCGCTGGCTTAATTGTTTCTTTCCTCCAGTTTCATTTGCGACAGTATATGCCGCGTAAATCCATGGGTTGTTCGCAAAATCCGGATCTATTGCAACCCCGACTAGTCCCAGCTCCATAAACTTGTCGTAACCCACCTTGAGCGTACCAGCTTCAACCAAGGCTCCGGTTTTATAATCAACTCGCTGGAAACGACCGGGACGCAACGCAATCAATGCGTCACCGTTAGGAAAAAATGCCAGCTTTACCGGTTCATCCAGTTTTTCAACAAGTGTTTTTTTGATGAAACGGTTATCTTCCGGACGCACTTTGCTGTAGTCCAATTGCGGTTGGGCACCGTTGCGATGGTTCAGGCCAACCACGTATTCCAGCCCACCGGTTAAATGCTGCAAAAATTCCGGGTTGGAAAATGTTTCATCCGCGTGACCAAGCCCGGTGTAAAACGCCCTGCCGCCATCGTATTCGTGATACCAGGAAATCGGATGATCGTGATTGTGTTCCCCGCCCTGGTAGGTAGTTTCATCCACTTTAGCAATTACATGGATAAACTCGTAAAAATCGCGAAAGTTGTACCACTCATCCGCTAATGAAAAGGAATCCGGTAATGTCGCGGTTGATGGATGATTTTTATCGGTAACCAATACCTTGGCGGCTTGCACATTGCTGGGTTCATTGGGATGGTTTTTAAATACTGCGCCCACCAAATTGCGATACCAAAACCAATCACCCTGCCATTCGGTATCCGTCGCGGAGTGGATGCCCACGAAACCACCACCGGCCTGGATAAACCGCTCCATGGCCAATTGCTGGGTTTCATCCAGTACATCACCAGTGGTATTTAAAAAAATCACGGCATTAAAATGGCGCAGGTTTTCATCGGAAAATTGCGTGGCATCTTCGGTGGCAACCAGGTTGAATTGGCGCTCGCTCGCCAGTTTTTGCAAAGCGATCAACCCGGCGGGAATTGATTCATGACGAAACCCGGACGTTTTACTAAATACCAGGACATGCGCGCCAATCAGGCTTGGCGGGTTCTTTGCCAGGGTAGATGTTTTCGCTTGGGTCCCTTTCCCTGGAGGTGTTTTTTGATCACAGGCCGCAAGCACAAATACCGAGATCAAACAGGTAATTAAAACTGTGGCGCGCTGCAAGAAGAAGGACCGAGGCACACGAAAAGGAGCCGTACACGGGAACATAAATAAACCCCTTATTTTTTTGATTGTGATGTATTGAATTGAGTCTAGTAAAAAAAGGAAATTCCGTCGGTGCAAATAAAAATGCCGCTGAGTGTATCAGCGGCATTCTGTGCAAACCCGCAGGTTTACCCTGCTAAACGCTTCTTTTCTATCCCGATCTATTTAATTGGCATGATGAAGCTAATCCTATGGGGATACCTTTTCCAGCCAGCGCTGCAAACGATTTTCCAAATCATCGTAACGGATCGGCTTGGCAATATAATCATCCATTCCCGCTGCGTAATATTCTTCCTGGTCTCCTTCAGATTGGGCCGAAGCAGTTACTGCGACTATGGGTAAATGGCGCGAGCTGTGGGTGTTACGTTCATATTGGCGAATTTTTTGGGTTGCCAGGAGGCTGTCTTCCTCCTTCATGTCGTAATCCATCAATACCAGGTCAAAGCGTTCTTTCTCGACAATTTCCACCGCTTCCAAACCATCGTAAGCAATTTGCACGTAGCAACCGAGCTTTTTCAACATGGCACTAATAACCATCTGGTCTACACGGTGATCTTCCACCAGCAAAACGCGAGGTATTACCGCAGGGGTATTCGCATCCCTGTCCGGCACCTTGCGCTCGTCCTCATTGCTTAAATTCAATAATTTTTGTACCGCGACATCGTGCAAGCGCCTGCGCATGATTGGCTTTTCAATCACTGCAACCTGTGGATAGCTGCGCAAATGCAATTTCATTTCCGGAATATCGCTTTGCAGAATGCTCATCGCGATAATTTGTTTAACAGGGGCGATTTCAGGGTGTGCAACAATTTCGCGGGACAGTGCCAAACCATTCATATTGTTCAGTTTGGTAAAAATTAACACCAAATCAAACGGCGTGCCTGCATTCGCTTGCTCGATAAGGCGAAGGATAGCTTGTTCCTGCCCGGTCACAATGGCTGTGCTCATGCCCCAGGCATTAATTTCATCCGCCAGCGCATTCGCATTACTATCCGGTAAATCGACCAGCAGCGCACGTTTGCCGCGCAATTTTTGCTCGGAACCGAAACGACGCTCTTCATGTGACACCACCTGTAAGGCAACATTGATAAAAATGCGATTGCCGCGGTTTTTATTTTCACGCAAGTGAATACTGCCGCCCATACATTCCGCCAGCCCTTTGCAAATTGCCAGGCCTATTCCGGTATGGTTACTTTCGTGTGCTTCAGGATCATTTTCTCCCGCCACATTTTTTTCACTGTCGCTGATGATAACTTGCAACTCACCGAAATCATCTTGCTCCTGGTGAAAACGCGCCTCGATAAACACGTGCTCAATGCGGCTCGCTTTCAGGGTGTGGTTTAATAAGGTGGCTAATATTTGATTTAAACGCGCTACGTCCCCTTTAACCCGCAATGGCATATTGGGATCAAACATATAATAAAGTTCGATTCCTTGCTGATGGGCATCCAGCGTAAAATCTTGCACCAGTTTTTCCAGGATGCGCCGCAAATCAAATTCAACGTCGTCCAGCACCAGTGTCCGGGTCGTGATCTTGGAAAAGTCCACCACATTGTTAACCAGGTCAATCTGGCGTCCGGCAGCTTTATTGGCGGTACTCAATAATTCACGGTGATGTTCAGAAAGCTGGCTATCGTCGATTAATGACAAGGTGCTCATTACATCGCTAATGGATGAACGGATTTCCTGGCCCAGGTTAATCAGGAATTCATTTTTTAATTCCATCTGCGCTTGGGACGTGCGCTTTTCGTTTTCCAAACCCTGGGCCCTTTCACGCAGGGCGTGATGGGCCTCCAGACGTTCCCAATAGGCCAATGATGTAACCTTACCCTGGTGTGACAGCATTATGTAGAACATCAACATAATACTGCCGTATAAAACGCCTTCCGCATTGCCGAGAAAAATAGCGGTGACCGCAGCAGGTATCTGGCCGATAGCAAGGTATAACCGCAAGAAATGCTGGTAGGGTGCGAATACATTCGCAACGCTGGAATAAAATACCACCGAATAGAGCCACATTATCAATGTTTCATCGCGCATTCCCTGCACCCAGGTAAGCGTAACAAGAATGACGCTCCACCAGGCCGCCCCCAGGCATGAAGCAAAAAAGTATTGGTTACGCCAGCGCGACGGTGCGCGAGCATACAGCGTGTCGAAGCGAAATAAATAGTAGCTGCGCACCAAGGTCACCAGCAACAGACCGGTAACCAGCACAATCGCCGTGTTGTGTTCCTTTTTTTCGAAATCGCCAAAGGCGAGACAGAGTACAAAAACAATAAAATTCAGGATTAATCCGCGACGGCTGTATTTGGCGACACGCGCATCAGTTTCACGCATAATCGCGCGATCTTTCTGCACCTTGCTGGCGGGAACAAAAAAATGAAACATAGTTTACTCGGCAAAGTTGTCCATTAATTGGCGAAATGAGCCGGGGCTTTACCCCAGCATGTGAACTACGACTTCCTTGATGACAAACACCATAATCGCGAACCCCAGCACACCGAAGAGTACAAATGTTCCGAATTTGCCCGCGTTGGACTTTTTAGCCAAGTCCCACACGATAAAAAACATAAAAATAATTAAACCACCGCCGCATACATACATCGCCAGGGTTTCAAATTGTTCCAAAGTCATTATCAGCATCGCCTGAATATAGTTAGGCCTGCAACCGGAGCCGCGCCGGAGCAAGCGGGAAAGCCTGCCGCCATTGTAACGAAAAGGCGAATTCAAGTTTAGCGTTAATCCCGGATTCCATTGGTTAATGGGTAAATCCTATCGAAAGGGATAAAGAACCACCCGGTGACATGTGACCGTTATTTATCCAATTCCAACAGCCCTATTGTTCCCCCTGGTATTGATAGCGCGGGCGTCCAGCGCCAGATAACCCTTATCCGGTATGCCTCCACACAGGCACGGATATTAACCGACGCGGTTATAGCCAGCCATGGCAGTGAGCCACAACTGGACGCATTCGCACGGTTCGCGCACAATCTGCACCCGTTCATGGTCTATCCACTTGCCCCAACGTTATCGGACATCGATTTTATGCGAATTTCCAAAATTACCACTATTGCGTTTATCTGTTTATTACTGTCGGCTTGTGTGTCGTCCATGTTGATCGGCAACAAGCTCCAAAACAAACTGATGTGGTCATTTTTAAAACCACTGGTAGGCTTTGACCCCAATGAAGTCAATCTATTTGAAGCTCCTATTATTAAAGACCGTATGACAGCGCTGCTGGGTGATAAATACGAACCCACGATGAAGCTCCTGCGTACCGCCCAGGAGATCCAGCAAGAGGGAGCGTTATTTTACGTTGCCTCACGCTTCGCGCCTGCTCAAGTCCAGGCAATTACCGACAAGGCAGGCATGGTATGGAACGCCGACACCAACCAGATGGCCGTTATGGTGATTAAGGATGGGGTACCGGAAATTTTCTCGGAGCAAATTGAGGGCGCGAAGGAAAAAATAACACCGGTACTTCCCAAAGAATTACAAACAGCCTATGACAAGGCCCAAGCCGTGAAAGAAATCCTGGACGAAAAGCAAAAAGCCCTGGAAAAAGCGCAAGACATCATGGAGAACCCGATTGAAGCCACCACGGAAGCGGTCAGAAAGAAAGTAGATTCCAGTATCCAGGAGCAGAAAGACGCCGTTCAACAACAGGTGGATGAAAAAATTCAGGAAGCGACCCCGCTTATTGACCAGGACCAGCTAGACCTGGAAGAAGCCCTGAAAAAAGAAGCAGAAGGCGTGGAAAATTAATTTGATACCGGGCCTTGCCGGTTCACAAGTAGCGGACTGGCAGGTTCAACATCGCTTTTATAACAACACATAGGACGACACGCAGGAGGCCCTTTGGAATTCGCACTGGAAACATTGGTGTTTTTATTTTTTGCAGCTGCCATTGCGGGTTTCATGGATACGCTGGCAGGCGGCGGGGGCTTGATTACAATTCCGGCGTTAGTTGTCTCGGGGGTACCGCCCCTGGCTGCCCTGGGCACGAATAAGTTGCAAAGCTCCTTTGGATCAGGTACCGCCAGTGTTTTATTATTCATGCGTAAAAAAATTTCCTGGGCAGAAATAAAACCGCTCATGCTCATGGCATTTGTCGGCTCCATTATTGGCAGTGTACTGGTGCAATTTATCAACACCCAAGCGCTGGGCTTTATTATTCCATTGGTACTGCTTTTTATTGCTGTTTATTTTATTGCCGCGCCTTACCTGAAATTTGAAACAGATAAACCCCGCCTCAGTAAAAAAACCTATAAAAATATCGTGATTCCCGGCATAGGTGTCTATGACGGTATGTTTGGTCCAGGTACAGGGTCTTTTTTAGCTGTCGCCGGAGTAAGTTTGCAGGCATTGGAATTGATTAAGGCAACCGCCACCGCCAGGCCCCTGAATTTTGCAACCAATATCGCTTCCTTATTGGTTTTTATTATGGCTGGCCAGGTGATTTGGCTCGCAGGGCTAGCCATGATACTTGGCCAGGTATTGGGCGCCTGGTTGGGGTCGCATTATTTATTCCAGGTAAATCCGAAAGTCTTGAGGATACTGATTGTTACAATGTGTTTAATCATGCTCGGGCAATATGGGTTCAAGCAATTTCTTTAAAGCTCATCATTTTCCCGGGACCAGCCAATGGACATCAGGTATACATTCTTTCGTTTAACCCTCCTCTTTTTTTAAGTACCTCGCTTTGCGCATGTGTCGTTGTGCCCAAAAAGGTGGCCAGCTATGACGAGAAATGTAAGCTAGCGGTACAAAAAATGGGGCTCGATATAGCCGCTATGGAAAGCGACGACAAATGGGTTTGCACACAGAACGATTGCGCATGGGATATTTCCCGGGATATTGCGCAAGCAACATTTACCGTCGCAACCAGCGCCGTTATTGCTAGCTCGATAGCACTGGCGGGAAACACCATGTATTGGCTTGAACGCAATGGTGAATGCCCTAACGAAAAAACGCAACAACACCAGCCACCACATAAGCGCTCGCCAACAGAGCAACAACAGGAAAAAAACGGCATATACACAATCGAAGAAGAAATCGTAACCGCTAAATCCTGACGTTATTATTTACGTCCCTGTTGTCCGCGATAGGCCGCTGCTCAATTACCTCCCTGCCCGACTTACACAATCGGTCATACAACACGACATTTACTGTAGCGGCTAAATTCATACAACCGATGGTCGGTATATAAACAACGTGCTGACAATAATCCAGCAATTCTTTTTTTAATGATCCGTCCTCCGGGCCAAAAATATAAAACGCATTTTCCGGGTGCACAAAATCCATGAGTGGTATTGCGCCCTCCACCAATTCGATGGCCACCAGGGTTGCCGCGGCAACATTAGCATCGCGAACATTATCGAGGTGAATTAAAGGAATCTTACTGCTGGCATTTTTTGTATCGGTCGCAAACTTGCGCGCGCGATTAAACCGGTCACCCGAATAATAAACCGCGTCCGCCTCGTAACACCCTGCCGCACGCATTACCATACCAACATTCTCCGGGCTCTTGGGGTTTACAAGCCCGATGTAAGCTGAATTTTTTTGCATTTATGTATTTGCACCCCGGAATATTTTGGGAAGTCAGGAAAGTCTCTGCTTGAAATCGCTATAACCGAACTCACGGATAACCGCGAGTTCGTCTGTCCGTGAATCCCAAATGGCGATAGCGGGTAAATTAATACCGTTAAACGTGGTGGTTTTCACCATGGTGTAATGAGCCATGTCATCGAACATTAACCGCTGGCCAATGTGTAACGGTTGCGCGAAGGAATAATCACCAATCACGTCGCCTGCCAAACAGGTCATGCCCCCCAAACGATATGTATGAGCCAGTTCATTTGGCATTGCCGCACCCAGAATATCCGCGCGATACGGCATTTCCAGCACATCCGGCATATGGCATGTTGCGGAAGTATCCAATATTGCCTGGGATATGCCATTCCAGGTTATATCCAACACTTCCGTTACCAGGACACCACTACGAATCGCGACAGCTTCGCCCGGCTCCAGATAAACCTGCAAGCCAAATTCCTGGCGGAATTGCTTAATCATATCGATAAGCCCATCGACTTGATAATCCTCGCGACTAATGTGATGGCCCCCACCAAAATTAATCCATTGGATATGCTTGAAATATTTTCCAAATTTTTCCTTTACGGCGGACAGGGTCCTCTGCAATGGTGGCAAATTTTGTTGGCAGAGCGTATGGAAATGCAAACCCGAAATCCCATCCAGGATATCCGGATATTGTGTCACTGCCTTTTCAAATTCAGCAGCCGGCACTCCCATACGCGAGCAAGGTGAACAGGGATCGTACAGCGCCACATCTCCCTCTGAATGTTCCGGGTTGATGCGAATACCGAAGTGCAATTCAGGGCGTTCACGTTGCGCGGCGAGCGCCATGGATTTAAAACGCGACCACTGCGAGAACGAATTAAATACCAGGTGATCTGCGACCTTCAGGATTTCAATCAGATCGGATTCCTTATAGGCGGCGGAATAACAGTGAACCTCCCCGCCAAATTCCTCGCGTCCCAAACGCGCCTCATGCAAACCGCTGGCACAGGTACCGGAGAGATATTTTTGGAACAAAGGAGCAAGCTTCCAACAAGAAAAAGCCTTGAGCGCAGCAAGGATTTTTGCACCGCTTTCACGTTGTACGCGATGCAGGATTTTTAAATTATCCTCAACAGCAGCTTTATCAACCACAAAACAAGGTGAAGGCACACGGCCAGGATTGAAGTGTGTGAAATATTCGCGTTTCTGCATGGCATAACCTGTATTCAGGCGTGACTGGTAATTGCTATCGGCAAATAGCGCGTTTTTTCATCCGGCATGATATTTCAACCTTCACGCCATAAGTGGCAACACGGGCGTTTAATACTTTCAAATACCATGCTGGATGAACAACAGGTTCAAAGGAAAATTATTTCATGAGGCCTGGATCAATATCCACAACTTGCCATGGCAAACCGTATTTGTTGAGGTCTTCCATAAACGGGTCCGGGTCATGCTGCTCCATATTCCATACACCCGGCTTTTTCCATTTTCCCTCCAATATCATTTTTGCACCGATCATTGCCGGCACACCGGTGGTATAGGAAATAGCTTGTGATTTTACTTCGCGATAGCATTCCTGGTGATCACATACGTTGTAAACAAAGACCGTTTTCGGTTTGCCATCCTTAATACCTTGTACCAAACAACCGATGCAGGTTTTACCTTTAGTTAAGGGGCCAAGGCTCGCCGGATCAGGCAGTAGCGCTTTCAAAAATTGCAGCGGGACTATTTCACGCCCCTCGAACATAACCGGCTCAATGGAAGTCATGCCCACATTGCCCAATACTTCCAAATGCTTTAAGTAATTGTCAGAAAAAGTCATCCAGAAACGTGCGCGCTTGATTTCCGGGAAATGCTTCACGATGGATTCAAGCTCTTCGTGGTACATCATATAGATTTTCCGGGGACCGATGTCCGCAGGGAAATCAAACAGCTGGGTTACCGACAAGGGCGGCGTCTCCACCCAATTACCATTTTCCCAATAGCGGCCATTTGCCGTTACTTCCCGGATATTAATTTCCGGATTGAAATTGGTTGCAAAGGGTTTTCCATGATCACCGGCGTTGCAATCGATAATATCCAAATAATGGATTTCATCGAAATAATGTTTTTTCAAATAGGCGGTGTAAACATTCGTTACCCCTGGATCAAAACCTGAACCCAATAACGCGGTGATGCCCGCATTTCTAAATTTATCCTGGTATGCCCACTGCCAGGAATATTCAAATTTGGCGGTATCCAATGGCTCATAGTTTGCCGTATCAAGATAATCCACTCCTGTTTCAAGGCAGGCATCCATGATGTGTAAATCCTGATAAGGCAAGGCAACATTAATGACCAAATCCGGCTTCTCAGCGTTAATCAATGCGACCAGTTGGGGAACCTTGTCGGCATCCACTTGCGCTGTTTTAATGGGGCGGTTTAATTGCGCTGCTATAGCCTTGCATTTGGATTCAGTGCGGCTCGCCAGTACAATTTCCGAAAACACTTCGGGCAATTGCGCACATTTATGCACAACAACCCCGCTCACACCGCCAGCACCAATGATTAACACTTTTGCCATATTTTTACTCCAGACAATCAGAGCCGAAACTCAGAAAAAAATAAATACAGGCGAGCCCAGGTGGCCCGCGCGGGTTTTAACATAAAAAGTTATTTTTCAAAGTAGGTGTAGCCGCGCAAACCTTCGGAATAAGCAGCCAGCATCTGCTGGCGATCTGCCACGCTGATAATACCGTCGCGCACCGCCTGTTCAGCGGTATAACGGAATTGCTGATAAAGTTTGTTAGGCTCGTATTCCACGATAGCCAACACATCGGCGATGCTATCACCATGGATTTCATGGACAAAGTCAATGCTGGAATCCGCATTGATTCGCACACTGGCCACATTGGTATCACCGAATAAATTGTGCAAGTCACCCAGTGTTTCCTGATACGCGCCTACGAGGAATACCCCCAGATAATACTCCTCGCCGTTTTTGATTGAATGCAAAGCAATTGTAGAAGTTTCACCTTCCGGACCGGCAAATTTTTTTAGTTTGCCGTCACAATCACAGGTCAAGTCCGCGATAATTGCTTGCCGCAAAGGCGCTTCATCCAGACGATGGATGGGCATAACAGGAAAGACCTGGCCGATGGCCCACGAATCCGGCAATGACTGGAATACACTGAAATTACCATAATAAATATCCGCCAATAATTGCGGCAAATATTCCAATTCTGCGGGGATACGTTTCATTTCCGGTAGGAGTGCCGCAATTTTTTGCAACGCGGCAAGGTAGATATTTTCCGCTAACACACGGTGGCGCAAACTGATATCCCCCGCATGGAAAAAGTCGCGGATTTTATCGCGATAATAAATCACATCGTTATAGGACTCTTGCAAGTTCGCCAACCGAATAGCGGACAAGGTATGCCATAAATTCACAATCATTTCGTGGCAACCCTGCGGCAATGTTTCGGGTAACGCCATGGGCTCAAAATGTGTTACATCGAGAATATTGAATAACAAAATCGATGTATGCGCGACTGTGGCCCGACCCGATTCGGTCACAATGGTGGGATGCGGAATGCGATGCACATCCAGGCTTTCCTGGATGGCTTCAACTATATCAATACAATATTCCTGCACTGAATAGTTACGGCTATGCCCATTGGTACTGCATGTTCCGTCATAATCAATGGCGAGGCCGCCACCCAAATCCAGGTACCCCAGCGGTGCGCCCTCGCGCACCAATTCAATGTAATAACGACAGGCCTCCAATGCGCCGGCGCGAATACTGCGAATATTGGGAATTTGCGAACCTAAATGAAAATGCAGCAATTGGAAGCAATGCAGCAGCTTCGCATCGCGCAAGGTATCAATGACAGTCACCAGTTCGTTAGTGTTCAAACCAAATAAACTGCGGTCACCGCTATCTTCGCTCCAGTGCCCTTCCACTTTCGTGGATAATTTCAAACGCACACCGATTAATGGATCGACTTCCATCGCGCGGCTGCGCTCAATTACTGATTGCAATTCGCTGAGTGTTTCAAGCACAAAGAAACATTTGAAACCGAGCTTGCGCGCTTGCAAACCAAGCGAAATAAATTCGGCATCTTTATACCCGTTGCAGATAATCAGGCTTTCGCGATTGGTTAAGGTCGCGAGCGCGATCATCAGTTCCGCTTTACTGCCCGCTTCCAAACCGTGGTTGTAGCGCTCACCAAAGCGGGCTATCTCCGCCACCACATGGCTTTGCTGGTTCACCTTGATGGGAAAAGCACCGCGATACTGGCCGCGATAGCCATTGGCCTCAATGGCCTGTGAAAAAGAATCGTTAAGGATACTGATTCGCTTATCAACCAGGTTTTCCAAGCGAAGCAATACTGGCATTTGCAAGCCGCGTTGTTGCAGTCCATCAACAATTTCCATCAGGGATACCGTTGCTTCGCCATCCGCTGTCGGCGCGCGCACCACAACTTCCCCCTTCGGCGAAATGCCGAAATAACCACTACTCCATTCATCAATCCCGTAAAGTTCAGCGGCGCGGCGGGTATTCCAATCGGTGTTTTTTTCTGTGGTTTTCAAGGCTCATCAACTCCTCTCCAGGTGGGTTGCCCCCGTTGACGCGGCGCCAATACTGCGGCGACACAAAAAAGCAAAAAATGGCGCGCAATTGTCCACATTTTTGATTAAAAATAAAGGCTTACCGCAATAGTGACTGCTTTTTGCGCGAAAAATTCTGGTTCACACACCTGATTCTGTGGATAACAGAAACGCTACTTCTGCTCAAGATAGCGGATCAAGGTGCCCATATTGCGAATAAAGGCACCGGTGGAAATCCCCATGACCGGCTTATCGGCAGGGTAAGGAGAAGTGTCCCACTGGTCACCTACCATACTATTGGCATAGCGATTATCACTGCGCCTCGGTTTACCGTGCGCGGGCTCACCCAGGTATGGATTGGTAGTGTAATACAAGGGAGTCGGCCAATATCCCTGTGTATCAAGCCCGTTAATTAATGCCGTGGCGCGCTCCTGAAGTGATTCCCCATCGCCAGCTGAGCGTTCGACTTGTGCACGGAAATTTAAATCAGAAAAACTCACCCTATCGAGCGTGAAATATTTGGGTAATACCATTTTTATATTTTCACGCAACGGCGAATCGCGATTGACCTCAGCGCGAGGAATGGTTAATACACCTGCGTACGCCTCGCGCAATCTATCGACACGGATCTCGGCCGCTGATTTGTAATGCGCAAGCATATTACCCGCAATGTAATCCACATAATATTCCCCATTCGCAACATTCGACCCGCGACGATGGGTATAAATCGCCTTACCGGTTCCCACTTCAATGAAACTGGGATGGCTTCTTCCTTCCTGGTTTGAAGTATCAAGCGTTTTTAAAGAATCCAACCAATCCAGGGCCTCCGGAATACGCGCCAAAAATTTGCTGTCGCCTGTTAACCGGTAAAACTTGATAAGTTGAATGATATTTTCTGCGGTAGTCGGCGTGTGCAGGCTACGCGGTTCATAAGAGCGGGCCGCGGCGGGCTGCAATTCGGTGGTGTATTGCAAAGCCCAACCAGGTTGCGGTTGCCCTTGCTGGGTCACAAGGAATGTATTCATCGCACGGATAATTGGCTCACGTAAACGTGTTTCACCTAGCGTTTGATAACACATTAATAAAAAATCAATATTTTCAGCCGCAACATCATCATTAAACGTGATGAAGGATGGATAGTCCAGGCGACTATGCAGTAACGGGAAACGCTGTGGCCAACCGCCAATCGGATATTGGCTATGCAATACAAAATCAATCGCTTTGTTTAACGGCGCGCGATATTGGTCGTCGCGCTTTTCCAGATAAAGCCGCAGCAAAAATTTCGCTGCCTCTGCCGTGCCGCCATCGTCAAATGTGGCGTTACCGAAATAATGGTGAAACTCCTCCAGGCGCCAGGCATGTTTTCCAATAGTGGCGTACCAGTTTTTTAATGATTTTTCACCGGCGTAATCCGCAACATAATTCCATCCACCGCTGGAATGCTGGGCGTAAATAATGGCAACAGCAATTTTTTGCGCACCCTGATAATAAAATTCATCAGCCGTTGCATGATAGGCATCCAACATTACATGTCCCATGCTCGCAGTTCCCGGGGGTTGCATCCAGATCATTGTGCGCCGCGCTTCCAGCTCACCCCACTGCCGCGAAAAATCGGGCAAATACGACCATACAAATCCACCGCGATAACTCACTTTTTCCAACATGAATTGACTCGCGGTTTTCATGCCGTGGAGGACATGTTCACGCGCTGGAGGACCCGCCAGGCCGTTATTGGCAACTGAAACAATAAACAGGAACCACAAAAAAGGGTTGAGTTTGCGCATATCGGTCTCTTATTGTTCTAACCCATCGATAAAATTTTTATCGCGGATAAGGTTGATTAGAAGGACCAAACCAATGCCGATCAATTTATTCTTATCAAAACATCTTAAACAGCGAACACCGTTTGTGGCATTTATTTAACATTTTTTAGCGTGCTTCAACCGCTAGATAATTGCGGAAAAAGCCCTTTGATTCCACCGGCAATAAATTCAACAGCAATCGCAGCGAGCAACAAACCCATAACGCGCGTGGACATTACAATGCTGCGCTTGCTCAAATGGCGACTAAACCAGGGCAAAAATGTAAACCCTAACCAAAGCGAACCGCTGACCAGCACAATACAGGCGGTCACAGCCAGGTAATGCAAAACCGAACTGGATTGGTGGGCATAGACGATCACAGTGCTCATTGCACCCGGCCCGGCCAATAACGGCATCGTCAAGGGTACCAGTGCGATTGTTTCATCATGCGCGGCTTCAATTTCCTCCGGTGTGTGGCCGCGCGACTTGAGCATGGTCAACCCCATCAGCAATAAAACAATACCGCCGGCACAACGGAACGCATCAATGCTGATACCGAATGCCCACAGGATCCATTCACCGAATAGCAATGCCACCATAAGCACCGCAAACACCGAAATGACCGTCAGCCGTGCTGTTTTATATCGCTGTTCTTCGGTCTGATGGAATGTCAGCGCAATAAAAACCGGGATCGCTCCCAAGGGATCAACTATCGCAAGGAGACCAATGAGGAATTTGGTGTATTCGGTAATTTCCAACATAACCCGACTCTTTGATATTTATCATTAAGTCTAGGCGGGATTTCCGGATTCGTTACCGGTTCCTGGTTGCTTGGTGAAGGTAATCAGGCCTTGAAAAAACAAAAGGCGATCCGAAGATCGCCTTTTGCTAAAACATCCAACTGGAAAACTTACCAGCCGGTGATTTCCTTCAGTGCTTTACCGATGTCGGCCAGGCTTTTAACCGTTTTCACGCCAGCATCTTCCAGCGCGGCAAATTTCTCGGCAGCGGTACCTTTACCACCGGAAATAATCGCACCGGCGTGCCCCATACGCTTACCGGCAGGTGCGGTTACACCCGCGATGTAAGATACCACAGGCTTGGTCACATTAGCCTTGATGAATGCCGCCGCTTCTTCTTCCGCAGAACCACCGATTTCACCGATCATTACGATCGCTTCGGTTTGTGGGTCAGCCTGGAACAGCTTCAGGATATCGATGAAGTTGGAACCTGGAATTGGGTCACCACCGATACCTACGCAAGTAGATTGACCGAAGCCGTAATCAGTCGTTTGCTTAACGGCTTCATACGTCAACGTACCGGAACGGGAAACAATACCGACTTTACCTGGCTTGTGGATATGGCCTGGCATGATGCCGATTTTGCACTCACCCGGGGTAATAACACCCGGGCAGTTAGGGCCAATCAAACGTACGCCCAGCTCATCGCACTTTACTTTTGCGTCGAGCATATCGAGGGTCGGGATACCTTCAGTGATACAAACGATCAGTTTGATACCACCATTGGCAGCTTCCAGGATAGAGTCTTTACAGAAAGGTGCCGGAACGTAAATTACCGATGCTTCCGCGCCGGTAGCGTCAACTGCTTCTTTCACTGTGTTAAACACCGGCAAACCGAGGTGAGTTTGGCCACCTTTACCCGGCGTCACACCACCAACCATTTTGGTGCCATAAGCAATCGCTTGTTCGGAGTGGAAAGTACCTTGCGAACCGGTGAAGCCCTGGCAAATTACTTTGGTGTCTTTGTTAATTAAAACGCTCATTCTTTCACCCCTTATTGGTTCGCAGCAGCTGCAACCACTTTCTTGGCAGCGCCAGTCAAGTCGGTATCGGCAATGATGTTCAGGCCGCTTTCGCCCAGCACTTTAGCGCCCAGTTCAGCGTTGTTACCTTGCAGGCGAACAACTACCGGCACTTTTACACCTACTTCTTTTACCGCGCCGATTACGCCTTCCGCGATCATGTCACAACGGACGATACCGCCGAAGATGTTGATAAATACCGCTTTAACCGCAGAATCAGACAGGATGATTTTGAATGCTTCAACAACACGCTCTTTGGTCGCACCGCCACCCACATCAAGGAAGTTGGCTGGTTGTCCACCGTGCAGCTTAACAATGTCCATGGTACCCATCGCCAGGCCAGCGCCGTTTACCATGCAACCGATGTTGCCGCCGAGCGCAACATAGTTCAGCTCCCAGGCGGCAGCGTGGGCTTCACGAGGATCTTCTTGCGATGGATCTTGCATCGCTTTCAGTTCCGGATGACGGTACAACGCGTTGCCATCCACAACCAACTTGGCATCCAGGCAATGCAGGTTGCCTTCGGGAGTGATAACCAGAGGGTTAACCTCAACCAACGCCAAATCTTTCTCCTGGAACAGTTTGGCCAGGTTTACAAAGATGTTTACAAATTGATTGATTTGCTTGCCTTCCAGACCAAGTTTGAATGCCAACTCACGGCCTTGGTAGGGTTGTGCGCCCACGAGTGGATCAATAGTCGCTTTCAGGATTTTTTCCGGGGTTTCGTGGGCAACTTTTTCAATTTCCACGCCGCCTTCGGTAGATGCCATGAACACAATACGACGTGAAGAGCGATCCACCACCGCACCCAAATATAATTCTTTGGCGATGTCGGTGCAGGTTTCAACCAGGATACGGCTCACCGGTTGGCCTTTTTCGTCAGTTTGGTAGGTCACCAGGTTCTTGCCCAACCACTTTTCAGCGAAGGCTTTGATGTCATCTTTGCTCTTAACCAGCTTTACGCCGCCCGCTTTACCGCGGCCACCTGCGTGAACCTGGGCTTTAACGACGAAAGTATCGCCGCCGATTTGATCGGCCGCGGCAACAGCTTCTTCAACAGTCGCAGCCGCAATGCCTTTGGAAACAGGCAAACCATATTGGGCAAACAGTTGCTTACCCTGATACTCGTGCAAATTCATGGTGTAGTTCCATTTGACGATGGTTGGACAGGCGATTTAAAACACATGCCAACTTGGGTTATCGATGGAGGCAAACCTTATGAGTTTGCCCCCGCCTAAAAAAACGAGGACTCTATGGTTCTCTTAACGCTTCTTCTTGTTGGCGATGTGGATGGCATGGCCATGCACTGCCAGTGCTGCTTCGTGGATTGCTTCCGACAGAGTTGGGTGACCAAACACCATCATGCCCAGGTCTTCCGCACTCGAACCGAATTCCATTGCAATCGCCACTTGTTGAACCAGATCCGCAGCGCTTGGGCCAACAATATGGCAACCCAGGATGCGATCGGTGACCGCGTGGGCAATGATTTTCACCAAACCATGGCTTTCGTTGGCCGCCATTGCGCGACCGCTGGCTGCAAATGGGAAGGTACCCACGTTGTATGGCTCACCCGAGGCTTTTACTTGCTCTTCGGTTTTACCTACCGCCGCCACTTCCGGATGGGTGTAAATAACGCTTGGAATAATATCGTAGTTCATTTGCGCTTTCTGGCCGGCAATACGCTCCGCAACCATCACACCCTCTTCCGAACCTTTGTGAGCCAGCATCGGGCCGCGGACCACGTCACCAATTGCCCAAACACCCGGTGCATTGGTTTCACAAAACTCGTCTACGAAAATGAAACCGCGTTCATCAAGGTTGACACCGGAGTCAGCAGCCAACAAACCTTCGGTGTAAGGACGACGACCTACACACACAATCAACTTATCGAAGGTTTCCTGTTGTTCCTTACCCTCTTTATCCAGATAAGTGACGACAACTTCCTTGCCATTAACTTTAGAACCGGTTACGCGTGAGCTGGTGCGAATATCCAGGCCTTGCTTAACCAGGATTTTTTGCGCTTCTTTGGCGATTTGCTGGTCCATCATACCCAGGAAGGTATCCATGGCTTCAAGCACAACAACGTTGGAGCCCAGGCGATTCCATACAGAACCCAATTCCAAACCGATTACACCACCGCCAATCACACCCAAACGCCCCGGTACGGATTGGAACTCAAGGGCACCGGTTGAATTCACGATTACATCGTTATCAACAGGAGCAACCGGGATATTAATTGGATTGGAACCGGAAGCCAGGATCACGTGGTTGGCTTCCAGAACAGTTACTTTACCCTCGTGGTCGGTCACTTCAACTTTCTTTCCGGCCAACAACTTACCGGTCCCGAAGACACTGGTAACACCGTTAGCCTTGAACAGGCCGGCAATACCGCCCGTCAGGTTTTTGATGATTTGGTTTTTACGCGCAATCATCGATGGAACATTAATCTCAACACCTGATGTAGTAATACCGTGAACGGCAAAGTCATCTTTCGCTTCATGGTATTTGTAGGAGCTATCGAGCAGCGCTTTAGACGGGATGCAACCTACGTTCAAGCAGGTACCGCCATTAACACCTTTGCCTTCCTCATTGCGCCATTTTTCGATACACGCAGTTTTCAAGCCGAGCTGGGCTGCGCGAATTGCGGCAACGTATCCCGCCGGGCCGGAACCTATAACGACCACATCAAATTTTTCAGACATAAGAATGTTCCTAAATTATTAACTGTCGGCTACGGCCTTGTGAGCAGCAACCCTTTACATGAAAAAACGCTCCTGGGTTGCCAGGAGCGTTTCAAATAGCGAATTAAATTTCGAGCAGGATGCGCGCCGGATCTTCTAACAAATCCTTAATAGTTACCAGGAACTGCACAGCCTCTTTACCATCCAGCAAGCGATGGTCATAAGAAAGCGCCAGGTACATCATCGGCAGGATTTCAACTTTGCCGTTTACCGCCATCGGACGCTCCTGGATTTTGTGCATGCCCAGAATCGCGGATTGCGGCAGGTTCAGGATCGGGGTAGACAACAGCGAACCAAACACACCGCCGTTGGTGATGGTAAAGGTACCGCCAGACATTTCTTCGATGCCCAACTTTCCATCACGTGCGCGCAAACCGAAATCACGAATAGTATTTTCGATAGTGGCCAGGCTCATGTTTTCCGCATTACGCAATACCGGAACAACCAGGCCTTTATCAGTAGAAACCGCAACACCGATATCCTGGTAACCGTGATACACAACGTCGTTGTTATCGATTGACGCATTAACAACCGGGAAACGGCGCAATGCTTCAGCAGCCGCTTTTACAAAAAAGCTCATAAAGCCCAAACGGGAACCATTATGGGTTTTTTCAAATTGATCTTTATACTTCGCCCGTAAATCCATCACTGGCTTCATGTTCACTTCGTTAAACGTAGTAAGCATTGCAGTGGTGCTGGAAGCTTCGAGCAAACGCTCTGCAATACGTTTGCGCAAACGGGTCATGGGAACACGTTTTTCAACGCGATCACCCACCGCTTCAATTGCAGCAACGGGTGCAGATGCAGTGGCTGGCGCGGCGGCCGGCGCGGCTTTCAAATGATTTGCAACATCTTCTTTTAATACGCGGCCATCTTTACCTGAGCCTGCAACAGCAGCAGTGTTTACATTGTTTTCCTCCGCCATTTTACGCGCGGCAGGGTTTACCGGCTTAGCGGTATTCGCCGCAGGCGCAGCACTGGCCGCCGGAGCGGCGGAAGCTGCCGGCGCCGGAGAAGCGGCAGCGGCACCTTCAACAAATTTAGCAATCACTTCATTGCTCAGGACCGTTTCGCCTTCGCCCTTAAGGATTTCTGCAATGCTACCGTCCGCCGGTGCAACAACTTCCAATACAACCTTGTCAGTTTCAATATCAACGATCAATTCATCGCGCTTGACAGCTTCGCCAGGTTTTTTGTGCCAGGTTGCTACCGTGCCGTCGGCAACGGATTCAGGGAATGTAGGGGCTTTGATTTCGATACTCATGCTATTCCATCTCTCTGTAGCGCTAGGATTATTTGATCAATTCAGTTCAATGCGAGCGCTCACACCGTGAGCGCTTTATTTACAAAACGTTTTTCTTCTTCAATATGCGCGGACATATAACCACCTGCCGGCGCAGCGGAAGGATCACGGCCCACATAATCAAGGTGCTGGGCGGTGCCATATACTTCACTGACAACGTGACGCATATGATGTTGGCTGCTGTACCAGGCGCCCTGGTTCATTGGTTCTTCCTGGCACCAATAAATATCCTTGATATTTTTGAATGGGGACAAGGCGACCTTTAACTCTTCCTCGGGGAACGGATACAACTGCTCCAGGCGAATTAACGCAACATTATCCAGGCTGCGTGCGGTACGTTCTTCCAACAGCGTGTAGTAAACCTTACCGCTACAAAGGATTACACGCTGCACCTTTGCCGGATCGACACTGGAATCGCGAATCACATTCTGGAAGCTGCCATTGGCTAATTCTTCCAATGTGGAGGTTGCCAATTTATGGCGCAACAAGGATTTCGGACTCATTACCACCAGCGGACGACGCATTGGACGGATCGCCTGGCGGCGCAGCATGTGGAAAACTTGCGCAGGTGTGGATGGTACGCAAACCTGGATGTTGTGTTCTGCACATAATTGCATGAAGCGCTCAAGGCGAGCAGAAGAGTGCTCGGGGCCTTGCCCTTCATAACCGTGAGGCAACAACATAGTCAGGCCACTCAAACGGCCCCACTTGTGTTCACCGCTGGTAATGAACTGATCGATAACAACTTGCGCACCGTTTGCAAAGTCACCGAACTGGGCTTCCCAAATGACCAGACCTTTTGGTGACGTTGTTGAGTAACCATATTCGAATGCCAGCACTGCTTCTTCAGACAAATAAGAATCAAACAATTCAAATGAAGGCTGGTCAGCCTTCATATTTGCCAGAGCAACATACGCTGAACCATCTTTCTGGCTATGCACAACTGCATGGCGATGCGAGAAAGTACCGCGGCCTACGTCCTGGCCGGTCATACGTACCGGGTAACCCTGCTCCAACAAAGTGGCGTATGCCAAGGTCTCAGCCATACCCCAGTTAAGTGATAACGCACCGCCGGCCATTTTGCGGCGATCTTCGTAAATTTTTTCTACTTGTTTTTGCAACACGATTCCATCTGGAATCTCGCACATTTTATAGGCGGCTGCCTGCAAGGCTTTCAACTCATAACCGGTGTCTGCCGGAGTTTCCCAATCGTGGCCGATATAAGGAGTCCAATCCACAAACAAGGTACGATCCGGCTCACTGACCAAACCGCTGGCAACATGCTCACCACGATCCAACGCTGCGCGATAATTGGTAGTCAATTCATCAGCCGCAGCCTGGGTCAATAAGTTTTCGGCAACCAACTTTTCCGCATAGAGTGTACGGGTGGTTTTGAGCGAACGGATAATTTGGTACATCAACGGCTGGGTAGCAGATGGCTCATCAGTCTCGTTGTGGCCACGACGACGGTAACAAACCAAATCAATCACGACGTCTTTCTTGAATTCATAGCGATAATCCATCGCCAATTGCGCAACAAACAACACCGCTTCCGGATCATCACCATTTACGTGGAAAATCGGGCACTCGATCATTTTGGCAACATCCGTGCAATATTCCGTCGAGCGCGAATCCTCACGCTTGTTGGTGGTAAAACCAACCTGGTTGTTGATCACGATGTGCAAAGTGCCGCCTGTGCCATAAGCACGGGTTTGGGACATTTGGAACGTCTCCATTACCACACCTTGCCCGGCAAATGCAGCATCGCCATGAACAACAATAGGGACTACCTTGAAGCCTTTTTTATCGCTGCGGCGATCCTGACGCGCACGCACTGACCCTTCCACTACTGGCGAAACAATTTCCAAGTGAGACGGGTTAAAGGCCATCGCCATGTGCAATTCACCGCCCGGCGTCATCACGTTGGATGAAAAACCCGAGTGATACTTAACGTCGCCCGACGTATTCAACGAGCGCTTGCCATCAAATTCCGCAAATAGTTCCGCCGGATTTTTACCGAATACATTCACCAGCGTATTTAAACGACCGCGATGCGCCATGCCTAAAACAATTTCTTTCGCGCCGTAAGTGCCTGCACGCTTTACCAGTGCATCCACCAATGGAATAAAGCTCTCACCACCTTCTAGACCGAAACGTTTGGTTCCGGGATATTTACTATCCAGGTGTCGCTCAAGGCCTTCTGCCGCCGTCAATCGTTCCAGCAGCGCCAGGCGTTGCTCCTTAGTAAACTCCGGATTCGAGCGAACGCTTTCGAGGCGTTGCTGTAACCATTGTTTTTCTGCCAAGGGTGTGATGTGCATAATTTCAGCCCCGATGTGACCGCAATAGGTCTTTTCAAGGGCTTCGATAATTTCACGCAATGTCGCTTGTTCTTTACCGATAAATAAGGTACCGCTGCTAAATACAGTATCCAGGTCGGCATTAGTTAAACCATGGAATTGCAAATCCAGGTCTGCCACCGGCTCGCGTACCATTAACCCCAGCGGGTCAAGTTGCGCTTTCTGGTGGCCGCGGAAACGATAGGAACTAATTAATTGCAGGACTTTGATTTGTTTTTGCTCGTGCTCAGCGCTGACTGAACCACCAGCAACAGTCACTGTACGAACGCGGGATTTGCCCAATTGCTCAAACTGGGCGCGAATGACTGAATGAGGAGTATCTTGAGTCAGTACGCCATTAACGCGCGGTAACTGATCAAAGTAATTACGCCATTCTTCAGGAACGGCATTAGGGTTATGTAAATACGTGTCGTAGAGCTCTTCGACATAAGCAGCGTTCCCACCGGAAATGTGAGACGTGCTCCAAAATTGCTCCATAATGCTGTCTTGCATTCCACCCACCTTAATCATTGGGGACTGGTCCCCTGCTATCAACTAGCGGTTAGCTACCAAACGCTTTCAACTTGTGATTAAAAGCGCCGCTTTTAAGTTGCCATCACCCGGGGTGATAACGAACAGTTTTCGATTGGATAAGCACGCAAATCGCTCATCAAATCATCAATTTTTGCCTGCTTCAGATACGCAAAAGCGCCACCTTAGGTAGCGCTCTGTAACAACATGTTGCGTATATGGCCGATGGCTCGTGTCGGGTTCAACCCTTTGGGGCAAACCGCCACACAGTTCTGGATACCATGGCAACGGAACACACTGAAGGGATCATCCAAATTGGCCAGTCGCTTCTGAGTGGCAAGATCGCGACTGTCTGCCAGGAAACGATACGCCTGCAACAAACCGGCCGGGCCGATAAATTTATCCGGGTTCCACCAGAAAGACGGGCAACTGGTTGAACAACAGGCGCAGAGTATACACTCATAGAGGCCATCAAGCTTCTCGCGATCTTCCGGTGACTGTAAACGCTCGATTGCCGGCGCCGGCGTATCATTCTGCAAATATGGCTCGATCTTCTTGTACTGGTCGTAAAACTGGGTCATATCAACAACCAGATCACGAATCACCGGCAAGCCCGGCAATGGGCGCAGAATCAAGGTGTTATTTTTTACACACTCGGATAACGGCTTGATACAAGCCAAACCATTTTTGCCATTAATATTCATACCGTCGGAACCGCATACACCTTCACGGCATGAGCGGCGATATGCCAACGATTGGTCCTGAGCTTTTAAAAGTTCGAGGACATCCAGCACCATCAGGTCTTTACCCTGGGTATCTACCTCATAGGTCTTCATGTAAGGCGCGTTATCAGTCTCAGGGTTATAACGATAAACTTGTACTTTCAACATGATCTCTGCTCCCGCTTAGTAAGTGCGTTTTTTGGGTTGGAAAGCTTCCATAGTGCGCGGTTTGAAATTCACCGCGCGCTTGCCAACGCGCTTTTCGCCGGGGAAATACATGGAGTGACATAACCAGTTGGCATCGTCACGGTCTTCAAAATCTTCACGAGCATGGGCACCGCGCGACTCTTTTCGCTCTTCCGCTGCAATCGCCGTCGCTTCCGCCACTTCAAGCAGGTTTTGCAATTCCAATGCTTCAATGCGCGCAGTATTGAAAGCATTGCTCTTATCGGTAATTGCCACATTTTCGATACGCTTGCGCAGCTCAGCCAGTTGCTGGATACCCTTCTGCATAAACTCGCCTTTACGGAATACACCGAAGTAGTTTTGCATAATGGTTTGCAACTCTTTGCGCAACACGGCGGGACTTTCGCCAGTGGTAGAGTTATTGATCTTGTTCAAGCGCGCCATGGCTTTATCGATATCAGCCTGGGTTGCATCACGGTGTTCAATGCCTTCGCGCAAAGCCTTTTCAATGTACAAACCGGCTGCGCGCCCAAACACCACCAGATCGAGCAGCGAATTACCACCCAAACGGTTTGCACCATGGACTGACACACAAGCTACTTCACCGCAAGCAAACAAACCATCAATGATGACATCATTGCCATTGGCATCCTGGGTCAGGGCCTGGCCATTCACGTTGGTGGGAATTCCCCCCATCATGTAGTGGCAGGTTGGAACAACAGGAATCGGCGCATATACGGGATCAACATGCGCAAAGGTACGTGACAATTCGCAAATACCCGGCAATTTGCTTTCGAGCACTTCTTCACCGAGGTGATCCAGCTTCAGCAATACGTGATCCTTGTTGGGACCAACACCGCGACCGGCAATAATTTCCTGGATCATAGAACGGGCCACAACATCGCGACCAGCAAGATCCTTGGCGTTAGGAGCATAACGCTCCATAAAACGTTCACCCTCGGAGTTAATCAGGTAACCGCCTTCACCACGGCAACCTTCGGTTACCAACACCCCGGCACCGGCGATACCGGTCGGGTGGAATTGCCACATTTCAATATCCTGTACCGGGAAGCCGGCGCGCAATGCCATACCGACACCATCACCGGTATTGATATGCGCATTGGTAGTCGAGGCATAGATCCGCCCTGCACCACCTGTTGCCAACACAGTTGCCTTGGCTTTTACATAAACGGTTTCACCATCTTCAATATTAATAGCAATGACCCCGACAACGGCACCATCAGCATTCTTAACCAAATCAACAGCAAACCATTCATTAAGGAATACGGTTTTATTTTTCAGGTTGCCCTGATAAAGGGTGTGGAGCAAAGCGTGGCCGGTACGGTCAGCCGCCGCACAAGTACGCGCAGCCTGGCCACCTTCACCGAAATTTTTGGATTGGCCACCGAATGGCCGCTGATAAATACGGCCGTTTTCGGTACGGGAGAATGGCAACCCCATGTGCTCCAGCTCAAATACCGCTTCCGGCCCTACCGAACACATATATTCGATTGCGTCCTGGTCACCGATATAGTCAGACCCTTTAACGGTGTCATACATATGCCAGCGCCAATCATCGTTTGGATCAGCACTGGCAATTGCGCAAGTAATGCCACCCTGGGCAGATACTGTATGGGAACGCGTCGGAAATACTTTAGTAATAACCGCTGTTTTGTAACCTGATTGGGCCAACTGCAACGCAGCGCGCATACCAGCGCCGCCGCCGCCAATCACAATACCGTCAAATGAAATCGTGCGCATATTAGCCATTAGTTAATACCCCAAATTACTTGAACACCCCAAACCAGATAGGTGACCGCCACCGCGCCCAATATGATCTGGGCAAATATACGAAGGAAAGTAGCTTTGGAGCCTAACAGGCGAGTGGTCAGATAATCGGTGAGCACAGCCCACAAACCAATCCACGCATGGGAAATAAAAGAAAGCAAAGTAACAAGGGTAAATACGCGCATCCACAATTGGCTGTAGAGCGATTGCCATTGCTCGTAAGTCAAATCCGGATTTAAAACAAGGTAAACAACGATGAAAATGGTGTAGGCCGCCATTACAGCGCCGCCGACACGCTGGATCAGCCAATCATAAAGACCGCTGCGCCCGAAACTGGTTACTGAAGTTACCATACCCAAACTCCCGCCAAAACAAACAATACAACCGCAATTACCAACACTAATTTGGCACCGGTCTGACCACCTTTTAAGGATTCACCAATGCCGAAATCCATAATCAGGTGACGAATACCTGCCACTGAGTGATAGGCGAGCGCAGCCAGGACCACCCATAAAATAATTTGGCAAATGGGATTGGCAGCCAAGTCGCTGACGCTGTTAAAGCCTTCCTGGGAATCCAGGCTGGCATCAAGCATCCATAAAAGGAGCGCAACGCCTGCAAAAAGGAAAATACCGGAAATACGATGAAGGATTGAAACGTAAGCAGTGATAGGGAGTTTAATGGTGGAAATATCGAGGTTGACAGGTCTTTTCTTGTTCACGGTCTATCTCACCTGGTTGCCCATCGCGGGCAGGTTTAAGAATAAGCGCTTCATTTTCATCCAGGAAGATGATTTAAAATGAAACACGCCCTGCAAGTCGCGCCGCATTATAGAGATTGACACCCTGAAACACAAACAAAATGCCGGATTCAGGCCTCCATATTTATTGTTGTGAAAGCAGCGAACAACATTTAACGATTTTTTTACACAACCCCCTGATTTTTATAAAATATTTCCCTGGAAATGCACTCCATCGAGGCACTTTTTTCATCATTGCTCCACACCAGTGCAGGCAATTTGCACTGTTTTTCCGCCTCCAAATCACCAAACTTAAATGGCGCTAAAAATTTTGCAAAAGATAAAAGAAAATGCCCCGGAGATGCCCCAAAAACTTTCGCCTTAACAATTAAGTCATCTATAATGCCGCTCGCAAAACGGCAGTGTCAGCCGAACATCAGGAACTGACTAGTCCATAAAAAGTAGCCGGCCCATAACGCCACTCGTAGTAAGTACATCTGCGTTAACTTAATCCAACAGGTTGATTGCAGCAGACTACCTACAGTTTTTATTCGATGAGCAGAGCGAAACATGCTTCTCTCAAGCCTTAAGTCCAATCAGTAAGCACAGGAGTCAGTAATGACTGACAAGAAAGCACATCTCAAGATTGATGGCATTGATACGACGATTGAATTACCCATTTATTCAAGCACTATCGGCCCCGACGTAATTGACGTTACCAGTATTACCAAGAATGGCTTTTTCACGTTTGACCCGGGCTTTATGTCCACCGCCTCATGCGAATCGAAGATTACGTTTATTGATGGCGATGAAGGTGTGCTGCTCCACCGTGGTTATCCGATCGAACAACTGGCTGTCTCCTCTGATTACATCGAAACCTGCTACCTCCTGCTGAATGGCGAACTGCCAACCCCGTCCCAAAAAGAAGAATTCACTGCTGAAATCAAAAAGCACTCTGTTGTAGACCCCTCCGTTGCCAATATCGTTAAAAGCTTCAAACGCGAATCGCACCCAATGGCAATTTTGTGTAGCGCTGTGGCAGCACTCGCAGCGGTTTACAACGATGAAATTGATATTACCAACGCCGATAGCCGCAAATTAACGGCATATCGCCTGATTGGCCAAATCGCCACTTTGTCGGCCATGGTGTACAAACACCGCAAAGGTGAAGAATTTATCGCACCTGACAACAACCTTGACTACGCCGAAAACTTCCTGAATATGACGTTCGGCACTGCCGGTAAACCATCAACTGTCAGTAAGACTATCGCTAAAGCGATGGATAGGATTTTTGTCTTACACGCGGATCATGAACAGAATGCGTCCACTTCGACAGTCCGCTTGTCCGGTTCGTCAGGTACCAATCCCTTTGCTGCAATTGCCGCCGGGATTTCAACACTTTGGGGTCCCGCCCACGGTGGTGCCAACGAAGCGGTGTTGAATATGCTGGAAGAAATCGGTTCAGTGGACAATATTGAAGCCTGTGTAGCGCGCGCTAAAGATAAGACTTCCGGTTTCCGCCTGATGGGTTTTGGCCATCGCGTTTATAAAAACTTCGACCCGCGCGCCAAAGTAATGAAACAAACATGCGATGAAGTGTTGTCTGAGTTAGGTTTGGAAAACGAGCCATTACTCGCAATTGCCAAACGCCTTGAGCAAATCGCGTTGGAAGATCCGTATTTCATTTCAAAGAAACTTTACCCTAACGTAGACTTCTACTCTGGCATTATCATGAAAGCCATAGGCATCCCGACTGAAATGTTCACCGTCATTTTTGCATTGGGGCGTGCGGTCGGCTGGTATTCCCATTGGAACGAAATGGTAAGCGGCGCCTATAAAATCGGTCGTCCACGCCAGCAATATACAGGCAGCCCGAAACGCGATTATCCAAAAAAATAATTCGTTAGGGGAAAATGGGAAGGCCGCGCTATGCGGCCTTTTTTATTGCTTTCGTTTGATCAGGATGAAAGTTGCTTGATAAATTGATGAAACTGTTTGGACAGAACAGGATAAAGATCGAAAAAATTCCCCGGCTATCATTAACCGGGGAATTTAAACATTAAAAATTCCAATCAGCCATCAACCAGAATTTTGTAGTGTCTGAATAGCTGGCATTGGCATCCCCCATGGAATATTGAGCATACTTTGCTGTCCAGGCCACTGCGCCAAATTTTTTAGTTACACTCAGGTTAACTTCATCACCAAAATCGATACTGCCATAATCTGAACCATATTGGTGATAAGCCACCACAGCCTGGGCTCCCGCCATAGTTATGCCCACAGTTGCGTAGGTATCCTCCAAGCCTGTTACCGGCGTATTCAGGAATTTATCAGCCCATCCCTGAAAAGCATGCAAGGTCGCCAGGGGGGTTGAAAAACCGTAAGCGCCTTCATCCGAGCCAAGCAGTTCGTAACCTAATGTAAAACTAAAACGATTAAAGTTATAGATAACTTCCGCCAACGAATAATCCGCCTCGAATTGCTTTGCTATCCCAGCATCCTGCTGTTTTGCATATTCAAGATTGTACAAAAAGGATTCACCCACTGCGCCTTGCCAGCGAATACCGAATGTATCGCTGGTTAATCCCAATTGTGCGAGCGGGTCATTGATATCCAGCAAATAGGCATAACCGATTAGCTTGCCCGCCCCAAACCCGGTGTAACTTGCATTCACTACATGGCTGTCCATGTGCAAGTCACCTAACGCCGGATTATCTTCACCAAAAACACGGTTCACATTACTGATGTAGGCATAAGTGAAGTTTGTATAGCGAATGCTTTTATTGGCCCAGGATAAACCATCGTAAGTTTGTTCGTTCTGCCTCCAACCAACATTGCCGATAAAACGCGAGTTATCCAGCATCAAACGCTGGCGACCATACTTGACCTGGTTATTAAAGTTAGCGTACGAAATAAATGCCTGATTGACTTCGGTACCGGTTGGGTCTGCAATGACCGCGACTGAATTACGCTGGCTCCATAACGGATCGATGTTCGCCGCAGAGGTCCGATAATCCATATCGTTTGTCATTTCGCTGACATTATCCATCTCCCCCGTAAAACCGAAGCCATTCCACACACCCGATTGATAGGAAATCCTTGAACGCGTTGTCCAGGCATCTGCTTCACGATCACCGATTTTTTCCCCCGTTGCATCAAGTGCATCTTCAGTTACATCTTCAAAACGCGTACGGAAATTAATTTTTACTGCACTTCCCTGTTGCATAGACTCAGTAAATGTTTTTGCGGAAACACCTGGCACCGACCAGATCAATGAACCTGCAACGGCAACAAGCAAATGAACTGTATTTTTTCTCATAGAGCCTTCTCCAATTTTGCGTAAGTGTGTGGTTTACTCATCAGCACCATTAACGTAAAAATAGAAATTACGTTTGCCATGCACAAAGAAGTGCCTTATTAATAGTTTCATGCGCGGGGTGTGACCAAGTGCCACTGGAGCAAGGGCTATGCCAATCACTTTTTTTAAAATTTTTTAAAGGTATATCTCATTACTTTTCAAGGAGATATATTTTTAGCAATCAGAATTAAACATTTTTGAGGGATTTTTTTACTGCACGCTTGTGGTGACACAGGAATTAGCCTGCGTCATTTACAAACAAATAGCTGAAATTTAATGCACAATTAAAACACACACCTGTGCACACCATTTTTTAACAATGCCCAACGAGAAAGCATTTCTAATAAAAATTGCGGGAAAAAGCGCGCATAAAAAAGGCCACTGCTTGCGCAAGTGGCCTTTTGGTATCACAACCGCGGTATTAACAGATCCTGACACCCTTACCTTGCGCCAAGCCTTTTTCAATACGCACCCGGGAAAAGGTCGCATCCAGTTTGCCATTGGCAACCAACGTGAAAGGTTCAAGGATCAAGGCGAATAACTCCTGTGGCGTACGCTTTAAACCGAAATCTGTCCCTGCATCCGGATAATCTTTCAAATCAACCATCAGGGTCTTCCAACCCTTGCCGGCAATTTCCGTAAGCTCCCTGGTGATCTCGACTTGCGAAAAACAGGAAGGGCCGCAACCTATCCTCACCCAGGCATTAGCCTGTGGCGGGACATCCACTTTAATATCGAAAACCAATGCGGAATCGGATTCATAGTAATCACTGAGCACCTGGCGATTGGGTGCCGATATCGCTACAAGCCCTTCACCCTCACCATTCCATTGGGCACGGCGGGCATCTTCCTGTACATCGCGATCCACACAAGTCACCGTCAGTGTGGAAACACTGGCGATGTTGCCATTTAGGGTAGCCCGATCATTGTTCTTGCCTTCCAGGATAATGCCGTAAATCCCAATGGGCCTGCGGTTAAACAACTCCAATACATGGGATGTGGCCTCGAAACTGATTCCCTCTTCCGACAAATCATCGCCGAGCTTATCCTCATCGCCATATTTCAAACCAAAACCATAGGCAAACAACGGGTTGTAATCTTTATCACCAATATTTAACGCTCCCTGGTCGGGGCGCCTTGGCCATGAAAATGACAACTGCCCTTTTATTGGATAATTTATTTTTCCGCCTACCGTTTTAAAAATAACGTCAGCCACACCAGCACCTTCTGTGCCTGGTTGCCAAATAACTGCAAACGCATCGGATGCGTTAAGCTCGCGATTGACCCACATAGGGCGGCCGGTCACAAATAAGGCAACCACAGGAATACCGTCATTTTTCAGTTTCCTGAGTAATTCGAGATCCGATGTGTCACCAGCTTTGAGTAATTGGTGTTGGAGGTCGCCCTGCATTTCTGCATAAGGATCCTCACCAAAAATGACAATGGCTACATCCGGCTTTTCGGTATAGGAACCATCAACGCTCAATTGGGCGGAACCGCCGGCGGCTGAAACGGCCGCTTCAATGCCCATCCACAATGTCGTGGCGCCGGGAAAATCAGCCATTGTGTTCCCGGTGCCTTGCCAGTTGATCGACCAGCCACCGGTTTGTTTACTGATGTTATCAGCACCATCACCTGCGACCAGGACCCTTGCCTTGGGTGATAGTGGCAGTAGTTGGTTTTTGTTTTTTAGCAGCACAACCGACTCACGCACGGCCTGGCGTGCCACAATGCGATGCTCCGCTGCGCCCAATAATTCATCACGCCCCGCCAATGGCCGGGAGGAAGGCAACCCCTTTTCCCACAGGTTCGCACGTAACTTAACCCGCAGCACACGGCGCACTGCATCATCTACCCGACTCAACGGAATGGTGCCGTCCTGTGCCTGGGCAAGGGTATTCCGATAAAGCTGCTTCCATTCAGGATCTGGCACCATATATACATCCAACCCCGCATTCAGCGCCTGGGGACAATTCAACGGCGTAGCTCCGGCAACAAAACCATGGCCATTCCAGTCGCCAACCACAAACCCGTCAAACCCCATTTGGTTTTTCAATACATCGGTTAATAAATAGCGATGGCCGTGCATATGTTCGCCGTGCCAACCATTGAAAGAAGCCATGACGGTTTGGACACCGGCTTCTATAGCACTGTAATAACCGGCGGCGTGGATGCGGTACAAGGTCTCTTCATCATCAATACAATTACCGCGATCAATTCCATTGAGCGTTCCGCCATCACCTATAAAATGTTTGGCTGTGGAAATAACCTTATATTTCGAGAGAAAATCTTTACTCTGCGCCTCGCCCTGCAAACCTTCTACCATTTGGTAAGCATAATCGCGCACCAGGTCAGGAGCTTCAGACCAGGACTCATAGGTACGCCCCCAGCGATCATCGCGTGCAACAGCCACGGTTGGCGAAAAATCCCAATCAAGCCCGGTTACCGCAATTTCTGTTGCCGTGATACGACCTATCTCTTTAATTAACTCCGGATTGCGCGCCGCGCCCAAAGCAATGTTATGCGGGAATAACGTAGCACCCACAATGTTGCCAACCCCGTGGACAGCATCGGTTCCCCACATAATTGGAATGGCCAATTTGCCATCGCTATCGTCCATTGAGGCATTGTAATAAGCATCGGCAATGGCCAACCAATCAGCAGCCCTGGAATAGCGATTGCCATTAGGCACGGAACCGCCCCCATTCAAAACGGAACCTATGTGGAACTCCTTAACATCCGCAGGCGTTAAATAGCGGATTTCAGGCTGAATCAGCTGGCCAATTTTTTCCTCCAGACTCATTTGCGCGAGCAAATCATTAACTCTTGCTTCAATCGCGGGGTCTTTTTTCACTTTACTGGTGATACCTGGCCACTGCACGTTTGCAACCTCCACATGGGTATTAGCTAAAAAAATTGAAACGGACCTAATTTCCGGATTACGCCCTAAGCATAGGCTTAATCGATAAAAGCGCGGGAAGCGAACCGAAGAAAAATCCTTGAGAAGGGGAAGGCCCACGTAACAGGAATCGGGCCTACTCGTCAATGAACCTATTGATGAATCTCTAACACCCGGACCGTCGGCGATCCCGGGAGCACTTCTGGGCTGGCGCAAATTACTATCAAATGACAGCGCTGTCAACGACACCAAACCCAAACCGGGTAGAGCGCATACCTCTCGGATGATCGCGCCATTTGACACCAAAATTAACATTTTTCCAATGGAGTATTCCAAATATAACGAGCCCTGTATCCCAGCCATTATTGGGAAGCGAACCCGTAAGTGAATTTCCGCACTTTCTGTTTAATGGTATCCTCCCCGCCCCTGACCATTACAAACACACCATCCATAAAATTATTTGATCTTCTATGTAAAAGAAGTTGAGGAGTCACATGAGCCTGTTACTGGTTGCAGATATCGGCGGCACCAATGGCCGTTTTGGCCTGGTTGAGTTCGATGCGGAAAAAAATCGTGCGCGCGGGAGAATTAATTACACGGCGGAACGCCAAATCACATTGAAATGCGCAGAATACGCCGACATGGCGACGATGATCAAAGCCTGCTGTGTTGAATTTGGGATAGAAATCCCCCCCCATGCGTGTCTCGCCATTGCCGGCCCCATTGAAAACGGCCAAGCCGCCATGACCAACCTTAACTGGAAATTTTCTATCGAAGGCCTGCGCGATCAACTGGGCATGAAAACGCTTCATGTTATCAATGACTTTGCTTCCCTCGCCTATGCTGTCCCGTTCCTGCAAGACGATGAATTGGTTACCCTTTACGATTCCAGCAAATCCAACCCCAATGCGCCGATTGTCGTTATGGGACCGGGTACCGGCTTTGGAATGGCAGCCCTGGTGCCGGACAATGGTAATTGGCGAATCATCCCCACCGAAGGCGGGCACGCCAGTTTTGCACCTACCAATGAAAAAGAATTGGAAATCAAATCATTCCTTCTGAAAGAACAAAACCATGTTTCCGTTGAAAACATTCTGTCCGGTGGTGGATTGGTAACACTGTATCGCGCACTCGCGCATAACGCTGGTGTAGAAGCCAAACCCTATACTCCTGCCGACGTTAGCAGCAAAGGTTTGTCGGACACAGATGATCTGTGCCGTGAAGCTGTTCTAACATTCTGCGATGTATTGGGTGAAGTGGCGGGAGACAAAGCCTTGTCGCTGGGAGCCAAAGGAGGTGTCGTCATTGGTGGCGGTATTACTCCGAAATTGGTTAACCTTTTGCCGGAATCCCACTTCCTTGAGCGCTATAAAAACAAAGGGCCAATGGCAGGTTACGTCAGCGATATTTCAATTCGACTGATCGTAAATGACAAAGCTGCGCTGGTAGGTTCCGCAGCCTGGTTAATCAATAACACCCCTGCGTTAAAAAACGCTTGATACAATAAATCCTCCTTTAAAAAATGCACCTTCGGGTGCATTGTTCATGTCATTTTTGCAATGGTCCGGTGGAATCACGCACGATAATACTTGAACTCAGCATACTTGTCGGCAATTGGATTTCCCGTCCCTTTAACTGTTTCAATAATAAATCTGTGGCTTTTTTTGCCATTTGGCGAATAGGTTGGCGAATAGTTGTCAGCGAGGGGTAAATCTGATGGGCAACCGGTGTATCGTCAAAACCTGCGACCGACAATTGCGCTGGAATTTTAATTCCCAATTGGTGAGCCACCATCATAACCCCAGCGGCCATATCATCGTTTGCTGCAAAAATTGCAGTTGGCCGTTGAGCTTGTTGCAATAGTTTTTTGCCGCAGGCTTCACCGGATTCAAACGAGTTATCTCCCTGCTCTATCAATTCCTTTATAAGCGGCAAATCGTTTTCGATTAATGCGGCCTTATAACCTTCGTAACGCAATGACATAGCGCGGTGATCAGGATGGCCGCAGATAAAACCTATCCGGGCATGACCCAACGCGATTAACTGGCAAGTCATATCATATGAAGCTTCTTCATCGTTCGTTTCTACATAGGGTGATAAGGATTTATTTTCCGTAGGGGCCACACGTACAAAAGGAATGTTCATTTTCTTAAGGGAGTTGATGACCATCATATTGTCCGATAACGGCGGTGTTAACATCACCCCATCAACTCGCTTTTCCAGAATTAATTCCGTTACTTCATTTAATACATTGGGATCGCGATGGATAGCCGGGTGAACAAGCAGCTCATAACGCTGCGGGCGACATATTTCCAACACACCTTCCTGGATATCCAATACATAGTGCGCACTTGGGTGGCCGTATATCAGCCCCAAAAGATAAGAGCGATTCCCCGCCAGGCTCCGCGCTGATTGATTAGGTCGATAGTCCAGCGCCGCTATGGCGGATTCGACTTTCTCACGCGTTGCCGGCCTTACATTAGGCTCATTGTTAACCACACGCGAAACCGTTTTGATCGACACACCCGCGAGGGCAGCTACATCATCAATCGTTGCTTTGGCCACTAGGTAAACCTCTTGGTTGATTTTTTCCCGTTATCCTTTAGCTCGCAATAAGTCAGCTTGACCATTAGTCGATACTTTTGTGAAGGGATTGTAATCGTGAAACAAAGAATGTGACAGCTATATAGCCTTGGATTATAGTACCGCCGCTATTTCGGCCGGATAAAAAAGGCACACGAACCTGCTATCCGGCGAATTCATTTCGAGACCATTACAACGACAAATCATTTATATAACAACGAGGCAATCACTTTCATGCAATCATCATCAAACAAATACGGCCCCGCTTACGCGGCGGTGACCACACTCTTTTTTGCCTGGGGTTTTATTACCTCGTTAATTGACCCCCTGGTTGCAGCCGTAAAAGGCATCTTCAGTTTGACGGACCTTCAAGCACAGCTCAGCGCCTTTGCTTTTTTTATTGCTTACGGGGTAATGAGTTTCCCGGCGGCGGCTTTACTGTCCCGTTTCAAGTCGGTGCCGACAATTCTGATCGCATTAAGCATGATGATTGGTGGCTGTATTTTGATGCTCGTTGCGGCAAATATTGAAATCTATGAATTGGTTTTGGCAGGTTTGTTTGTGCTTGCCAGCGGCATCACTGCATTGCAAGTTGCGGCCAACCCATTGGCGGCGGCGCTGGGCTCACCCGAAGGTAGCCACTTCCGCCTTACTTTTAGCCAAACCTTTAATAGCCTGGGAACATTCATCGGGCCGGTAATTGGTGCAGCGCTCTTCCTGGATGGCGTGGAGGTCAAGCACGGCGAGGAAATTACGCCAGAAGTGCGTGCCGAAGCACTTGCAGGTATAGACGCTGCTTACTTCTGGCTAGCGGGAATGATTGCCGCGTTACTCGTATTTTTCTTCCTTAGCAGAAATATTGTAGGTCAAGCCGCACCCGTCTCTAATACTTCAGGCAGAAGTATTGGCAGTATGCTATCCGAGGCGTTCCAATCCAGATGGGCGCTTTTAGGCGGCTTAGCAATTTTCCTCTATGTGGGAGCCGAGGTAGCCATTGGAACCCAGATGGCCTTCTTCCTGAATTCGGACTCAATATGGGGGCAATCGGACGCTATATTCAGCCTTCCCTTTATTGATCGCCTCGCAAGCTCTGATGGTGTTGTCGGTGTATCGCTACAAGAAGCCGCTGCGTTAACCGCACTGTACTGGGGTGGTGCGATGGTCGGTCGGCTGATTGGCTCAGCATTACTCGCAAAAGTGAACGCCGCGTTGTTATTAGCCACTTTTACCGGCGCAGCAGCCGCAATGTGCTTCTATGTGTTTGCGGTGGGCGGTGTGAGTGCCGGATTTATTGCGTTGGCGATAGGCTTATTTAATTCAATTATGTTCCCGGTTATTTTCACCCTCACACTTGAGCGCTCAACCGCCAGTGCGGAAGCCACATCGGGATTCCTGTGCACCGCTATTATCGGCGGGGCTTTTGTTCCTTTATTGGTGGGTTTTGTATCTGGTCACAGCAGTTACATTACCGCGTTCATTGTACCGGCACTCTGCTACCTGGTTTTATGCGTTTTTGCGTTCAGTGCCAATAAAACCCAGGCAACTAATGATGTTGCCGAAATCGCCACCAGCCATTAAGGATTTCATTGGAATTAAGCAGAAGATTACCGGCCTGCTTAATTCCAACGTTCCGCTGCCTCAGTGTCTTTATTTTTTGCTTCTACCCAGTTGGACTCGCCTTTCTCGCTGAATTCTTTTTTCCAGAATGGTGCCCGGGATTTTAAAAAATCCATCAGAAACTCAGCCGCGTGAAAGGCATCTTCACGGTGTGCGCTCGTCGCTCCAACAAATACAATCTGATCGCCTAAATGCAAATCACCCACGCGATGTACAATGCGCGCTGAAATTAACTCCCAGCGCTGCCTCGCCTCAGCTATTAATTGTTCCAGTATCTTTTCTGTCATTCCCGGATAATGCTCCAGTGACAAGCGGGCGATATTTTTCCCGTCGTTAAAATCTCGTACACGCCCAACAAAAAACACTATCGCACCCGCGCGATTATTATCTGCAACCAATGCGGAATACTCTTGCCCCACATCAAAATCATCCTGTTGGACCGCCACGGAAAACGTCATATCAACCTCCGGTCACCGGCGGGAAAAAAGCAACTTCATCCCCGTCCAATAAAACCTGGTCACCTTTCACATAACTGTAGTTAACCGCCGTTAAAATTTTAAGATTCGACAACATCGGTTCCCATGCGGGATTTTGTAAAAGCAAATGTTGTTTTAACTCACTTAACGTTTTAATCCGCCCTGCTGGAATATCCATCGAGGAAACACCTAATTGCTCGCGTAATTGCGCAAGGAAAATAACATGGATCATTGCCGTTGTTCCCCTCGCTGGTAATGGCCGCGACGACCGCCAGATTTCTCTAATAAACACACTTGTTCGATGACCATCTCCATATCTACCGCTTTACACATATCGTAAATAGTTAACGCAGCGATACTCGCCGCTGTAAGCGCCTCCATTTCCACGCCTGTTTGGCCAGTTAATTTGCAATAACTGGTCACCTCGACGGCGCACATACTTTCATCCAAGGTAAAATCCACGGCAACTTTGCTGAGCGCCAATGGATGGCAGAGGGGAATCAGGTCGGCGCATTTTTTTGCAGCCTGTATACCGGCGATACGAGCTACTGCCAGCACATCACCTTTTTTCAATGAATTGCGCTTGATTTGCTCCAGGGTCCCGGACTTCATCAATACCCTTGCAAATGCCCTCGCCTCCCGCACACTTGGTATTTTTTCGGATACATCCACCATGCTGGCGTGCCCTTGGGAATCTATATGGGTAAGTGTCATAAAATTCGATCCTGTAAAACTAAAGACTGGCCGTGCAGCTATTTTGAAATAGGGTTATCATAAAACACCTGCAAAGACGACCGCAGTTTATTTTTCCCCATAGAATCGCCTGAATTAAATGACCTCACCCTTGCTTGATCGACGCTTTACCCTCGCTCCCATGATGGAGTGGTCTACATCGGACTGCCGCACCTTTTGGCGCTTATTAACTAAAAAAGCGGTGTTATACAGCGAGATGGTGACCACCGGGGCTTTACTTCATGGGGATAAAGCACGATTTCTGGATTACAACGCCTGTGAGCATCCGCTTGCCCTGCAATTAGGCGGCAGCAACCCCAGGGATTTGGCCGAATGTAGCAAGATCGCCGAAGATTGGGGCTATGATGAAGTAAACCTCAATTGCGGTTGTCCTAGTGACAAGGTCCAAAACGGAATGATCGGCGCATGCCTGATGGCCGAACCGGACCTGGTGGCAGAATGTATCGCGGCTATGCAAAACGCGGTCAAAATTCCGGTCACCATTAAACACCGTATCGGTATCGATGACATGGAGGATTACGAAGGGATGGTGAAATTCGTCAGCACCATCGCTGCGACAGGTTGTACTACCTTTATCGTCCATGCGCGTAAAGCCTGGTTAAAAGGCTTGAGCCCAAAGGAGAATCGGGAAATTCCCCCGTTGCAATACGAAAAGGTTTACCGGTTAAAGCAGGAATTTCCACACCTCGAAATCATTATTAATGGTGGTATAACGACGTTGGAACAGAGCAAACAACTACTCGAGCATGTCGATGGGGTCATGGTCGGTCGCGAGGCTTACGCCAATCCTTATCTGCTCGCAGAGGTTGACCAGGCAATTTATGGCGTATCCCATCCCCCGGCCAGCAGGGAAGACGTTATGGAAGGCTTTATGGATTACTGCCGGGAACAATTATCCAGGGGTACCCGTTTAAACCACCTTACACGCCATATCCTTGGACTTTATCAAGGGCTCCCGGGTGCAAGGCAGTTCCGTCGAATCCTCAGTGAACAGGCACACAAGCCGGATGCCGGATTAGAGGTTATCAGGCGCGCGATTGAAGTACTAAATGAGTTACGATTACCCACTGTTGAACATGCGCAATCCGTTTAGCACTAATGAATTGACCATTTATAAAAAATGACTGCTTCATTCATAAAGTCATAACGACTATAATAAATCCGACGGCAATTAAACGAAGATCAACCACGTGAATTTAGAAATAGGATTACCACTGTGACTAGTAAACTTGAACAACTGAAGCAATTTACCGATGTGGTTGCCGATACCGGTGACATAGATGCAATCCGCCTGTACAAGCCATTGGATGCGACCACCAACCCCTCCCTGGTGTACAAAGCAGCGCAAATGCCGCAATACCAGGAATTATTATCCTCCGCTATCAGCAGTGCCAAAGGCGTAGTAAACAGCGCTGAACAACTCGGCGCCGCGTGCGACCATCTGGCCGTGGGAATTGGCCTGGAGATATTGAAAATTGTCCCAGGCCGCATTTCCACTGAAGTGGATGCGCGTTTATCATTTGATACCCAAGCCTCCATTGCGAAGGCCCGCCACCTGATCAACCTTTATGAAAAAGGCGGTGTTGATAAATCCCGTGTTCTCATCAAACTCGCTTCTACCTGGGAAGGTATTCGCGCTGCGGAAGTATTGGAAAAAGAAGGTATCAATTGCAACCTGACGCTTCTGTTTGGCTTCAACCAGGCGGCGGCTTGTGCGGATGCAGGCGTATTCCTTATTTCGCCATTCGTCGGCCGTATCCTGGATTGGTATAAGGCCAATACCGACAAAAAAGAATACACCGCTGAAGAAGATCCCGGCGTTGTATCCGTTCGTCGCATTTACAATTACTACAAGCAACACGGCTACAAGACTGTGGTAATGGGTGCAAGCTTCCGCAATATCGGTGAAATTGAAGCCCTGGCCGGCTGTGATCGCCTGACGATTAGCCCGCAACTGTTACAGGAGCTTGACCAGGATAAGGGCGAATTAAAACGCGTTCTGTCTCCAACCAACACCGGAAATGCGATTGCGAAACAAATCGAAACCGAAGCCAGCTTCCGCTTTGGTGTCAACCAGGATGCGATGGCAACTGAGAAATTGGCAGAAGGCATTCGCGGCTTCGTAAAAGACCAAATCAACCTTGAGAATTTGTTAAAGTCCCGTGCTTGATAAACTCTCCCGGTTTATTGAACGCCACCTGCAACCAGGTGGCGCCTCTCTTCCCTTGTCACCCCACCAAAAACAGTTGGCCGTTGCCGCTTTGTTGGTGGAAGTGGCTATGGCAGATCACCAGTTTTCGGACCTGGAATTAGCATCACTCAGTCATTCACTAGTACGTAAATATTCGCTGTCGGAAGATGAAATTGCGGAATTGATTTCGCTCGCGAAAAGCGAATCAAACCATGCAACTTCATTGCATCAATTTACCCGGATAGTTAATCAACACTGCAACAATAAAGAGAAATTCAACCTGGTTAAAGCTATGTGGAAAATGGCGTATGCCGATGGAAATGTAGATAAATATGAGGATTATTTAATTCGCAAGGTTGCAGATTTAATTTATCTGCCCCATTCAGAATTTATTCGCGCCAAAAGCCTGGTCAAAGGCCAATTGAAATCAAATAGCTAACAGTTTTCCAACATATTAACGAGGTTGCGAAAGGTGTCAGCATTGCTGGCATTTAAGCCCATCAATATTTTGTGAGCTTCAATCACCTTTTCTTTCACTTGTTGTTCATCGCAATTGATGCACTTTAACGGATGGTCCGCCAGGACCGGTGCCTCCAGCCTTTCAACAATAGTAAAGATATCCGCAAAGCCCATAGTTTGGAGAATTCGCTGGATACTGGGATTGCTCGCCAAAATAACCGGCATTACTCCGCGCCGCTCCTGCCCCAGAATGGATATTTTGGCCATCAGGCCAAGTGTTGTACTGTCGATCGCCTCTGCTTCAGAAAGATCAAAAAGTACCGAGGTAAAATCACTACTTTTAAACATTGCATCAATAAATTGATCAAAGGAGATACAGAGCGTCAGGCGAACATCGCCTAACATCTTTATCACATATACACCCTTGTGATCAGCAACGAGAATCTGGCCGGGTTTCATTAACTCACACCTCGGGATATAGACAAGACAGCGATATCATCAGGGTTATCGCGAATCTCTTTTATAACTAAAGTATTACAGACAGAATCTAAACTGCCACTGCTGGAGGAAATAAGTTTTAATAAACTGGCTTCCTTATCTTGCAGCTCCTGTTCTGGCAGGATTTCCAACACACCATCCGAGAAGCAAACAAGTGCAAATTTTTCAGGCAACCTACATTCATATACTTCCCATTCAATATCTTTAAAAATACCCACCGGCTTACCACGCCCATTCAGGTAACCGGCACCCTGGGGTGTTATGAGGACAGGCATAGGGAGATGCCCCGCCACCACGTAATGCATCTGATGGGTTTGTGTATCAATAACTCCAACAAACAAGGTCAGGTGATGACTCAAGCGCGTTTCATGAAGCTCGCGGTTAATTTGACGAAGCATTACATTGGCACCTTGGGCAAATGAATTTTCATCGCCAAATAATCCTTCCTCTCGCACCATCCGGCTAACCAAATGCTTTAACCAAATGGTTACAAAAGCTGACGAAGCCCCATGGCCGGAAACATCCGCCAGGTAAAAGGCCAAGTAACGTTTTTTGATATGGGCGTAATCAACAAAGTCACCGCTAAGAAACAAGGAAGGGACGATAGTGTGTGCAGCGGTATAACCATCTTCCGTAGTAAAACCCGATGGCATAAGCCGACGTTGCACCCGGCGCCCGGCTATATGATCTCGCTCCAATACTCGCAAATTCTCCCGCAGCTCGCGGTTTGCGCCTTCCAATTGCGCTCGATATCGCTGGTTTTCCTCTTCCAACGCTTGCCGATCCAATACTTTGTTAATGGAATGCACCAGCACTTCGAGATCAACCAACGGTTTGATAAGGTAGTCCTTCGCCCCCAGACGCAAAGCGCTTACAACATCATTCATAACCCCGGCACCCGATATAACGATAACCGGGATACCTGGATGAAGGTCATTCAGTGTTTGCAGGAGTTGCAACCCATCGCCATTGGGCATACGTAAATCAGTGAGGATTAAATCAGGAGGGCTTTCAGTGGCAAGAATGTTGAGCGCAGAGGGAGCATCGGGAGCGGCAGAGACACTAAAGCCACTATCCGTCAGATAAGTCACAATACTCTGGCGAACAAGGGCATCGTCATCGATGATAAGCAGCTTTCGGCTCGCAGATGTCATCTTCGGCTCGGTCAATTGGGTATAGTCTTTTTAGGCAAACCGCTAAGGCGCGTAACACTACTCCTTCAAGTTGTTGACCGCAAGCCTTCGCAGCCAGCAACAGGCAAATTTAGTTTACGCGCTTTTTACACAATTAAGCCTATTTCTTTTTAGGATTCCGGATTTCCCGCTCAGTTTTACGGCGCATCTGAATCAGTTGCCGTTGCGTCATTTTCTTTTTGCGCTCACTGTATGGATTTTCATTGTTACGGTATTCAATCCTGACCGGTGTACCGTGCAAATCCAGCACGCGACGATAGGTTTTTTCCAGATACTTTGTGTAAAAAGCCGGTATATCGTCCGTCTGGTTTCCATGTATCACAATGATTGGCGGATTATGCCCACCCGGGTGGGCGTAGCGCAGCTTGATCCGGCGCCCCTGGATCATAGGCGGTTGGTGTTCACGCACCGCGTCCTGGAGGATACGCGTTAGATAGTTAGTGCTGAACTTGTCGGTGGCGGATTGGTAGGCCTGTTCGATCGATTTATACAGGTTTCCGACGCCAGTGCCGTGCAAGGCCGAAATAAAATGGATGGTGGCAAAATCGACAAATCGTAACCGACGCTCAATCTCATTTTTCACATATTGTTTATGTGAGTCATCCAACCCATCCCATTTATTAAGCGCGATGACCAAAGCCCTGCCCGCCTCTATGGTAGTCCCCATCAAATGCAAATCCTGTTCGACAATGCCTTCGCTGGCATCCATGACCAGCACCACCACATTTGCATCCGCAATCGCTTGCATAGTTTTGACGATAGAGAACTTCTCAACGATCAAATCGATGTTTTTACGGCGCCTGACGCCGGCGGTATCAATGATGGTATAGGGTTTATCGAACCGCGTGTAATTGATGTAGATGGAATCGCGTGTTGTCCCTGGCTCGTCATAGACAACTACCCGATCCTCACCTAACAAACGGTTCACCAGGGTTGATTTGCCAACATTGGGCCTACCTACAATTGCGATTTTTACCCCCGTGGCCTCCTCTTGTTGATAATCTTCCGGCAACTCGGGAATGCCGGCGAGGACATCTTCCATCAGCGATCTAACACCGCGACCATGGCTAGCCGTTGTGGGATAAACCTCTCCAAGCCCCAGCTCATAAAATGGTGCCAGGGCAATATCGGGGTCCATACCGTCAATTTTATTGGCCACAAGATAGGTTTTTTTATTATTTACCCGCAAGTGCCGGGCAATCATTTCATCTGCCGGATTCAATCCCGCACGGCTATCGACAATAAACAGAACAATGTCAGCTTCCTGGATGGCTAACAACGATTGGCCCGCCATCATGCTATCTATTCCTTCTTCTTCACCGCTGATACCACCGGTATCAATAACAATAAAGCGGCGATTCTCCAGGACACCTTCACCATATTTACGATCACGGGTTAAACCCGGATAGTCCGCCACCAATGCGTCACGAGATTGGGTCAGACGGTTAAACAGCGTTGATTTACCCACGTTTGGGCGGCCAACAAGGGCAATTACCGGGATTATCATAAAGTTATCAATTAAATATTGATGGAAAAGCGACAGATAAGATCGCCATAAAGTTCAGGAGGCGGCAAAAAATAAAACCAGCCACTGGAATTTTACCCCATTTGCGCGGGCAAAAGCTCAGATGGCTGGTTTGGCAGCAGCTAAGTTAAAAAAGCTTACTTCGGCTTTTCAACTTGATAAGCAATTAATTTGCCCCTGTTGGTGTAGACATACAGTGTCTCACCATCCGTTAGCATTGGCGCCCTGGCACCCTTGCGATCAACCCTTACCCGAGCGGCGAATTCACCATCGCTCTGGTTGAGCACATGCATGTAACCTTTAAAATCGACAACCGCCAGATAATCGCCAAACACCTGTGGGCCATTCAAACCACGGCGCAACATTTTTTCGTTGGTCCACACTTGTTCACCATTGGCCGTATTGTATGCGGCAACTTTGCCATCCGCGTGACTTACAAAAAGCTTGTCATTGGAAAGGGCGAGGTTTTCGCTGGTTGAACCATCTTGTCCCCACAGCGAACTACCAGTACCGCGCGCCAATGCGCTGATTCGCCCTTGGTAGGTACCTACGTAGATAACACCATCTCGCACTAACGGATCGGAATGGATATCGACCATTCTCTCCAATTCCGAACGACCTTTAGGAAGTGCGATGCGTTGTTCCCACAAGATCAAACCATTATTGGGATTAAAAGCCATCATACGGCCATTGGAAAAACCGCTATATATCGCTGTATCAGTAACTATAGGGGACGGAGTTCCACGCAGGGTTAATACCGGCGGCGGATTATCATAAAACCAAAGCTGAGCGCCCGTTTTGGCATCCAGTGCATAGAGTTTTCCATTGACAGTTTGCGCTGCAACAACAACGCCATTGGTGCGTGGGGCTGATACTATTTCACCTGACAATGGCGCGCGCCATACCTCGTCGCCATTCTCTTTGGAAAGCGCCATAACCTCACCGGCATAAGTAGCAACAAGTAATAATCCATTTTCTGCAGCAATTCCACCAACAATTTGATAGTTAGGGTCAGTTGCAACCACAAAACTTTTTAGCCATCCCCATAAACCTGTTTTGGGCTGGTTAATTTTTTTCTTCCACAGTTTTTTTCCGGTTTTCGCGTCCATTGCAACCAGCAATCCCTCGTAATCTACAGCATAAATTGCCTCGCCATCCAGGGCGGGGGTAAGACGACTGAAACCCTCATTTTGCCCTTCGCCAATGCCGCGCTTCCATACTTTATCCAGAACTACAGTTTCTTCAAAATCAACCAACTCCATGGGTTCATTGCCGGTTTTCTTACTAAACCAGGAACAACCAGACATAGCAAATACGCAGACTAATACCAGCCAGCCCAGACGTCTTAGCGAGGCTTGCATCATTGAACTTTCTCCTCAGCTACCGGAGCTGCGGGCGTTGCCGAATCGACTTTTAAATCATCAACTTTCATTTGCAATAACATATAGCGCTCTTGTTGTTGCGGATCAGTTGCAGCCAGCGCTTTCTCATAAGCCGTCCGGGCAGCATCCAGATCACCTTGTAATTTGAGGATATCCCCACGCGCCTCTGCGTATTCTGCCGTGAATGCAGCCGCGGGTTCCGGAGATAATTGGGCCAGTGCATCCGCATAGGCTTTTTGCGCAGTTAACACACGAGCCAAACGCAAACGTGCGAGTTGCTCTGTCGCTGCGTCGGGTTTGGCAGATAAAACCCATTTAAGTTCAGCCACCGCCGCATCCAATTTATTATCCTGGACCGCAATTTTTGCCAAAAAGAATGCCGCGCTGTGCGCATACATGCTCTTGCCATTGGCATCCTTCAATTCTGCAGCCAAATGGGAGGCTGTCGCTTTATCGGCATCACTTAATGTTTTACCCGGTTCAACATTCACAAGTTTCAATAATTGCTCATAAACTTCAGAGGCCTTTTCCGCCTTTTGACGTTTTTGATCCTGCCATGCGGTATAACCAAAATAACCAATAACCGCAATAAGTATGGCAATCAGGACGGTCTTACCGTAATCCTTCCACCAACGCTTTAGTACTTCTAATTGTTCTTCTTCTGAAAGATGTACGCTCACAATTGACTCCTGTAGATCTTGGCGCAATGCACAAAAATAAAATGATTTAAAGAAACGTTATTTTTTTACTCAGGGATAACAAACAGCCCATTACTCCAGCGATTGCAATAAATTAATCGCTTCATCAAACGATAAGGTTTGTTGCTCTACTTCTTCACGCAAAAACTTAAATGCAAGTTTACCTGCTTTTGCTTCATCTTCGCCTAATATCAAGGCAATATCAGCCCCAGATTTATCAGCCTTTTTGAATTGGCTTTTAAAATTACCGCCACCGCAATTCACCATTAAGCGAATAAAGGGTAATTCATCGCGAATGCGCTCGGCCAGTTGCATGGCGACAGATTGAACATCGCCCACCGCCACCAGGAAAACGTCAGCTTGCTGATTAAGCTTTTCCGGTACAGCTTCAAGTGCTTGCAACAACAAAACAAGTCGCTCCAGGCCTATACCAAATCCCACAGCGGGGGTTGGTTTACCACCCAGTTGCTCAACCAACCCGTCGTAGCGGCCACCCGCACAGACCGTGCTTTGGGCACCCAACTTATCAGTTACCCACTCGAACGCCGTTTTACCATAATAATCAAGCCCGCGCACTAAACGCGGATTCACTTGATAGCGGACTCCCGCAGCATCCAGCAACTGCTTCAATCCTTCAAAGTGAACGCGGGATTCCTTATCCAAATAATCCAGCAATACGGGGGCATTGTTGAGCAATGCCTGTGTGTTCAAATCTTTAGAGTCGAGAATACGCAATGGATTAGTTTCCAGGCGACGCTTGCTATCTTCGTCAAGCTGCCCCTCAACGCCGTTTAAAAAATCAACCAGTGCACTTTTATACCTGGCTCGCGCCTCTGCACTTCCCAGCGAGTTAATTTGCAATTGCACATGTGAAGCCACACCCAGCTCACGCAAAATACGGGCACTCAACAATAGCACTTCAGCGTCAATGTCCGGACCTTGCATACCGAATGTTTCAACACCGATTTGGTGGAATTGGCGATAGCGCCCTTTTTGCGGCCGCTCATGGCGAAACATTGGCCCCATATACCACAAGCGTTGCGTTTGGTTGTAAAGCAAACCATTTTCTTCACAGGCACGCACACAGCAAGCAGTTCCCTCGGGACGTAAGGTCAGGCTGTCTCCATTGCGATCCTCAAAGGTATACATTTCCTTTTCAACGATATCGGTCACTTCACCGATCGAACGCCTGAAAAGCTCGGTGGCCTCAACAATAGGAAAACGAATTTCCTGATAACCATAACGCGCGAGGATATCGGTGGCCACTGCTTCTACGTATTGCCACACCGGAGAATCGGCTGGCAATAAATCATTCATGCCACGAATTGCTTGAATTTTTTTCAATTGAAACCCTTAATTATTTGGCTGAATGGTCAGGCCCTGGCGATAATATTTTTGGCGTCCGCATCCAACTGCGCTTGTTTCTGCGCGGCTTTTGCACGAATCAGGCGCTCCAGATTATCCACCAGATTTTCGTTGGTTAATTTTTGATTGGGCTCACCATCGATATAAATCAAATTGCTTGGTGTACCACCAGCCAAACCTAAATCAGCCTCCTTCGCTTCACCTGGGCCGTTCACAACGCAACCGATTACCGCTACATCCAGCGGAACCGTAATATCCTCCACGCGCTGCTCCAAATCATTCATGGTTTTGATCACATCAAAGTTTTGACGAGAGCAACTTGGACACGCAATAAAATTCACACCTTTGCTGCGAATTTTTAAACTTCGCAACATGTCCCAGCCCACTTTTATTTCTTCTACCGGGTCAGCGGCTAACGACACGCGAATGGTATCGCCAATGCCGTCCATCAATAACGCGCCCAATCCAATCGCTGACTTCACCGTGCCCGCGCGCAAACCGCCAGCTTCGGTAATACCCAAATGCAATGGCTGTTCAATCAGGGTTGCCAATTTGCGATAGGCAGCCACTGCCATGAATATATCCGAAGCCTTTACACTTACCTTGAAGTTTTGGAAATTCAAACTATCCAGGATTTCCACATGGCGCAATGCGGATTCAACCAGTGCGTCCGGGGTAGGTTCACCATATTTTTTTTGCAGGTCTTTTTCCAAAGAGCCCGCATTAACGCCAATCCGGATCGGGATATTTAAATCGCGCGCCTTGTCCACTACGGCCTTAATACGTTTCTCGCGCCCGATATTCCCCGGATTAATCCGTAAACAATCAACACCCAAATCAGCCACTCGCAATGCAATGCGATAATCGAAATGAATATCCGCCACCAAGGGAATGGTTACTTGCTTACGAATTTCGCCAAAGGCTTCGGCTGCTTCCATAGTGGGCACGGAAACACGCACTATATCGGCACCCGCCATCTGGATACGCTTTATTTGATCAACTGTCGCAGCAACATCCGTCGTTTCTGTGTTTGTCATACTTTGCACAGAAATCGGCGCACCGCCACCTACCGGCACATTCCCCACCATTATCTGGCGGGATTTACGACGCTTTATGGGAGATTCGCAGTGCATAATTTTTCCTAGTTAATCCACATACTTATTCGTTAATGGATTTGCCAACTTTCAAGCTAAGAACATTGGTACCCAACGCGGGAACCACAGCAATTTTTTCGTCATTCAATTCAATTCGGGTTGCAGGAGCATTTCCCAATTTGACATCGAAGGGGGCTTTGCCTTGCAATACCAAACGACTACCGGCAGGTTGCAAATCCGCGATTAAAACATCACCTTGCGAATCGCTTACTTCCAGCCAGCACTCTTCAGAAAAGATAAAAACGATTTCATCAAGCGTCGCCGGACGAGCCAAATTGGAAATCGACGACGAGGATACCGACTCGCGATCAAGCGCCGATGACGATACAGCTGCGCTATTGGTTTGGATAATTGAAGAACCTGGATTATCGGTATTGCCAGTAATTTCAAGTGCCGCTGCCGAGGAAAGCAATTGAGATGTTAGTGATGAAGCCGAGGAACTTGCCGCCTGAACTGTTTCAACCGGAGCAATAAGCGTGGCTGGCATATCATATTGCGGTGATTTTCGATTATCGAAAAACCACACCGATATAAGCCATAGAATTAACAATATGGCGATAATAAGCACAGCAAACTGCCACAGGGGCTTTGACGCCGATTCCTGTTTGCGCGGCGGTACCGGTTCAACCAATCCCTGCTCCCGTGCATAACGATCATAAGCTGCGAGTACCTGGACCACATCAAGCTTTACCAGATTTGCATAAGAACGAAGGTAGCCCCGGGTAAATGTATCAGACCCCATGTGGCGATAATCATCTGACTCCAACGCACGCACCTTGGTCAGTGTCATGTACAACTCTTTGGCAACCTGCTCCTGGGTTAAACCGGCACGTTCACGCCCCCCGAGCAATAATTTACCGGGTGATAACTCACCAAAACCATTGTCTTCGGGGGTTTTTATTTCTTCATCAGAAACCATTGGATGCCTTCAAAAGCTAGCTATTTTTTACATCATTGTTTGCTTATATTCCAGATACTCTTTGGAATACGGAAAACGATTTTTCAACATTAACAAATAACTGGCTTCCTTATCTTTATTTCCGAAAATACGCTCCATGCGAATGCCTAATAACAACGCTCGCGACGATTGCTGTCCAGTGGATTGGAATCGATCCAGATGTTCTTTGGCTTTAGCGTACTCTTGTGCCTGGAAATAAATATCAGCCAGTTCTATATGTGCATCAGCTGAATTGCGATCCAATACCGACGCGTGCTCAAAAGCCGCTTTCGCCCGGTCATTTTTACCAAGCAATAACGCTGTTCTTCCGACATTCACCAAAGCCGCAGAACGACCATCATAATCAAGGTCAGCCGCAGCAAGTTCAAATTGTTCCAATGCTTCTTCATAACGTTTGGCACTGAACAAGAAAACGCCGAAATTATTTCGCGCCAGCGTGAAATTCTTTTTGGCCCTAATCGCCTTCCTAAAAGTTTCTTCCGCAAGTTTTGATTCCCCTTCCAATTGGTAAAGCCGCGCCAACGTTTCAGTAGCTTCCGGTGAAGTTTTGTTAATTTCAGCCGCTTTACGCAGATGATGCCGCGCAGATTCGCGATTTCCCCTGTCGATGTAGCCTTGGGCCAATTGGATATGCAACTCCAATGATTTGCTCTTATCAACCGGGCGCTTCGGTTTTCCACCTTCAGATACACAACCACTCACAAATAATGCCGTTGTTACAATCAACAAAACAGAACAAGCGAACCTGAATACATTATTTGTTTGCATTACCAACCTCGTTGATTATTAGAGTTAATGGCCGACAATTTTCACTGTTTGTACGTCTTCGTCGAAGCGGACGCGATAACGTTCGCTTCGACGAGTGATATCATTCACCTGCCCCGCCAATTGACCGCATGCCGCATCGATATCATCGCCACGTGTGGTACGTACAGTGGTAATGTATCCCGCTTCCATCAAAATATCCTGGAATTTGCGCAAGGCATTATTGCTGACACGTTTGTAATTGGACAAATTAAACGGGTTAAATGGAATCAAATTGATCTTCACTGGCACATCGCGTAAAAGCTCCGCCAGTTGATGCGCATGGTGCGGGCGATCATTAACCTGGTCGATCAACGTGTATTCAATGGTAATTTTACGATGGGTATCCGGCATAGCCTCAATATAGCGCCTGGCGGAATCCAGCAACATTGCAATGGGATATTTGCGATTAATAGGCACTAATTCATTGCGAAGTTCATCATTAGGTGCATGCAGTGAAATTGCCAGGCAAGCGTCTGTGTATTGGCTTAAACGATCCAGTTGGGGCACCACACCGGACGTACTTAATGTTACACGACGTTTTGAAATGCCATAGGCGTTGTCATGCATCATCAAATTCATGGCATCCACCACATTATCGAAATTCAGCAGCGGTTCACCCATGCCCATCATCACCACATTGGTAACCATGCGAGGGCCATTAGCCTGCAATTGGCCAAATGATTTAGCGGCGATCCATACCTGACCGATAATTTCCGCTGCGGTTAAATCACGATTAAAACCTTGCTTTCCTGTTGCGCAGAAGCTGCAATCCAGTGAACACCCCACTTGGGATGAAACACAAAGGGTGCCGCGATCACCATCGGGAATAAAGACTGTTTCAATGACGTTGCCACCGGCAACGCGAATCAAAAACTTCCGGGTGCCATCCGTTGAATCAAATTGCTGGACAACTTCCGGGGGGCGAATCTCGGCAATATCTTTTAATTTTGCACGCAAATCCTTGCTGACATTGGTCATATCATCAAAGTTATTCGCACCGAACTGGTGAATCCATTTCATGACCTGGATAGCGCGAAATTTCTTTTCACCAATCGATTCGAAAAAGGCAATAAGCTTGGCCTCTGGCAAACCAAGCAAATTCATTTTTGCAGAGCCTTCTGCAACAACCGCATTTGCGGGAGAAGTGGAACTGGATACATCAGTCATGGCTCTGCACCTAATGAAGCAAACAGGGTTTAGCGAAATTAACGAATAACGATGTCACTACTAGCGAAGAAATAAGCAACTTCGCGCGCAGCCGAAACCGGGGAGTCAGAGCCGTGCACAGCATTGGCATCAATGGCTTGTGCAAAATCTGCACGGATAGTACCAGGCGCAGCTTTCGCCGGGTCGGTTGCCCCCATCAATTCCCGGTTCAACGCAATAGCATTTTCACCGGATAACACTTGCACGACCACCGGACCGGAGGTCATAAAATTAACCAATCCTTCGAAAAACGGGCGGCCTTTGTGCTCGGAATAAAAACCTTCCGCCTGGGCACGGCTTAAAAGCATCATGCGTTGGGCAACAATTTTCAGCCCGGCCTTTTCAAAACGGGAAATAATTTCACCAATATGGTTTTTGCTAACTGCGTCAGGTTTGATAATTGACAAGGTTTGTTCAACAGCCATTGGAAACTCCGCACCGATTCTTGGCCTATACAGACTGGATTACAGGAGGGCTTACATCTGCAACTTGCAGATTTGACACCCATAAATACAAAACCCGCGGATTATACGCGGGTTTACGTGATTTTTATATCCTAGCTATTTGATTAATAAACAAAATCAGTTAGCGATCTGGCATATAAAACAGCTTTAGTGGGTTGCAGCCGCCTTGTCCTTAATACGTTTTACCATTGCTTTCAGACCATTACCCCGGGTCGAACTCAGGTGTTGCAGCAAATCCAGCTTCGTAAAGTAAGCATCCACATCAAAACTGAGGATATCCCCCGGGGTTTTGCCATTAAACGCAGCCAATACAACCCCCAACAAGCCTTTTACGATAAATGCATCGCTGTCCGCCCGGAAATACAGCTTGCCATCCCGCCATTCGTCCACCAGCCAAACCTGGCTTTGGCAACCGCGCACCAGATATTCTTCCGTGCGAAAACTTTCAGGCAGGGGGGGCAACTCCTTGCCAAGGTCAATGATGTACTTGTACCTGTCTTCCCAATTATCAAAGAAGCCAAGGCTATCAATAATGTCGTCTGCGCTTACGTCAATACCAAACTGGGTCATAACACTCTCAATAATTCCAATAGCCGCCACGTTGAGGGATTAGTAAAACATGCCGGTTTGTAACTGGGCCTCTTCGCTCATCATGTGGCGCTGCCAGGGAGGGTCAAAAACCAGTTCAACATTTACTGATTTCACATTGGGAACTTTACGGACCCGGTATTCCACATCCCCAACCAACACCGGGCCCATACCGCATGCCGGGGCTGTCAGGGTCATTTGGATATCTACCTGTTTTGTTGCCTGGTTGATCCCAACGCCATAGATGAGCCCCAGATTGACCAGATCGACAGGAATTTCCGGATCAAATACGGTGCCGAGGGCTTGCCATACCTGATCCTCGTGGATGCGATCATCGGTCGGTGCGGGAAATTCCAGTTGCTCTGATTCCAACCCCAGCAAATGGGCATCGGTACCATCAACCCTGACCATTTGGCCGTGATATGTCAGGGTATAATTGCCGCCCAATGCCTGGGTAATGGTCACAAATGTCCCTTCCGGGATTGTTAACGGGGTACCATCCGGTACCCGACGTGCGGGGCAATCAGCTTGCGCCACCACCATGCGTCTTTCAGACATAAATCGCTGTTTCCTAATGCGTCAAAAACCTTAGTTAACGCTAAAACTTTCACCACAACCGCAATAATCCGTGACACGTGGATTATTGAACTTTAACTGACGATTTACGCCTTCGGTGACGTAATCAATTTCTGTCCCACCAACTACGGCTAAACTTTTTGGGTCCACCCACAATTCAACGCCATCACCCAATACCAATTGCAAATCGTCGGCCTCGGGTTCATTTACCAGATCCACAACATACATCCAACCGGTACAACCGCTTTGCTTAACGCTCAAGCGGACGGCCCTGCTTTGGCTATTGCTCAATTGGCGTTTGAAATGCGCTATGGCAGCAGGTGTGACCATAACGGTTTGTTGTTGCGGATCAAATGAAGCGATACTCATGATCAACTCCCCTATACTTCAAAGCCAAAAGGCATCACAGCAAAAAAACTTTTGCTTTTTCGATCGCCGCGAACAAGCGATCAACTTCTTCAAAAGTGTTATAAAAACTAAAGCTCGCCCGCACAGTACCGGGAATTCCAAATTGATCCATGATGGGTTGTGCGCAATGGTTACCCGTCCGCACCGCGATTCCCTGCTTATCCAGCAAAACACCGACGTCCGCTGGATGGGCGCCTTCAATTAAAAAACTCATTACCGAGGTTTTATGTGCGGCGGTACCCACCAATTTCAAGCCCGGGGTCGCACGGGCTTTTTCTTCCGCGTAATTTAATAAGGCTTGTTCGTGGGCCGCTGCAGCCGCACGATCAATGTTATTTAAATAATCGATCGCCGCACCCAACCCTATAACCCCGGCAATATCGGGTGTACCCGCTTCAAATTTGTAAGGCAATTGATTAAATGTGGTTCCCGAAAAACTTACCGTTTCGATCATCTCGCCGCCGCCTTGATAGGGCGGCATTGAATCAAGCAACTCTTCTTTTCCGTAAAGCACACCCAATCCGGTCGGTCCAAATAATTTATGGGCAGAAAAAACATAAAAATCGCAATCCATGGCTTGCACATCCACAGCCCAATGGCTAACCGCCTGGGCTCCGTCAATTAATACGCGTGCGCCAACCCCATGGGCCAACAAAATAATTTTTTCAACCGGATTTATGGTGCCCATGGCATTGGATACGTGCCCCACCGCAACCATCTTTACATGGGAGTCGAGCATTGCCTCAAAGGCCCGCATATTAATAGTGCCGTTGTTATCAACCGGGATCGCCTCTACCTTGGCTCCGGTTGCCGCTGCGACCAGTTGCCAGGGGACTATATTGGAATGGTGTTCCATGGCCGAAACCAGGATACGGTCACCCGGTTCTAAAAATACCCTGCCCCAACTGGCCGCAATGAGATTAATACTCTCGGTCGTACCCCGCGTCCAGATAATTTGCCGGGCCGCCGGCGCATTTAAAAATTTCGCAACTTTTACCCGCGCCGTTTCAAATTTAACGGTTGCGCGATCCGCTAACGCATGGGCACCGCGATGCACATTGCTATTATCGGTACGGTAGTAATTGCTGATTGCATCAATAACAACCTCCGGTTTTTGGGTTGTTGCCGCATTATCCAGGTAAACCAATGGTTGGCCGTTAACTTGCTGGTGCAGTATCGGGAAGTCAGCGCGAATCTTTTCTACATCAAATGCCGATTCAACCATTGCCGCCACCCAGCAATTTGCTCGCTTCATTTAAACGGTTGTCACGCCCGAACAGCGAAGCCAGGCGTGGCTGCAAATAATCATGCACAACGGGTTGGGCAATTTGCTCCAGCAATTCATTGATAAACCCAAAACTCAACATAACTTCCGCTTCGCTGCGTGACAAACCGCGGCTTTGCAAATAATAGCGGGCATTGGTATTTAATTGGCTGACAGTCGCGCCGTGTGCGCACTTAACATCGTCCGCATAAATTTCCAATTCCGGCTTGGTATTAACTTCCGCCTTATTCGATGTAAGCAAATTTTTGTTGCTTAATTCTGCGAGTGTTTTTTGTGCCTGGGGATGAATGTAAATACGGCCATTAAAAATAGCTTGCGCTGAATCACCCACAATACCGCGAAACACTTCATTAGACGTGCAATGCGGAACCCAATGGCAAATATTGGTATGGTAATCCACCAACTGGTTGTTGCGCGGAACATAGAAACCCTGTAAATCCAATTCAGCGCCTTGCCCACGATGGTTCAATTGATAGTCGATACGCATCAAGCGCGCACCCAATGCCATGGCAAATCCCCGCACCCGCGCGTTGCGTTGCAGATTCACATGCACCGCACCGATGTGTTGCGCCTGCTCTTCTTCAAGGTTCAATCGGTAATGGTGCAAATTGGCATTATCACCAACATGCACTTCTGTTAACGCATTGACAAAACCCTCCTGTACCGAATCCGCCGAAAAATAATGTTCGACGATTTCCGCTTGTGCGTTATCCTCCAGCACAATTAATACGCGTTGATTGGAACTTACGGCCGCAGCGGTAAAAACACTAACAATATAAACGGGTTTATCCAACGTTCGATTGCGCGGAACATGGATCAGCAAACCATCGTCCAGCCAGGCATTATTCAATGTGGCAAATAAATGCTGTTCACCTTCAACAATGTTCCCCAGATATTGCTGGATAACCGCTTGCTGGCGCTCATCGGCCTCTGAAAAACGCACAATGGATTCGGGTAACCGCGTTGAACTTGCCGCATCGAATACTCCATCAACCAATACGATCCGATGGGCATCCAGAGGTATGAAATGGGATTCAGTTTTTGCATCCAATATGGGGACTTCTTCCCTGCCCCACGCATGCAAAATTGTTTTTTGCAAATTCTGTAACGGAGTGTATTTCCAGTGCTCTGTTTTACGGGACGGCCAAGGTTGGGCCAACCAGTTATCAGCCGCCTTGGTACGCAAACTTTCCAACCAGGTTTCCGGTCTTTGCAAGGACGTCAGGCGAATGGCTTGGTGTTGAAAGTCTGTCATGCTTATACCGCCTCGTTTTCTAACCAGGCATAGCCCTTTTCTTCCAATTCCAGTGCTAGTGCTTTATCACCTGTTTTGACGATTTTGCCATTGGCCAACACATGAACGTAATCAGGCACAATGTAATCCAGCAAACGTTGATAATGGGTAACCACAATAAAACTGCGCTCCGGTGACCGCATGGCATTAACGCCGTTGGCCACCACCTGCAACGCGTCAATATCCAGGCCAGAATCAGTTTCATCCAAAATACACAGGCTCGGTTCTAACAACATCATTTGCATTATTTCATTGCGTTTCTTCTCGCCGCCAGAAAAACCTTCGTTAACGCCACGCTTCAAAAAGGCCTGGTCAAGGCTGACGCGCTTGCTTGCCTCGCGCGCCATTTTCATAAATTCCACTGCGGATAATTCAGCTTCACCCTTATGTTTGCGCTTGGCATCCACCGCCGCCTTTAAAAACTCCATATTGCTGACACCGGGAATTTCCACAGGATATTGGAAGGCTAAAAACAAACCTTCGCGCGCGCGCGCTTCAATATCGAGTTCAGACAAATCCTTGCCGTTAAATTCAATGTGCCCGCCAGTGATTTCATAACCTTCGCGACCCGACAACACATTACCCAACGTACTTTTACCGGCACCGTTGGGGCCCATAATGGCGTGAACTTCGCCCGGCTTTACCGTCAGGCTTAAACCTTTAAGAATTTCTTTCTCTTCAACACGGGCAAATAAATCAGTAATGCGTAACATAGATATCGAATCCGAAATAACCAACACGGTATAGTAGTGTTTATGTTGTAACAATGTTCGGTTAATTAACCGACTGACCCTTCCAGGCTCACTTCCAGTAACTTACCCGCTTCTACGGCAAATTCCATGGGCAGTTCTTTAAATACTTCGCGGCAAAACCCATTCACGATCATGGATACCGCTTTTTCTGCATCCAATCCACGCTGCTGGCAAAGGAACATTTGATCGTCACTGACCTTCGAGGTGGTTGCCTCGTGCTCAATAACTGCCGTTGGGTTTTTACTTTCAATATAGGGAAAAGTATGGGCGCCGCATTTATCGCCAATCAACAATGAATCGCACTGGGTGTAATTGCGCGCACCTTCGGCACCGGGATTGATACGCACCAATCCGCGATAGGCATTGGAGCTTTTACCGGCAGAAATACCTTTGGAAATAATGGTGGAACGGGTGTTTTTACCGATATGGATCATTTTGGTCCCGGTATCGGCTTGCTGGTAATTATTGGTGAGTGCCACTGAATAAAATTCACCGACACTATTATCGCCACGCAATACGCAGCTTGGATATTTCCAAGTCACCGCCGAACCGGTTTCCACCTGTGTCCAGGAAATTTTTGCATTGGTATGGCATACACCGCGCTTGGTGACAAAGTTGTAAATACCACCCTTGCCTTCTTCATTACCGGGATACCAGTTTTGTACGGTGGAATATTTAATTTCAGCGTTATCCAACGCGACCAGCTCCACTACCGCTGCGTGCAATTGATTTTCATCACGCATCGGGGCAGTACAACCTTCCAGGTAACTAACGTATGAACCTTCATCGGCAACAATCAGTGTGCGCTCGAATTGGCCGGTATTTTGTTCGTTAATACGGAAATAGGTTGATAGTTCCATCGGACAGCGCACGCCCTTCGGAATGTATACGAATGAGCCGTCGGAAAATACCGCCGAATTCAGGGCCGCGTAAAAGTTATCTTTTTGCGGAACAACCGAACCGATATATTTTTTTACCAGTTCCGGATATTTTTGCACCGCTTCACTGATCGAACAAAAGATTACTCCCGCTTCCAGGAGCTTTTCGCGGAAGGTCGTAACCACTGAAACCGAATCAAAAACCACATCCATTGCAACACCGGCCAAGGCGGCCTGCTCATGCAATGGAATGCCGAGCTTTTCATAGGTGCGCAATAATTCCGGATCAACCTCATCCAGGCTTTTAGGTTTTTCATCCATTGATTTCGGAGCGGAATAATAAGAGACAGACTGGAAATCAATTTCATCGTATTTAACGTGCGCCCAGGTTGGCTCACTCATTTCCAGCCAGGCCTGGTAGGCTTTCAGACGCCATTCCAGCAGCCATTCGGGTTCGGATTTTTTTGCGGAAATAAAACGAATGACCTGTTCATTCAACCCGGGCGGCAAGGTTTCGGAAGCGATGTTGGTATGGAAACCGGCCGCATATTCTTTCTTGATAAGATGTTCGACTTGTTCAGACATGATTTTTACCTTCTGTGCTGCACGCGTTAGGCATCAGGCTTTGTGCAGCTTGGCGACCACAGTGCGAATATGTTCTATCGCAAATTCAATTTCATCGGCAGTGGTGTAGCGACCAATACTGAAACGCAACGAGGCCTGCGCTGCTTCATCACTTAAACCAATGGCTTTTAATACGTAACTGGGGGACATACTCGCTGAATTGCAAGCGGAACCACTGGATACGGCCAGGTCACGCAAGGCCAGCAACAACATTTCCCCATCAATCTTGCCAAACGAAATATTTAAAATTCCACTGACACAATTTGTGGCGGAACCATTGCGCCGAATGTCGGGCAAATCCATCAATCCTTGCCATAAGCGATCACGCAACTGTGCAATACGCATTGCGTCCGCACCAAGTAATTCCGCTGCACTCCGTGCAGCTTCACCCATGCCAACCAATTGGTGCGTTGGCAAGGTGCCGGAACGCATTCCGCGCTCATGGCCTCCGCCGTGTATTTGCGCCGCAACCTTCACTTCGCTTGCCCGTCGAACGTAGAGCGCGCCCACACCTTTCGGGCCGTAAAATTTGTGGGCTGACAGCGACAATAAATCCACCCCCAAATACTTAACATCCAGCGAAACCTTACCGGCAGCCTGTGCGGCATCGCAATGCAACAAAACACCGCGCGCTCGACATAATTCACTGAATCCTTTTATGTCATTAATACAACCCAATTCGTTATTGACGTGCATCAGGCTAACTAAAAAAGTCTCATCCTCTAATGCAGCAGACAGTGCATCGACAGTAATAATTCCCTCGGGCGAGGGGGTAATCCGGGTGACACGAAACCCCTGGGTTTCCAACCAGGCAACCGGGTCCAATACTGCTTTATGCTCAATAGCCGAAACCACGATATGACCACCCGTTTTATGTTGGGTACGGTAGGTTTCGGCGATACCTTTGAGCGCAAGGTTATTGGCTTCGGTGGCACCGCTTGTCCAAACAACTTCGCGTGGGTCGGCATTAATTAGCGCGGCAACATGCGCGCGGGCCTCTTCAACTTGCTCTTCCGCTTGCCATCCGTACATATGCGAGCGCGAAGCCGGATTTGCAAAAATTCCGTCCAGCCCCAAGCACTCGCCCATGCGCGCAGCCACTTCGGGGGCGACAGGTGTAGTGGCGGCATAATCTAAATAAACAGGCTTGCGCAAAACTGAAGGTACCCTGACAAAAAACGGTTAAAGAATTTCACTGATTGCAATATGGGTCTCGTCGTGGTGATGACCGCTGGCGATTCGCATATCCTGGCGCTGGCGCACAGCCTGGATATCGTTGCGTGCAACCAGGTCCGCCAAGGTGATTTGGCTGAGGAATTGGTGAATTTGGGCACTCAGGTCTTCCCACAAATGGTGCGTCAGGCATACCTCACCTTCCTGGCAATTACCCTTACCTTCACACCGGGTTGCATCCAGGGATTCGCTTACCGCATCCACCACCTGGGCAATTGAAATATCCGCAGTGCTTCCTTCCAACCGGTAACCACCACCCGGGCCGCGCACACTTTTCACCAACTTGAAATGGCGCAGGCGTGCGAAGAGTTGTTCCAGGTAGGAAAGCGAAATTCCCTGACGGGCAGAAATATCGGCCAGGCTTACCGGCCCCTGATCACTGTGCAACGCCAGATCCAGCATGGCGGTAACGGCATAGCGGCCTTTAGTGGTGAGTCTCATAAGCGGAAACGCCTCGTCAATATCCCGAATGCTAAGTGTGTCAGTTCGGCCATGATCTGATCACAGCGCTAATTCCGAGTATTTTACTCAAGTATTCAGGCTTTTCCAACGCCAAAAATTGCCCGGCCCCCCATAGACCCTACAGTTAACCTAATCGAAGCGCTTTATTTGCCTTCCTTTTTGTCTTCCTTTACCAACTCGCGCATAGATTCCAATCCGGGTTTCAAACCTAACGTGTCCATTACCTTGCTGCTGTAATGCACGTAATTTTGCATGGCGGTGAGAACACCGCGGAGGATGTTTAATTCCATCTGGTCCATCCGGATACGGTTGTATAACCGACGCAGGCGCGTCATGGTTTGCTTGGGGTTATCGCGATCCAGGAAGTCCAGATCAACCAGGGTCTGTTCCAGGTGGTCGTAATACATTTCCATCGCTTTTGGCTCGGCGGGTGGCATATCCCATTGGAATTGCGGAAGCGTATTGCCCTCTTCCGCTGTTAAATACGCCATGCGGATTTCGTAACAGATTACCTGGACAGCAGTGGCGAGATTCAACGAACTATATTCCGGGTTAGCAGGGATATGGACGTGATAATTACACTTATATAACTCTTCATTGGTCAGGCCGCGATCTTCGCGCCCAAATACCACAGCCACTTCATGGGCGGCGGCCTCAGACCATACGCTTTCGCCGCATTGACGTGGATCGAGCAGCGGCCAGGGAATACGGCGCTCACGCGCACTGGTACCGACAACCAGCCCGCACCCGGCAATGGCCTCATCCAGGGAGTCCACAACCACGGCATTATCCAGAACATCGGTAGCGCCAGCGGAACGCCATACGGCCTTATCGGACGGGTAGTCTTGCGGCGATACCAGGTACAACCGCGACAGTCCCATATTTTTCATCGCGCGCGCGGCCCCGCCAATATTGCCGGGGTGACTGGTATTTACCAGGACAATGCGGATATTGGAGAAAGGCTGGGCTGACATAGGATTCTCTCGCTGGGGCCGGGTAAAAAGGCGCGCAGTATACAGACACCGGCGCCTCGCCTCCAGTTATGGCTAGCCGCCGCCGACGCTTGTCGCTATACTGCGCGCCCTTGGTGTGAGGTGCTTATGCCACCTGCGACCCCGCTCTTTACACAATCCTGACCCTCGAATGAGTGCCTGCGGGCCAACTCATCGCATTCTGGTTATTCAGCAACCCTTTAATTCCGGTGCTTTATGGAACCCATGATTAACATCGCTTTGCGCGCTGGCCGCAAAGCTGCAGAATTGATTGAACGCGCGTTTGAACGTGTTGACCTGCTCACCATCGAGACCAAAAGTCGCAATGACTTCGTTACCGAAGTTGATAAAGCGGCTGAAAAAGAAATAATCTACAACCTCCGCAAAGCCTACCCTGACCACAGTTTCCGTGGCGAGGAAGGCGGCTCCCAACCTGGCAAAAATTCCGATTACGAGTGGATCATCGATCCGCTGGATGGTACTACCAATTTCATCCATGGGGTTCCTCACTTCTCAATTTCGATTGCTTGCAAATACCGGGGCCAAATTGAACACGCTGTGGTTATCGATCCGATAAAACGTGAAGAATTTACGGCGAGCCGTGGTCGCGGGGCCACCTTGAATGGGCGCCGCCTGCGTGTATCCAACCGTCGCAGCATGGAAGGCGCCCTGATTGGCACCGGCATTCCGTTTAGCGGCTATGCCTATGAGCATATCGGCCCCTACCTCGCCTGTGTGCAGGAAATTGCGGGCCAGACCTCCGGCATTCGCCGCTGCGGTTCAGCCGCGCTGGACCTGGCTTATGTGGCCGCCGGTCGCTTTGATGCATTTTGGGAAATGAATTTAAATGAATGGGATATCGCCGGCGGCATTCTGCTGGTTAAGGAAGCGGGCGGGCTGGTAAGCGATTTTAACGGCGGTGCCGATTACCTTGAAACAGGCCATATCGTTTGCGGTTCACCCAAAGTGTTCAAACCGATCTTGCAAATTGTGCAAAAAAACCTTGGCCACCTGAAATAAAAAACCGGAGCCAGGCGCTCCGGTTTTTTTAATCGATACACAGTCCAACGTTTAGTAATTCACACCTTAAATTGCCCCACTAATTGTCTTAATTGGATGGAAAGCTGGTTCAGGCGCTGGCTTTCCAGCGCCGTTTTGGATGCGCCTTCGGCCGTATTCATCGCCAAAGTATTTATTTGTACCAGGTTTTTATCAATTTCCGCCGTGACTGAACTTTGCTCTTCAGCTGCGGTAGCAATTTGCGTGGTCATATCGGCAATTTCCCTTACCGCCGAATTGATACCTTCCAGGGAGCTACCGGCATCACTCGCCGACACAACAACGTCATTGGTGAGGACTTCGCTGTTACCCATGGCAGTTACCGCATGTTGGACGCCCGATTGCAGTTTGCTGAGCATTCCCTGGATATCGCCAGTCGATTGCTGGGTACGGCTCGCCAGGGTCCTTACTTCATCGGCAACCACCGCAAACCCCCTGCCCTGTTCCCCTGCGCGAGCCGCTTCGATTGCCGCGTTCAGTGCTAGCAGGTTTGTTTGCTCGGCAACGCCGCGAATTACATCGATTACCGATGTGACGTTTTTCGCCTCGCCCTCCAACCTTGACATAAATTCGGCGGTCTCATGGATACGGATAGCCAAGCCCTGCACGTTCTCAACGGCAATTTGGATCCGTTCTTGCCCCAGCTCGGTAATTGCCCTGGCTTCCTTGGTATTTTGCGCGGTATTGTTGGTGTTGCGCGCGACCTCCTGAATTGCCATCGTCAATTCATTCACCGCCGTTACAACCATAGTGATTGCGTGGCATTGTTCATCTGCTGCTTTTTGGCTGCTGCTGGACACACTTAACAGGGATTCCGCCGCTTTGGAAACTTCGTTGGTATTTTGCAAAACGCTTGCAATGATTCGCTGCAATTTTTCCATAAAGACATTGACGTGCTCCGATAACTCTCCCAGTTCGTCCTTTGTGGCAACAGGGACGCGAATTGTTAAATCCCCATCCCCCTCGGCAATATTCTGGATACGGTCGCTGATGCTGCGCACCTGGTTCGCCACGAGCATCGGTAAAAAAAATGCGGCCAGCAAACTTACCAAGGTGGCGATAATTACTACTGCCAGTAATTGCTGCGAGCTTCTGGAAAGGTTTGCATCAATTTCTTTGGTGTATTCATCCACATCCGCCAGGCGTTTCTCCTGGAGTTCATCAATGTAATCGCGCAAGTGTTGGAAAGCCTGGGACGCGGGGCCATAGGATTTTTGCAGCGCGGAGGCCTTGGCGGCTTCGTCGCTCATACGCGCACTGTTAAGGACATCCTGGGCCTGACTGTTCCAGGCGCTGTAACGACGATTAAATTCTTCTCGCTCCGCGGCGGTCGATTTATTCGAAAGCTCAAAGGATTGATGCACACGATCCATCGCCTGCCTGGCATTCTCGGCCTGCTCGGTAAACAATTCGTTGTGCTGGCCGGAATCCACTTGCAATAGCGCGCGTTCGGCAACCAGTGCCTGGTATAAATCCCGGTCGGCCTGAATCAACAACTGTATTTCGGGTAAATTCACCTTGGCGATATCCGCCGCGTTACCGCCCAAAAGTTTACTGGTATTAATGGCATTCACACCCATATACACCACCAATATGACCAGCAGTAATAATGGAAGGCGCAACTTCCACCGCAAACTTAATCCCTCGTACCAAGATAGCATGGCAAACCTCGTAGACTTTAAAGCTATAAATTTCCAACCGGCGCGGCTGGTATTTTAGAGTCTAGCCGGAAAATGGAGAAACGCTTTAAATGACGCAAAGGTCCGTATAAATAGGGCGCAACTCCGGTCCGTCGCTATGAGGGAAAGGATTCGCAGACATATTTAATATCCAGGTAATCCTCCAGGCCATAGCGCGACCCTTCCCGTCCCCAGCCGGATTGCTTGACGCCTCCAAAAGGTGCCATCGCATTGGAAATCAAACCGGTATTGATCCCTAACATGCCCGTTTGCAATTGATCGGAAAGGCGTTTTATACGGGTTGCATCGCGTGTATAAGCATAGGCGGCCAACCCATATTCCGAGGCATTAGCCAGCCCAATTGCCTGGGCTTCATCCTGGAACGGAATTAACGCGGCTATGGGCCCAAAGATTTCTTCGCAGGTTAGCTGCGCATCGGCAGGAACATTCGTAAGTAGTGTCGGCGGGAAAAAATATCCGGATGAAAGGATTTTATCCATCGGCGCCTGATAGGTGATGCACGCACCGCGAGCCACTGCATCATCCAGTAAGGTTTTTACTTTTTTTTGTGCGCGAGCGGAAATCAGCGGGCCAAGGGTTACATCCTCCTTAAGGCCACTGCCAATTGTTAGTTTCCGCATCGCGGTAGCGAGTTTTTCGCAAAACCGTTCGTAAATTTGTTCATGCACATAAAAACGGTTGGCGCACACGCAGGTCTGTCCCGCGTTGCGAAACTTTGAGGCCATTGCACCGCTCACCGCTGCATCAAGGTCGGCGTCCTCAAAGACAATAAACGGGGCATTGCCACCCAGCTCCAATGTAATGCGTTTTACATCGGCCGCGCATTGGGTAATCAATTGCTTGCCAACAGCAGTTGAGCCTGTAAACGAAAGCTTTCTTACCTGTGCATTTGCGCTGAACACCTCGCCTATTTGTTGCGCATTTGTTGAAGGAAGAATATTGATAACCCCGGCCGGAATACCCGCCTCCAGCGCAAGGTAACCTAAAGCCAAGGCAGAAAACGGCGTTTCCGCGGCGGGTTTGGCAACGACCGCACAACCCGCCGCCAATGCCGGTGCCAATTTGCGCGCAAGCATTGCATTAGGGAAATTCCAGGGCGTAATAGCGGCGACGACACCGACTGGATGTTTGGTTACCAGAATCCGCTGATTGATGTCAGGCGGAGCAATGATATCCCCGTAAACACGTTTTGCTTCCTCGGCGAACCATTCGATATAACTCGCGCCGTAAGCAATCTCTCCCCGCGCTTCTGCCAGTGGCTTACCTTGTTCAAGGGTTAGCAATTCGGCCAGCAGGTCCTGGTTCCGCATCACCAAATCAAACCATTTGCGCAATAAACCGCTGCGCTCGAGAACTGTTTTCTCTGCCCACAAAGGCTGCGCGCGGGCCGCGGCGGCAATTGCCTTGTCGGCGTCGGCGGGCGTTGCATCGGCAACCTGCGCAATGACTTCACCTGTGGCCGGATTTTCCACCGCAAATGTTGCTTCCCCTGTTGCAGTACACCAGTTACCGTCGATTAACAGACGATTTTTCAGCAGGAATGAATCGACAGTTTTCACAGCGGCACCTCACCATTGGGTTTAGGGGGTTTTCCTGGCTACCGGTTTCACACCAATCTTACGTACGGTGTTGCCTTCTACTTCAGCGATAGTCCAGAGCATACCGCTCCACTCGGATTTATCCCCGACTACCGGCTTGCCTCCAACCATGTGGGTAATTAATTCCCCCAGGGTTTTATGTTGTTCATAACCTTTCATGTCCAGGCGATACAGCATTGCCAGGTCATTCAACTCGGCATCGCCCTGGATAATAAAATCGCCGAAGAAACTGACATCCAGGGTTCGCTTGGGAGCTTCACTGAATAGCTTGCCCAGCGCGGGTAGATCCTGGTCATGGCCGATGACACAAAGGATGTCGCCCGCCTTGAGGGTGGTGCTGCCTGACGGGTGCAATAATTCCTTATCGCGAAACAGTGCGGCGATCCGGGTATTTTCCGGCATCTTTAGTTCCCGCAACGCGGCACCTATACACCATTTTTCCGCGCCTAATTTGTAAATAAACATCTCCCATTGGCTGGTAACGTGAATTTCCAAACCCGCGCGCGATATAGGCGATGGCGTAGCAGGTACGACTACCCCGGCTTTTTTTGCCGCCCACCCCAGGGTGGTGCCCTGCAACACCAGCGAAACCAGCACGATAAAAAATGCCACATTAAAAAATAATTGGGCATGTTCCAAACCGGCCATCAAGGGGAACACCGCCAGGATCACCGGCACAGCACCACGCAATCCCACCCACGAAATAAACGTGCGCTCTTTAAAGTTGAAACTGCGGAAAGGCAATAAACCGAGGAAAATCGATAACGGGCGCGCGAATAAAATCATCCATAGGGACAACAAAAGCGCAGGTAGCGCAATTGGCAGGAGATTACTGGGAGTCAGCAGTAATCCCAGCACCAAAAACATTCCTATCTGGCTAAGCCAGGCAAGACCATCGAACATATGCAAAATACCGTGGCGATTGCGAATGGGGCGATTACCCAACAAAAGCCCGCATACGTACACAGTTAAAATGCCGCTGCCACCAAGGAAGCTGGACAAGGCAAATAGCATTATGCCGCCGCTGACGGCCAATAAGGGATAAAGGCCGTCGGCAATGACGAGGCGATTGATCAATTGCAATAGCAGCCAGCCTCCGGCTAACCCAAGCGCAATTCCTATCCCGAACTGCTGGATAAAACTACCCAATACCCCCCAGGTAAAACCGGTCTGGCCCGCAGCAATCATTGCAATAAGGGTAACCGTGAGGAATACCGCCATGGGGTCGTTGCTACCGGATTCGATTTCCAATGTCGAACCCACACGCTCGTTCAACCCCTTGCCGTTGAGCAAATTGAAAACAACAGCCGCATCGGTTGAACCCACAATCGCCCCGATCAGCAGCCCTTCCAACAGTGACAAATCAAACAACCAGGCGGCGGCTACACCGGTTAACCCGGAGGTTATGACAACCCCCAATGTTGCCAAAGAGAGCGCGGGCCAAAGTGCGACACGGAAAGTTGCAGCGCGGGTACGCATGCCGCCGTCGAGCAAAATAACCGCCAGCGCAAGGTTACTGACCAGGTAAGCGGTCGAGTAATCATTGAATACAATCCCGCCGGGGCCATCGACACCGGCCAACATTCCCACACCCAAAAAAATCACCAGGATGGGTATACCGACGCGGGTCGAGATGGAACTGAGCAGGATGCTGGCGGCCACCAGGACAGCCCCAACGAGGAATAAATTATTAATAGCAGTTGCGTCCAAACGAGGTTCCTTATGCAAAAGTTCAATAAAAACAAATACTAATGGAAAGGATTGTAACCCGCGCCTATCCCGAAGCCTATGGTTAGCGGTCAAAAAAGAACGTCCACCCCATCATTAAAGCCCAATATCGGAAAAAAAATAGTTGCCCTTATTAAGCGTAATTTTCTGTGGGTTTCCGGCTATAATCCGCCCCATTCTCCTGATAAAAGTCGTGTTCCATGCTCAATAAAGATGCCCTGCAACAACTTTCCCAATTAAAGTCCTCAATTGCCGCTGCAAAAGACATAACCCAAGGCACAGTGCGCACTACCACCAAACGTTTTGGTTTCCTGATCCTGGATGATGGCCGCGAGGCGTTTATCGATCCGGAGCAGATGATGCGGGTATTGCCGGATGACCGGGTGGAAGCCGAAATCACTACCAATAGCAAAGGCCAGTTTGAAGCAAAGCTGATAAAGCTGGTTAACCCTGGCTTGAAAGTGTTTGTTGGCCGCTATGTAAATAAGGGCGCCGCAGATTTTGTAGAACCCGATATTGCCAATTTTAATCGCTGGCTATTTATTCCCCAGCAAGAGCGCAAAGGTTTTGAGGTGGGTGATTTAATCCATTGCGAAATCGCCCGTCACCCGTTTAACAGCGAGGGTAAAACCCAGGTACACATCATTAATAAATTGGGCAGGCCTGACGAACCCGGCATAGAAAGTCGTTACAGCATCGCCAGGTTCCAGATGCCGTTTGAATGGCAAGCGCCGGCGCAAAACCAGGCGAGCAGTATTAATTGGTCGCCGCTCACCTTCGAAAACAATGAAGAAGATTTAACTCACCTGCCCTTCGTCACTATCGATTCGGAAAATACCCGCGATATGGACGATGCGATTTATATCGCCGCCAACGAGCAAGGCTGGGAGTTGATTACCGCCATTGCAGACCCGAGCAAACATATCGATTTTGGCAGCCCGCTGGAACTCGCCGCGCGCGCGCGCGCCAGTACCCACTACATCCTCGGCCAAACCGTGACGATGCTGCCGGTGGATTTATCCCACGATACCTATTCATTAGTGCCCGAACAAAAGCGCCCCGCCATCATTTGCCGTATGCAAATTTTGCGCGACGGAACTATCGGCCACTATACGTTTGCCGAAGCGCTAATCCGTTCACAATGTAAATTGAGTTACCAGGGCGTGTATGACGCATTGACCGGCGATATATCCACCTTGGCCGCCCCGGTTCATGTGCACGATATGTTGGTGGAACTGCAAGCCTTCGCCCAGGCACGGGCTGCTTATCGCCAGGTCAATGCGCTGGTAATGGAAGAGCGGGCTGATTATGCGTTTGTGTTAAATGACCAGAAAAAAATTGACCACATTGAAAAACGCGAACGCAATATTGCCCATCGCATGATTGAGGAGGCCATGCTGGCCACCAATATTTGTGCGGGTGAATTGTTTTTGCAGCATCCAGGCTATGGCATTTTTTCCAGCCATATCGGTTTCAGGCCCGAGCGCGTCAGCGACGCATTGGCCCTGGTCCAGGAAGATCGACCCGATTTAACCCCTGGCGATTTAACCAAACTCGAAAACTTCCAGCAATTATTCCGCGAATTGCGCTTGAACCCCACCAACAATCCCAAGAGCGCGTCCCTGCATTCCCTGTTGCAACGCATGTTACAAGCCGGGTCGCTGACCTTTGATCCGATTCCGCATTTTGGCTTGGGTTTCAAAGCCTACGCGATGGTTACCTCACCCATTCGCCGCTACAACGATTTGTTCAATCACCTCGCCATAAAGCATATTTTGCGCGGTGAACCGGCTATTGAAGTCGCCGATAAAAAACAATTTGCGGACGCGCTGCAAAACCAATTGAATACCGGCCGCCAGGCTTGCCGCTTCACGGAGACCTGGTTGGGTTGCCAATACGCGGCGCAGCATATTGGCAGCCTGCACCAGGGCAGCGTCGCATTAGTCAATTCATTCGGATTGGGAATCAAGCTGGATGATTGGGGCCTGGACGGTTACGCATTGCTTGCGCCGAAAGAAAGCGAGATCAAGGCACAATTTGATTCGCGTCGCCTGAGCTTAACCATCGAAGGCAAAACCTGGCGGTTGGATGATAAGGTTTACGTCCTGGTCCAGGACGTGGATATCGAAAAACGTAAAATCGGTTTGGAAATTGTCAGTGAAGAAACCGCGCAACGATTAAGCGCATGGTTGTAAGCAGATTTCGCAGGAGGAGATGACCGTGGCAAAGCAATATTGGTTATTCAAGGCGGAACCCCATATTTACGGCCTGGATCATCTCGCCGCCGAACCGGGTAAAACCGGCCGTTGGGACGGTATCCGCAATTACCAGGCACGCAATTTTTTGCGTGACCAGGTAAACCTCGGTGATGAAGTTTTTATTTATCACAGCAGTTGCAAAGATGTCGGCATAGTCGGCACTGCGAAAGTTACAAAGGCAGCCTACCCCGACCCTACCCAATTTAATCCGGAAAGCAATTATTACGATCCTAAATCAACACCGGAAAATCCACGCTGGGTTTCGGTTGATATCAAACTCACCGACATATTTCCGCGTTTAATTCCGCTTGCAGAGATCAAAGCACAACCGCAACTGCAAAATATGGTTTTGGTCAAGCAAAGCCGACTCTCGACGCAACCGGTGACGCCGGACGAATGGAAAATAATCCATTCGTTGATCAAATAATCACTCATCCGCCATTCGGTCTTGCGCCTTGCTGACGCCGTTTTCCGGCTCATTCATTTCATCCGAATCATCCACGCCTGAATCATCGCCATCTTCATCATCTTCTTCGGGCACCACATTATTTATTTGGCTCTCTTCAATCAGGATAGCTTCCGGCGTCTGTATACCGATGTGGTATGCGGCAAAACCCGGCAGAACTACCTGATCCAATGCCATACCGATAATCCGGCCGTTATACGGTGATTTAATGGTAGTACGCGCATTCGTTATCGGATCTGTAACTGTACCCAGCACATCACCTTCCTTAACGCGCTGCCCCAAAGTGGCTTTACTGAATAGGATGCCGCTTTGGTTTGCACGCACCCAGATGGAACGGTAATACACCGGCGCAATTCGATTCCAGCGTTGCTTCTTTCCGTACATGCCGGTTTTCGCAAGCAATGTATTAATGGCGGTTACACCTTCCTCCACAACCTTATTTTGCATAGCCATAGGCTCCCCCGCCTCCAGCGTAACCGCCGGGATACCGGCGCGCACGGCAGCCGCGCGCAAGGAATTGGGATTGCCGCGCGAATTCAATACCGCAATCACACCAAAATTTTGCGCAAGGCGCGCTACATTTTCATCGCTCAAATCAGCGCGCAATTGCGGCAAGTTAGTGCGGTGGAATGAGCCGGTATGCAAGTCGACCAAGGCGTCGCATTGCATAATAATTTTGGAAAAAAATGAATGCGCCAAACGTGATGCGGAGCTGCCATGGGTATTGCCGGGGAAGTAGCGATTCCAATCACGACGGTCCGGCAGATAGCGGGAGTTACGGCGAAATCCCATAATATTTGCAACGGGGACACCAACAATGGTGCCGTTCAATTTCGCCGGATCTATATCAAAGATAACGCGGCGAATCATTTCGATTCCGTTTAATTCATCCCCGTGGATAGCGGCGATCAGGCATAACGTTTTACCGGGATTTGCGCCGTTCACAACTAACACGGGAGTTGCTTCACTAAAAGCACCCACTGCTGCATCTGAATTCCAGGTCAGCCTAACGGATGAATTAGGTTTCACTTCGGTGTCCAAAATAAATTTGGACAGTGCCAATGAATCAGCCATGCCCGACTCGCTCGAAAAAGACGCCAGGTTTTGGCTGGAAGCTGCAATGCTCGATACGGATTCACCGAAAGAGGCGAAACTATCCCCGGATGCAAGGCTGGAAACAGATGATCCAGAGGGGGACGATAGGATTTGCGCAGGCGACGATGAAGGTTCCTGGAGGATTGCTGCGGCAATACCACTCCGACTTCCTTCACTGTGTGTAGCAGCACTGGATGTTGCCATCACTTCATGGTGATCGCCTGAAGAGGCGACCAGGGACGAAGTGCCACTGGACAGGTTCAATGAATCCTGTGCAATAGAATTCACAGGAACAAAAAAGAACAGCGATAAAAAACAAAAAAATTTTACAGCGGTTAATAAGCAAAACTTATGCTGCATAGGGTCAGTATCTCAGTAATAGGGAAATCGCACTGTACAGCACACATCCCTGTGATAAATCCTGACTAATTCATTACTGCTTCAAGAATTATTCCCACTCGATAGTGGCCGGCGGCTTGCTCGAAACATCGTAGCAGACACGCGACACACCGGAAATTTCATTAATAATGCGGCTGGAAACCTTTTCCAATAACTCATAAGGCAAATGCGCCCAGCGCGCGGTCATAAAATCCACCGTTTCCACGGCACGCAATGAAATTACCCACTCGTAACGACGACCATCACCCACCACACCAACAGACTTCACCGGAAGGAATACGGCGAACGCCTGCGCTGTTTTGTGGTACCACCCGGCAGCATGTAATTCTTCCAAAAAGATAGCATCGGCCTCACGCAGGATATCGGCATATTCTTTTTTAACTTCGCCGAGGATACGCACACCCAAGCCAGGCCCCGGGAACGGATGGCGGTATACCATGTCGTAAGGCAACCCCAGCTCCAACCCGATTGCGCGCACTTCGTCTTTAAATAATTCACGCAACGGCTCCACCAGCTTGAACGCCATGTCTTCTGGCAAACCACCCACGTTGTGGTGCGATTTGATGACGTGCGCTTTACCGGTTTTTGCAGCGGCAGACTCAATCACATCGGGATAAATGGTGCCCTGTGCCAACCATTTAACATCTTTCAATTTGGTGGCTTCATCATCGAACACATCAATAAACGTACCGCCGATGATTTTACGTTTTTTCTCAGGATCATTCACGCCGGCAAGCTTGCTGAGGAATCGCTCTTCCGCATCGGCACGAACAACACGAACGCCCATATTTTTGGCGAACATATCCATCACCTGGTTGCCTTCGTTTTTGCGCAGCAAGCCATTATCCACAAATACGCATGTCAATTGGTCACCGATAGCTTTGTGCAGAAGCGCTGCGACAACGGAAGAATCCACACCACCGGAAAGACCCAGTAGTACTTTATCGGTCCCCACTTGTTCGCGAACTTTTTGAATTGCATCCTCAACAATATTCGCTGGCGTCCACAAGGGCTCGCAACCACAGATGTTTAAAACAAAGTGCTCGTAAATACGCTTGCCCTGCAAGGTATGTGTTACTTCAGGATGGAATTGCACACCGTAGAATTTTTTGGCGTCATCAAAAATACCCGCGATCGGACACGAGGGTGTCGACGCAAGGATGCTAAACCCGGCAGGCATTTTGGTGACCTTGTCACCGTGGCTCATCCATACATCCAGCAGCGCATTACCGTCGGAATCCACATGGTCTTTAATATCTTCAAATATCGCACTCCTGCCTTCCACCTTTACCTGGGCATAACCAAATTCGCGGATATTCGAACCTTCGACCGCGCCACCCAGTTGCTCGGCCATGGTTTGCATACCGTAGCAAATACCAAATACAGGCACACCCAGGTTAAATACCGTTTGCGGTGCACGCGGTGAATCGGCGGCATGAACTGACTCGGGACCACCGGCCAAAATAATTCCTTTAGGGTTGTATGCGCGAATTTCCTCATCACTCATATCCCAGGCGCGAATTTCAGAGAAGACACCGATTTCACGCACACGGCGTGCAATCAATTGGGTGTACTGTGAACCGAAATCCAGGATAAGGATTCGTTGTGCGTGAATATCGTGAGACATGTTGTGCCCTGCTCGAATGAAAGATGAAATCAAAAATAAACTTTAAAAATGAATTCTGCTTAAACGAAAAAACTCGGGCTTAACCCGAGTTTTTCACAACGAGATTATGCGAATTAACGGCCGCCAATCGGATAATTCGGCGCCTCCTTGGTGATTTGAACATCATGCACATGGCTTTCGCCCATGCCCGCCGCCGTTACCCGTACAAACTCGGGCTGGGTGCGCATGGCAACCAAATCAGAACACCCGGTGTAACCCATCGCTGAACGCAAGCCGCCCATCATTTGATGAACAATTGCCGCTAACGGCCCCTTGTAGGGAACCCGGCCTTCAATCCCCTCGGGAACCAGCTTTTCCGCACCGGCACTGGCATCCTGGAAATAACGGTCACTGGAACCCTGGGATTGGGACATAGCGCCCAATGAGCCCATGCCGCGATACGCCTTGTAAGTACGGCCTTGATACAGCTCAACCTCACCGGGAGCCTCTTCAGTACCGGCAAACATTGAGCCCATCATCACGGCGTGTGCGCCAGCGACTACGGCCTTTGCTATATCACCTGAATAACGAATGCCGCCATCGGCAATCGCCGGCACACCTGTGCCTTTCAGGGCGGCAACAACATTGGCGATAGCAGAAATTTGCGGAACACCCACACCGCTCACGATACGGGTGGTACAAATTGAACCGGGACCAATACCGACCTTAACAGCGTCAACACCGGCTTCAACGAGCGCCAAAGCAGCGGCACCCGTCGCAATATTGCCGCCGATTACCTGCACATCCGGATATTTGGCTTTAATCGCACGCACACGATCCAATACGTTTTTACTGTGGCCATGCGCGGTATCAACGACCAGTACATCCACACCGGCTTCAACCAAGGCGTCAACACGCGCATCGGTATCGCGACTGGTGCCCACGCTTGCGCCGACACGCAAACGGCCTTCGGGGTCTTTACAGGCACTGGGGTATTTTTCAGCTTTATTGATGTCTTTAACGGTAATCAAACCACGCAATTCAAATTGGTCGTTAACAACAAGCACTTTTTCTATACGGTGTTTGTGCAACAAATTGCGGACTTCCTCCGGCGTAAAGCCTTCCTTTACCGTGACCAGTTGTTCCTTGGGAGTCATGATGCTGGAAACACTGGCATCAAGGTTGGTTTCAAAACGCACATCGCGGCCGGTTACGATACCCACCAGATCACCGTTATGGAGAACGGGAACACCGGAAATGTTGTTCTTGCGGGTCAAGGCGATCAAATCGCGAATGGTTGCACCGGACTCAATGGTAATAGGGTCTTTAACCACACCCGCTTCAAACTTCTTAACCGCACGCACCTCGGCAGCTTGCTGCTCGACGGTCATGTTCTTGTGGATAATACCTATGCCGCCTTCCTGTGCCATGGCAATGGCGAGGCGAGCTTCGGTCACGGTGTCCATCGCTGCGGAAATCAGGGGGATATTTAACTGGATCTTGCGAGTCAACTGAGTCTTCAGGGAAACATCTTTCGGAGTGACATCCGAATAACCTGGCACCAGGAGCACATCATCAAACGTGAGGGCTTCTTCAGCAATTCGCAACATAGCTACCAACCTCAAAATAGAGCGGGAAAAATAAACGCGGAATTATAGCGATTTGATCCTTCCCGGTAAACCAAAACCACCCACCGAAACCACTATATCTAGTGGCTGGAACCGGGTTTAAGGCTATCCGACCACTGATGCTTGGCCTAGAATGCGCAGCAAACCCACCTGTGAATGAACCCACAATGACCGATCTTTTCAGTAAAACCACCGACCGGGAAATCCTCAGCGTCAGCCAGCTTAACCGCCAGGCGCGCCAATTGCTGGAGACCCATTTGCCCTTACTGTGGGTGGAGGGTGAGCTATCCAACGTTTCGGTCCCATCGTCCGGCCATTGGTATTTCATATTAAAAGATGACCAGGCGCAGGTGCGCTGCTGCATGTTCCGCAACCGTAATATGCTGGTTCGTTTCAAGCCCCAACAGGGGCAGCATGTCCTGGTACGCGCACGGGTCAGCCTATATGAAGGGCGCGGCGACTATCAAATCATTGCCGAACATATGGAAGAAGCCGGCAGCGGCGCCCTGCAACGGGCATTTGATGAACTTAAGCAGCGCCTCGCCGCGGAAGGCTTGTTTAACGAAGCCCACAAGAAGCCGCTACCCAAAATTCCGCAACACATTGCGGTTATTACCTCGCCCACCGGAGCAGCGATCCGCGATGTTTTGAGCGTTCTGGAGCGCCGCTTCCCGAGCATCCCGGTCACGGTTATTCCGGTTGCGGTACAGGGCAAGGAATCCGCCCCGCAAATTGTGCGGGGCATTAACCTGGCCAATCGCGCGAATTTGTTCGACGTCATCCTGCTTACACGGGGCGGCGGCTCCATGGAGGATTTGTGGTCCTTTAATGATGAAATCGTCGCCAGGGCAATTTTTAATAGCGACTTGCCAGTGGTATGTGGTGTGGGCCATGAGGTGGATTTCACCATCGCTGATTTTGTTGCCGACCGGCGCGCACCTACGCCGTCCGCAGCGGCTGAAATATTGGTACCGGACGGTGATGAATGGCTGGATAAATTTATCGGCTTTGAAGTCCTGCTTGAGGAGGCTATGCAACGCAAACTAGCGCATTTGCATAAACACCTTGAACACTTACGCCAGCGCTTGCGCCATCCTCGCCAGCGACTGGAACAACAAGCCCAGCGCCTGGATAACCTGGAATTGCGCCTGCAAAACCATGTGAAAAACCTGCTCAACCACCAACGGCACCGATTGGCACAACTGCAACTGCGGATGCAGGCCCACCACCCGCAACTCCGCCTGGTGCAAATGCGCACACGCTTGAGTACGGCCCAGGTTCAATTGCACAAGGCGCAGTACAGCTACCTTGATCGTCAAAAATTGCGCCTTGCCACAGCGGCACGCATGCTCAATACCCTGAGCCCGCTGAACACATTAGAGCGAGGATTCGCGCTGGTAAGCGATGCGGAAACGGGGCAACTTATCAGCGAGCAACAGCAACTCACACCGGGGCAACGTATCCACACCAGCGTCGCCCGGGGCGGGTTCCACAGCATTGTCGAGTCACTGGATAACCCGGAGGTGCTCCGCAGTAATTGATTGCACACCCTGGTCGCCACCAGTATATTGGCGGCATTTCTTGTCGGGGCGCCTCGGCCGGGCTTGCAAGTATGCATATCCGGTACGGAGGCTGAGATGGGCTCGGCCCAACCCGTTGAACCTGAACAGGCTAGAACCTGCGGAGGGAACAAGGCATATAGCCAAGGCTATTTCCTTGCCCTCCGCCTCATATTTACCGAGGCAATGTGAACACCCAATCCAGCCCACAACAAATTGCTATCGCCGGGGCCGGCCTTCTGGGGCGCTTGCTCGCCTGGCGCCTACGTTTGCTTGGCCATGAAATTACCCTGTTTGAAGCGGGCAAGTTACTCCCTGGCGACAATGTGCCCCGTGCCGCGGCCTTCACCGCAGCGGGAATGATTGCGCCGTTAAGTGAAGCAGTCGTCTCTGATGCGAATGTCTATCGTATGGGTCAATTTGCATTGCAACGCTGGCCCGAGTGGCTAATCGATTTACCATCACCCGTTCCCCAATTGTTTTTTGCCAAAGGCAGCCTGCTGGTAGCGCATCCGCAAGATGAAAGTGAGTTACGGCAATTCGCAAGTGAATTGCGCTTTGTGGTGCCTGGATGCAACCGATACCGCACCCTTTCCCAGCACGACATTCACGAACTGGAGCCGGATTTAAATCCGCACTTCATGCATGGCCTGTTGCTGCAAGAAGAAGGTCATTTGCACAATCGCGAATTCTTACACGTATTGGGCAACGAACTGATTCGCCTGGGTATCGAGTTGCGCGAGAACACACCGGTTGAAACCCAGCCAAACACTGTGTACACCGGCAGCGGCAGAGAGCGCTTTGATTTAGTCATTGATTGCCGTGGCCTTGGTGCTAAAAACCAATTGAAACAATTGCGCGGTGTGCGCGGTGAAACCTTGCATGTCGAAACCAGTGAAATACGTTTGCACAGGCCGGTGCGATTAATGCATCCGCGCTACCAACTTTACGTAGTCCCCAAACCCGGTAATCGTTTTATTATTGGGGCGACACAAATTGAAAGTGAAGACAAATCGCCCGTAACTTTGCAATCATCACTGGAATTGGGAAGCGCACTTTACACCTTATCACCAGCATTTGCCGAAGCCCGTATCATTGAAATGGACACCAACCTGCGCCCCGCGTTTATGGACAATTTACCCAAAATTTTCTGCACACCAGGATTAATTGCTGCCAATGGTTTATTCCGCCATGGCTATTTGCTGGCGCCCGCTGTTGTGGAAGGAATACTCGCTAAAATCACCCATTGCCCTCTTTTATTCCCCGATTTGCTTCAGGTTGATTAATCATGATCCAGGTCAGTGTAAACAATGAAATTAAATCCATCGCCACACAAACATTGTTAAGCGATGCCTTGCAACACTGGGGTTATGGCGATAGCAAAATTGCTGTGGCGATTAACCAGGAATTTGTACCCCGCTCCACCTATTCCGAGCGCAGGCTTAATGCGAATGATCAAATCGACATAGTTCGCCCCGTGGGCGGAGGCTAATCCTATGAATAACGCAACATCAACTTCACCCGCGCGCGATTTTGTAATCTATGGCGAGCAATTTTCCAGTCGCTTTTTGTTGGGCACTGCACTTTACGCATCACCACAGTTAATGCGCGACGCCATAGTGCAATCGCGTTGCGAAATTGTAACCCTGGGTTTGCGCCGCCAAAACCCGGCAAATCGCGATGGCGAAGCAATTTGGCAATTCATCCAGGAAAGCGGTTGCCGCCTGCTCCCGAACACCGCAGGTTGCAAATCAGTAAAAGAAGCGGTGACGCTCGCTGAAATGTCGCGCGAAATTTTTAATACCGACTGGATTAAACTTGAAGTCGTCGGTGACGATTATAATTTGCAGCCAGATCCCTTTGGCTTGGTTGAAGCCTCGGAAACCTTAATCAAAAAAGGGTTTAAGGTCCTGCCTTATTGCACCGATGATTTAATTTTATGCAAGCGCCTGCTGGATGTCGGGTGCGAAATATTGATGCCCTGGGGCGCGCCTATTGGCACAGGCCAGGGATTATTAAATCGCTACAACCTGCGCAGCCTGCGCGAACGCATTAAAGATGTGCCCATGATTATTGACGCCGGCCTGGGCGCCCCCTCACAAGCTGCCGAAGCGATGGAAATGGGATTTGATGGCATATTGCTTAATACGGCAGTGGCTAAAGCCCATAACCCGCCCCTCATGGCAGAAGCGTTTGCCGATGCAATCGCAGCAGGCCGCAAGGCGTTCAAAGCCGGGTTAATGCAAAAACGCCAGACAGCAAGCCCAAGTACGCCGACAGTTGGGCAGCCGTTCTGGCACCAGCAATAATTATTTTTATGGCACCGGCGGCGATAAAAAGCCGCTGATTTGCTTTAAACCAGCCTTTAGTTTTTCTGCAATTGCCGGATTTTTACAATCACCGGACGCGATATAAATTTGCAACATATGTGTTAACCGATGCAAATGGAAATTCATTTCCTGTTGGCGTAAAAGCGCATCTTTCACCACGGCATTCATACTGACTCCACGCTCGCTCGCGATAGACTGCAAGGATTCCCGCAAATCTTCCTTAAATAAAAGGCTACCCTTGAACGTAGTCGCTATATGCAAAACCACGTTTTGCAAACTATGCAGCTTGCGATCACCGTGAATAAACCCGAGGCTGGTTAACAGGGAACTCAATGTGGCAAACCATTGCTGGAGATGGATATTTTGCTGCAACATTCGCTCCGCAAACTCAGGGACTTCACTGCCTTCCACCAGGTTATCCAGCGGCATTTCGCTGCGAAAAATCATCGTACTGACAATTTCGCAACCGCGATATAAATAAGCCGCGCGGTTTAACTCAAGCACGGGAATGACTTCTCGCCAACGGCGCCCGTAGGGTTTGAAACGGTTGTAATATATACCCACTATGCCATCAGCCAACCCGAGAATTTGCCCATGCAGGGATATTTCACTTTCTACTTTACCCTGGGGGTATCCTGTTCCATCACAACGTTCATGGTGCTCGTAGACTGCATTTAGTAATTCTACTGAAAACTGCGGCACCTCGCGCAAAATTTGCCGGGAAATATCTACGTGACCTTGCAGTGTGCACCACTCTTCCGCTGTTAATTCTTCCTCCTTGGCAATTAATTGCGGCGAAATATGCATCATGCCGAAATCATGGGTAATTGCAGCCCAGAAAACCATTTGGGTTTCCTCAATAGGCAAGCGCATTTCCTGTGCAATAAATATCGACCATAAACTCACGCTGAGGGTACGCTGGAATAATTTATTCATTTGCGCAGCCATAACCGTCAACCGCTGCTGGACAAGGGGAAAATGTTCCAGGTCCTTACTCACAGCATGCAATGATTCCAACGGATATTTACGTTCTTCCAGGGCCTGGAAAAATTCAGTATCACGAATGGTATTTACCATGTGTTGTAAAAATTCATCCCTATCCATTACGCGCTGTATTTGAACGCAACTCGACAAGGGTGCCGCCAGGGTCAGCGGCAAAACAGGGATAAGGGCTTTGGGAGTGATCAAATCCCCCACGGAGAAAATCAACTGGCCACTATTGGATAAAACATTTTTTGCAACAGTCACCGGGTTAGTCGCACATAATTGCGCGAGATAGAAATCATAAGCATCGAGCTGCAAAGGATTCCATGGAGATGAATCATTTTTCAGCAACCCATATGGCTGATCAGGTGACATAAAACCATCCGGCGGAACCAATGTTAAATTTAATTTATTGTTAATCCTGGCTAATGCAGCAGCATCCGCCACAACCATACGGTTACCAATCCGATAAGCAAGCTATAGCCAACCATGGATGCGGCAAAACGCGGCGCCAGGTTATGACTCATCGCCAATACACCGGCAGAAATCATGGCGGGCATAGCCGCTTCCAACACGACCACATGGGCTACAAGGCCATGGATATCAAACACCCACACACCCAGCCAGGCAAAGGCCGGGGATAAAACCAGAATGTAAAAAATCCCCAATAGCAACGGTAATAAATGTGCCGATTCCAATTTGAAGCGCCATTGCAGGCCAACAGCAACCATTACTACAGGCACAAGTGTAGATGAGATTCGCGCAAGCGCCTCCGCCAGCCAATCCGGATAAACAAAAAATCGTAAAAAGAATGCCAGGACCAGGGCGGCAAAAGACGGAAACATTAAAATGTTACGCAAAATCCGGGTTGCGGATGCGGCGTTCCCCGCATAGTGAGCCGCAAGCGCAATACCCAGGGTATTGAGCGCTATAAAAGTCCCCAGTTGGTCGTAAAGAATTGCGTAAGGAATTGCATCCGCACCGAGGTGAGCCTCTATTAAAGGGATACCAACAAAACCGGTATTTCCCAAAGGTACAAGGAGCATCAACGCCCCGGTAATTTCACGCGACCATCGCAACCGGCGCGCGGTAAAAAAAGTCAGGAGTGCGCTGAAAAACATTACAACCCAGGCGGAGACCACTGGAATCAAGGCTTGGTGGTTTAACGTCAGCTTTGGAATTTCCGCCAGGATCAATGCTGGCAAGGCCACGTAAATGACGTATCCATTTAAGGAGGCTGCCGCATTTTCCGGCAAGCGCTTGCTACGCTGGAACAACAAGCCCACTAACAGACAAATAATCACTACAACAATATTGGACATGGGCGAAATATTACGAAGTGGGAGACCTACCCAGTTTAGGCAATTTATAAACAATGGGAAATGGTGGGAATTATAATGCCAGATCTTGATACATTTGGATAACGCGGATGCACCGGAATATTCTGCGATAAGCGGGGCACGGCAACTTGTCCTGTACAAAAATACCCCTACACCTGTAAAAAACAAGGCCGTGTTGTAATTCCGCTCTAGCGCCCAGGGTGATTCCCCTAGGTCTCCTTTCCATGTAATAACCGCTGTTTTTGCTTATCGTTCATTAGCGCTACCAATGGCGCTAATTGATTGAGCACCGATGCCATCTCATTTTTTCCCACTTCCGTGTTACCTGCAGCAATTGCTTCCAATAAACGATCAATTGAAATCGCTGCCGGAGTTTCGGTGTTTTGCTTGCTTTCAAGTTTTAATATTTGAACTTCACCGCTACCGATTTTTTTCGCATTAAGCAAGGCTTGCTCTGCGGATTGAACCAGATCCTCGATAACCGCAGGGCTGCCCTTCTTAACAGTAGAAATTCCGGCAGACATAGTGATGGTGGTGGCTTCGCCGCCTATTGTTATTTTTAAGGATTTTATTTGCGCGCATAACCGCTTCGCCAAAATAATCACGCCCTCGGTTTTAGCCATCGGCAAAATGGCAACAAATTTATCAAAACCATAACGCCCGACACTGTCTTCACTACGAATAACACTCTGCAACCTGATTGCGACCTGCTTGATAATACGATTCGCCGCTGTTTCGCCAATACGTCGATAAATAGTTTTAAAATCATCCAGCTCAAATATGATCAACGCCATATTCTCGCCGTGACGATTGGCAAACGACAGATCCTTTTTAAGCTGATGATTGATTCCCTTAAGGTTCAAGGTTCCGGTCAGCAAATCAATATCCGCACTTTGCTGCAGGTTAACTTTGTCCCTGCGGTAACTGGCATGTGCTTCTGCCCTGGCAATTAACTCGGCAGTTTTAAATGGCTTGCCGATAAAGTCTGTGGCCCCCAGTTCAAATACCCTTCTTTTTACATCCTCTTCGTCAGCTGCACCGGTAATAACAATGATAGGTTGATTGCGAATGCCTTCATTTTCGGACTGCCTGATTCGTTGAATAAGCCCATATCCGTCCAGCTTTGGCATACCTAAATCCGTGAAGATTACCTGGATACTCTCGTCGGCACTGATTTTACCCCAAGCATCCTCCCCGTCTTCGGCCAGCACCAGGTCGAACTGTTCCGATAGGATTTTACTGGCGGTTAGCCTGACTACCTTGGAGTCATCAGCAATGAGAATCCTTGCTTTTCGCTGCGTATCCGGGTTCTTGTTTTCGGTCATGGTCGTATATCTATGAATAATGGCTTGGTTATTAACTATAGAAGATAGTTGATGAAGTGGAAGTCGAAGCATATGGGATGCACAAAAAATATATTGCAAAGCTATGTACAATAGCCCAATGACTCCTTAAATTTGAACATGCCGCGCTTATCGTAACGGACAGCGGCTGGCAGTATGTCCAAACAAAGTATTCGAAGAACATCATATTGCAACCCGATAGTTTTTAATTACAAGGATTCATTATGTTAAAAAAACTTTTTTTGCCTTTAATTGTTTTATTTTGTCCGCCAGCATTTTCCTGTGATGAGTTAAAACTGGAAGACTCGACCAGCAAATGGCAGTCTGCATTAGATTGGATGGGCCCGTCCATTAAACCCAAGTCCAACGCAGATGGTTCAGTCACGTTTAATTTTGAAGTGGTAGCGGGACATAAGTCGCGTATCGAACGTATATTTTTTTGTGGAGATTCGGATGACAACGGCAAAGAAGGAAACGAGATTTACCGTACCGAAGCCAAATCGATCAGGATCGAAATTGCCAATAGTTTAAGCACTTCCGCCATCGTAAAATTTCGATTGTTTGACCCGGAAGGAAATTTTTATGAATGGCCGCTAGGCGTGGTCAGCACTAAAAAAATTTACACGCTGGAGATGCCCGCAAGGTTTAATACTGCTCCGGCCAACTCAACCACACTACCGCGCCTGATGGGTTTCCATTTCGAGTTTGACCGAAGTGCAGAAAATTCAGTTTTGACATCGGATAACAGCCAACGCGCAAAGGTTACCCTTTATTCGCTTAACTTTTCAAAAGATGCTGCACCTGCCTCTGCCATCAAACCGCAAGAACCCGTGTTTGCAAGTGTTGACCTCAAGCCATCCAGCCAAACAATCTTAAGTAATGGCACACGCGCCACACACCTCATTTTTAATGCAGGCTATATTAGCAATATCCTCAAGAGAAGCCTGGATTGCCTGGATGATGAAAGCCCTTCGTGTGAACCCTGCGAAACAGCCGAATGCATACAGAAGGATATAGATGCCGCTGTTGCTTACGCAAAACTTGCCAGGACGCGTGCATGTACCGATGCCACCACCGGTAACTGTCAAATAGAATTGGCCTTTGGGGCGGATGGCCTGCGCGAAGAACTAACCCCTGCGCAATGGACCGAAAGGTGGCCGATAATCAAATCGCGCGCCCTAGGCCTTTTTGCAAAATTGGATGAATTGCAAATTCCCTATTATTGGACGGCGGGGAACGGTTCATCAATTGATATCCGGGAGCCAGCCACTGAATTGGGGGAATCATTTTTGCAATCCAGTTTTGCACGGGGATTTTATCTTGCAGAAACCACAGAAGATACGGCCGCGGGCACTCGCGATGTCACTATATTGGGCACAACAGTGACATATAAAATTCCGGCGCTGGAAGCTATAGGCAGGCTACTGGATTATGCGAAAAATGCGGGTGGACAAAAGGTTTTAATTCATCATCGCATGTCCACATCCTGGTGGAACTATGGCCTTTATAGTGATCGACTGGCTGTTTTTAAAAATCGCGCGGATACCTATGTCCCAGCCTGGGAAATGGTTGATCCCTCAGCCTACACGTTGAACTTGCTTACGACCTTGGGTTTTTGGGCAGGTGGATGGTCAAATTCATTTGGCGTATCTACCCAGAGTTGGGGCTGGAATAATATGCGCTGGGGAGCTAATGACAGCATGCGCGCACAAGATTGGTTGCGCATGTGGACAGTAGGCGTTGCCACCGGTGCCAATTATATCCAGATTGAACCGATTTGGGCATTTGCTGGTGGTTGCGCAATGACAGCCGAAGATAAGGAATTATTTTCCGATACTGAGGTAAACCTGGCGGATTGTGATCCTGATGCGATGGAAAGATTGGAGCAAAATCTAGTAGCACTTAAAACATTTCATCAATGGGTTCGACAAAACATTGTGGTCAGTGCGAACGAACCAAAAGATCTTTTGACATTGCACAAAACAGCATTGCAAATAAAAAATGATGACCATTCAGATTTCGATTCTGTCGCAGTGGCAAATTTGCGCCCAGGTGGTAAATGTTTCTCCCCGGAAACCTATCAAGCATTATCCGCAACAGATAAAGAATTAGTACCTGTCGCATGTAGGCCGGGCTGTGAATATAGACCCATACGCTGCGCGGAACAAACTACCGCCCAATGTTTTGCGTCCGCCGCATTTGGCCACCTACCCCCGGGAGCCCAACAGTTAGTACCCCTGTCTTGTCAGCCGACCAGCACCTGCAACAGTGCATCGCCAGTCATGCCGGGTACACCAAATATGTGTGCTGAAAATCTCGATGCGATGAACGACCATTGGTCGGCGCTTATTAATGTTGCAGGCATCAATCATATGCACCGGTCCCGCATATTACCCGGCGTCGATATATTTAGCCGCCTTTATGGCAATTCCCATATTTATGAAGGGGTAATGCCCCAAATGCCAATGGGGTTGCTACCCATTGTCGGTGTTGACCAACCTCCTTCAGGAATAAATACCGTCGAGTTTTCAGGCGCAAACGCCAAAACCTGCGGCGCCACGAAGGACCTTTGGTGCACTGGAGTTAAGGAGGCATCCGATGCGTTGGTAGCCCGGATAGAGCAGCAAGCCAGCTCACTAAGCCTTTCAGTAAAGGGAGGCGGGGGATCAATGATTAAAGTAAATAACGGGCGTTACATAATTTACCTGTGGGATGCTGAGCAACGTTTTCCCATGGGATCACAAGTTTCCATTGAATTAAGGGGCTACCAATTCAGGTCGGCCACCACCTATGACGCGATAACAGGACTGGAAGTGACGGGTTGGTCTACGGAAAATGCCTGGCAAGACCAAACTTACGATTTAATCAAACGTAAAACACTGGCTATTGCCGCTGGGGGAGTCAGAATTTTAAATGTCGTAGTACCTAACACTTATGCACTTTGGCAAACGGCACCGTTATTTGAAGCCAGTACAATTAGTGATGGTTCCGGCTACGGATCCCCCATTGCAGATTGGGACTCGAATTTCTTTAAAGCTACCTGTGCTAATCGCAATTACATAATGAGTGGGTTAAGCACCTACCCCGTAGATCAACGTATGCACAAACAATTATGTCAATATGTTCCCTCACCCAACACCGGCTCTTATGTCATTGGCGGAACATTGGACAACTTCAGGGCGCGCCGGACTAAAAGTAGCTGGGCTGATCTCTGGGATTGGGATCCTGGATATACGAAATGGCAATGTGGTGCCACGGAAGTGGTAACCGGTATTAGTCAAAGCCCTGCAACGGGCGAACCTCATGCCCTGCGTTGCAGCAGCACAGCCTTTATAAGTACCGATGATTGTGAAGTGCGGACAGTAAGTGGTATAGATGATCGCGGTAATTTTGACTCTCTCGATTGGGACAAACATTATCCCAAGGCAGAATGTTCAGCTGGCAGAGTTGTGGTAGGGGTATCCATTTTTCCGCCATCACAAACCAATCGCCGAATCCATAAGTTACTGTGCTGCGATCTTCATAAATGAAGTAGCAGGATTTGAAAGGCGCGATATTTTACGGAAACCTATGCCAGGCAACACAAGCCCCTTTCCCGAAATCAGGGGCTTTTTATCCCAGGGTGTTGTTGTCTACTTCCCCTATCCTGAGACAGACATAATTGAAGTTTTCGAGAATATTACCTCAGGAGACGACCATGAAAAAATCACAATTTACCGAAACCCAGATATTCAGCATCCTTAAAGAAGTGGATGCCGGGATGAAAGTAAAAACTGTCTGCCGTAAGCACGGTATAGCAACGCGACTTAAAAGACACATCACAATCTTTGCGAATTACAAAATTGAAGCGATACCAGGTAACCACTTAAACGCTTTTCTAATCCAGCGATATAAATTTGATTGACAACCTCATATTTTGAGGGATAGTTAAGTATTTCGTTTTTTCTATTTTCAATATCAGAAGTTACACTTTCGATCTGTTCTTGTGTAAATTTACAACTATTCAATTGTGCCTCCCGCTGCTGAAAATATTCAATTTTAGAATCCTGAATTTCAGCCTGCTCTTTAAGATATTTAGCGTTTTCACTCCAGCTTTTATTTATTTCAAGTAATTCCGCATATTTTGATTTCATATCATTCAGAGCACTGATCATCTCACTCTTATCACGTTTTAAATCATCAATTTCTGACCTCAACTCCGCTGATCGTTCCAACACAGTTTTATCCAGGTTCCACCCTCCAAAGAAATACCCTACTCCACAAGAAGCCACCATCATCCCAATCAAATATGAGAGATGTTTTATTGTCAACATCGACCACCATTGGCGTAGTGTTAAATTCTCAATATTCACAAGTGATACCCTTTATTTAAGTGAAATAATATATGAGTCTGTGTTTGATTCAGCTATTTCACGATCAAGACAAATGGACTGTCAAGCCTGCTTTGGAATAGGTTAGCAGTTGTTTAATATCACGATGCCCAACCATTCGGGCCAAATCCAAAATATCCAGTTTACAAGCCAATCAAGTAATAGCCTCATTTCTGGGGTCGTAAAAAGGTTAAATCTTAAATTTCAGTTCGGTTTACAGCTCGCTTGAATAACGTGCTTAACGTATTGGAAGCCATATAGAACACTGTTTCCACCATCGCCCCAAGGCTCAATTCACTTCAGAAGACGAATGCGATATGAAGCACAAACAAAAATGCCCGCAAGTCTTTGACTTGCGGGCATTTACGACGATAAACGTTTATTTGTGATTTGTAACATGGTGCCGAGGCCGGACTTAAAAATAAATTTATTTCCCCAATAAATACGCAAAAATTAAATAAGTTTAAAATTTATGCCCCCAATTATGCCCCCATAGTTCACATTTAAAAAATGTACCCATCGGTACCTATCAAAATGGCCCGATTTACCAAAACATAACAGTTACGCGATAGGATCGTACCCAGGAGGACTTTAAGCGGCGCAAGGCAATGACTATTTATTGATCAATTTATATGGCTTTTGAATGGTCCAATAATTTAAGAGTAACAGGTAATACATTACAAATGGATAGCTCGCAAGCACTTTCCCCAAAGAACGCGAGCTGACTTTTACAAGTAATGCCCCATTTAAGATCGATTCATACTCATTTACATAGGCCGCTACTCGAATATTTACGTTCTCGATACAAGTATGATGGCAATTGAACCTGAGCCAAGGTCTTTTTCCTTTCTGCATCCGATGCGCTCCCAGTCACCGTTAACTCTTTTTTATACTCATCGTAATGTGCAATAAAAGCTGTTTCATTGGGCTTAAGAATGGTCAGTTTGTCTAGCTCCATCAACGCGAAATAATCCTCGAATTGAAGAACGGCGCGTCCTGGGCTTGTTGGGTCACTGGCAAAATCGCGCCCGACCATCGGATGGCAAGCAGAAACGCCCATGAGTGACAGCAGAGTCGGAGCCAAATCTATTTGGCTGCTCAACGTAGTTACTTTCGTTGGCCGAATATCAGCACCAAGGATCAGCCCCGGAATCTGGAATTTTTCTACCGGAATAAGGTTGTTTCCATATACACGATTATCATGATCCGCCACCACAAGAAATACAGTATCCTGCCAGTAGGCGCTTTGTTTGGCCTGTTCAAAGAATTTACCCATCGCCCAATCAGCATATTTAACCGCATTGTTGACTGTGTTTTTAGGCTGTTCGAACAACTCAATTCGATTATCTGGAAACTCAAATGGCTCATGATTGCTGGAGGTAAAAATTAAACTGAAAAAGGGCTTTCCGGTTTTATGAAGTACATCAAGCTCATGTTGTGCAGTATTAAAAAGATCTTCATCGCTGGCACCCCAGCTTCCAACAAAAGCTGGATTGCGAATTTTTTTTATATCGACGATTTCTTTGAAACAATTGCCGGTAAAAAAGCCACGCATATTGTCAAAGTGTGCTTCTCCGCCATAGATAAATTGCGTTTGGTATCCTGTTTTTTTCAATACAGAAGCTAATGTTGAAAAGTTATTTTGGCTTTTCGAAAGTTTTACCACGCTTTGTGCCGGTGTTGGCAAATATCCAGCAATAACAGCTTCGATACCGCGCACAGAACGGGTACCCGTTGCATATAAATGTTCAAACCACATGCCCTCTCCTGCAAGCTTTTCCAGCTCCGGTGTGACGGCTACACCGCCAAGGGATTTAACAAATGTAGCTCCCATACTTTCCTGTAAAATAATAACCAGATTCAATGGTCTTTTGCGTTTTATCGCTGCTTCTTGCCAATGAAGTGTTGGATACTCCGGATTTTCAAACGTATATTTTTTTAACCAGGGCCAATCAAGGCTATATTGAAGCATCTCATTGGTTGGCAATTTCCCATATATTTCACTGGAGTGGGCTTCATGTTTCATGTTGTAGAGCGCGTACAATACTGAATAACCGGAATTAATGACCAATGAGTTCACCATTGAATCGCCGGTAATTGCAAACAATGCGGGATTAGCTGGCCGATGATTAACGGTGGAGCGTATTCCCATAAACACCGCAATAAGAACCAGGGGCCACACCAGAAAATTTTTTAGCGGCGACCATACCGTTAACGAAGCTGTTGGCAAGCGCAAGAAACAATGAAGCCCATAGCCCAACAGCCCCGTTGACAATAAACCACCAACAAATGGCAGCCGAAATCCATGCCATAAAGTTGAGAGAATTTCTTGCGGATATTTTAAATATTCAATGAAGAGTCGATTGGGCCGGGTATCAAATTGCATCAGGAATGCCGGTGTCGCCAATTCCATAAATAAGATACCAATCAGTCCGATAAGACACCACACATAAGTGCCTTTAAACCAGATCGCAGCCCAACGTTTCCATGCAAATAAGGGCACACATAAAACAGGTATTAAAAACCATAAGCATATCAGAATGAGATCCGCTCTCACTCCCTGTAAAAAAATGCTTGCCAGATCGCCAGTGGCGTCTACCCGCTCATAATTCCACACCACAAGTGCTATACGACTAAGACTTAGCGCCATCAATGATAGAGCCGCCATACGCACCAGATAAACGTATGGCCCAAAAACACTTGGGAGTGAGGACTTGACAATAGAAGCCATTAGTTCAGTTAACCCTGATTAAAAAATCGGGGCATCCTAACAACTGAAACTTAAGTAAATCTTAAGAGACCAATAGGCGGTAATATTTCTGATTATTGCCTCTGAAAACAACATCTTAAGCACGTCTTAAGCTTGTCGTTTTATTCTGGTCCGGCCGGATTGCCCCTTTATTTCACTGAAGAATAGGGTCAAGTAATTAAAATCGAGAGAACAGAGTCTTAAAACGATTGGGCTATAATCCCAAATAAACAGATACCGGTTATTCGGGTCGCGTTTATCCTCGAAAATTACCAACGCTTTATACTTCACATAACCCCAACTCACAGAATGGAGTCTGTGAAGGGATGACACCAAAAGAGGGATTGGAATGCACATATTGCTAGCTGAAGATGATAGCCTGCTTGCCGACGGAATTATCACCGCGCTTAAACGTTCATGCTTTGCCGTTACCTGGATAAATAATGGTAAGACGGCCAGCGCTTATCTTGCTGCAGAATCTCCGGATATCCTCTTATTGGATTTAGGCTTGCCCGATATGGATGGCATGGAATTACTGCAACTGGTACGTCAAAAAAAATTTAAAACACAAGTATTAATTCTCACTGCTCGCGATAGCACAACCGAAAAAGTTGCGGGACTGGATGCGGGTGCCGATGACTACCTAACAAAGCCATTTGAGGTGGATGAGTTACTTGCAAGGCTACGCGTACTGGAACGACGCCTTGGCAATGTGCCCACAGCACTGATGAAAGTAGGCTCCGTAACATTGGATACCACTCATCACCTCGTGCTGTTATATGATAAACCGATAAATTTATCGCGTCGCGAATACATGCTGTTAAAAGCATTAATAGAGCACGTTGGAATTATTCAGACCAAAGAAACGCTGGAAGGAAAACTTTATAGCTGGGGCGACGAGGTCGCCAGCAACGCCATTGAAGTTCACATACACAATTTGCGTAAAAAATTACCAGCTAATTTTATTCGTACTGTTCGCGGTATTGGTTATATGGTTCCCCGTCAATGAAATCTATTCGCATATTTTTAGTGGTGCTGTTGATAGCAATGGTAACGCTCGCCAATTTTGCTGCTGCTGTACGTGGCTATCTTGGGAGCATGAATGAAGCCGAGAGTCTATTTAATAAACGACTATTGCAACAAATGGATTTACTCGATTACCTACTTCCTGCACATTACCAGGAATATTTGCAACGCCCTGCTCCGGAAATATTTCCTGCACTGCAAAAAAACGATCAATCAGGTTCATCACCACAAATAGCCGAATTGCAATTTCAATGGGTCAGCAGCGACGGAAAATTACTAGCTCGATCAGCAGCCATGCCCGATGAAATAATCACAGATCTGAAAATAGGATATCAGTTTGCCAATTTCAATCATTATCGCTGGCATGTACTGGTGGCTACAGCGGCCAATAATTCGGGTTGGTATTTATTGGCAGAGCGCGATGATCAACGCTATCGACTCGCCGAATCCATGATATTGCAAGCAGTATCACCAATGATCATCGCGATTCCACTTATTGGCTTTGTTATTTGGTGGATACTAGGCATTGGCTTGAAACCGATAACGACACTTGCAAAAGAATTTCACGCACGGGAAGCAACTGACTTACGCCCCATTGAACAACAGGATATGCCTAATGAATTAATCCAATTAGCGCAATCCGCAAATGAATTACTACGTAGGCTGGAATCCTCGTTTATACGCGAGCAACGTTTTACGGCAGACGCAGCTCATGAACTACGAACACCTATTGCCGTGCTAAATATTCACTGTGAAAATCTTTTGCATGACATCAACCCTGCCCCGGAGTCCGCACATAAATTGCAGCAAGGAATTAAACGTATGCGCTATTTAGTGGAACAAATTTTATTACTCAATAAAACATCACCAGACCATTTTATGAGTCAATTCATGCCCGTTAATCTCACAATGTTAACCAAAAAAGTTGCTGTTTCAGCTAGCGAAGCTCTGGGCGAGAAAGGTCTTAATATAGAATTCGAAGGTGATGAATGTTGGATTGATGGAGATTCGGCCGCGCTGGAAACATTAATTAATAATTTACTGGGGAATGCCATTAAATATACTCCTCCGAATGGTCAGATTATTTTGCGAACCTGGCTTCGCGGTGATGAAGTGATATTGAAAGTTATGGATAACGGTCCAGGTATTGCGGCAGAACAACGTGATCGGGTATTTGATCGTTTCTATCGCCTACACGGTGATCGGCATGATTCAGGAACTCCCGGTTGTGGATTGGGCTTATCTATCGTAAAACAAGTAGTGGATTTACATCAAGCAAATATTCGCCTCGCAAATTCATCATTTCCATCAGGATTATTGGTAGTAGTCACTTTCACAGCGGGAAGAAAAAGAGAAAATAACTTATGAAAATCAGAAAGCTATTATTAATATTACTCTGCATATCTCCCACCCTTTGGGCGACGACACCAGAATTTACCATTGAAATTCGCGATCATTTATTTTTCCCTTCAACATTAGTCATCCCTGCCAATACCAAGGTTAAATTAATAATTATTAATAAAGATTCAACACCCGAAGAATTTGAAAGTTATGAGCTTAACCGCGAAAAAGTCATTATGGGGGGCGTCAAGGCGGTTATTTTTATTGGCCCATTAAAACCGGGAGACTATCCATTCTTTGGTGAATTCAATCCTAAAACTGCTCAAGGTTTAATTCGCGCAAAACATTCAGGATAAGGTTATGGTTGATGCAATTTTATTAATATTGCGAGAAGTATTAGAAGCGGCACTCATTATCACTATACTATTGGCAATGAGCCGAAAATTATCTATTTTATTTAACTGGATAATACCTGCCTTGGCTCTTGGAGTATTAAGTTCCTGGTTGTTAGCACATTATGCATACACCATCGCGGATGCATTGGATGGCACCGGGCAAGAATGGATAAATGCATTACTTTATTTATCGGTGATTTTATCGTTTATCTTTATTGGTTTAATAATAGTGCCGCTATTATTCCATACTTCTTCGCAAGAGAAATATTTATCGCTCACAGACAACTCAAAGCATTACTATAAAAGATTATTATTGATTTGCGCTGTCTTTGCTGTTGGTTTATCGCTTGCTCGGGAAGTTTCTGAAATATGGATTTACCTGGGAGGTTTTTTACATCAGAAGGACCTATTGCAATCCGCATTAACCGGAGGTGCCATAGGATTGGGCATAGGTATTAGTTTGGGAGTCGTCACTTATTATCTACTAGTGTTTATTTCTGCGCGCATGTTCCTTATTGTTTTGTTTATTTTTTTGATTTTTCTATGCGGTGGGCTTTCAATGCAAATTGCAAGGCAACTATTGCAAATTGGAATGCTAACCTCTGCCGACCCCTTGTGGGATACCTCAACCATAGTCAATGAACACTCCTGGCTTGGGGAGCTGCTTTATGCACTCATCGGCTATGATTCCAGCCCAAATGCCATACAAATTATTTTTTATTGTATTGCGGTTATACCCTTATTGCTCGCGCTATTATGGGGTTGGTACCGCAGAAATTACTCACTTGCTTCTAAATCTAGATAGACCAAGAGACGTCTCCCTTCTCTTAAATTGATTCACCGGGGATGATTCAGGTGATACAAGAGGTTTGTATTGACGGCAGAATGACGAATCCATTCAACCGCTTATAAAAACAAGATCCCAGACAGTGAACTGACTAGCGGTTTGTGCTCAATCTATTTGTTAGGTATTTATTGTGCATACAAAATATACAGAGAATCCAAAAAAGTTTTAGATGTAGCTTGTTGTTTTTTTATGGAATAATTTGGGTAGCAAAACCACAAAAAAGCAACTTACAATCTATTGAGCGAACGAAGTGCGCGGTATTGGATCCCCTTTATTAGAGGCCTCCACCCTCATCTTCTTTATCTTCCTCTGCTTGTTCATCTTCCTTCGCTTTTACTTTTGCTTTATAAGCTGGATTTGCGAACAATGCGTCTAGCCCCACAGGAGTGGTTAATTTTGTGACAGCGCCATCAGCTTGCTCCAAACCACTTATGAGGCTACAAGCTCCATGATAAGAAATCGCATCTGCAATTGAAGCCTCCAAAGTATATTCTTCTATTGGCAACAACTTTGCTTCATTTATTTTCTCTAATATTTCCGATCTTCTTGCATCGATGCCTTTCGTAACTACTTGTGCAGCCAAGTCTGAAAAATATGACTGATTGTACTCAGCACGAACTCCGGAAGTAAGACCAGACAATGCGGATAAATTTTTGGCTGCCTGCACCCCGCTCGCAACTGCCCCGGCAGCCCCAAATGTGGTCGATGCTGTTCCGAACCAGAAGTTGGCATTTGATTGTTTCTTTTTTAATACAACCTTATATTGTTCACAAAGCTGATTGGACGCCATCATAATTCGATCTTGTACCCTGTTGCGACTAAGCTTATCTTTCGAAGAATTTTTTTGCAGCACCTGATCAAAAATGTTTGAAAAACTTAATTTTTTATATTCATAATCTTTCGCGGTTTCTTTGCCTTCTGTAACAATTGAAATTAAATCAATTTCCTCAATAGGCTGTACAATTAGTTTCTCAGCACCAAATTTACTTTTTTTTCGCCGTCAAAAAATTCACATCCGGACATATAAAAACCAAACAAAAATATAGAAAACAACGAAAATATAGATCTCATACAATTCCCCAAGGTAAATTACCGCTGCGTTTATTCGCAGTTTTTAAGTTTATTTTTTTGTGGAAAAATTTGCGTAGCAAAACCATAAAAAGGTGACTTACAAACATCAAGTTATCGCAACATACGATGTTGAAGCCATTTGTTATGAACAAACATAGTTATCTATCCTTTGCGTTATTAATTTTGATTTTTTATGTGATTGGTTTTGTAGTGCATGGTATTTGGTAAACGAGAAAACCAAAGCACCGGAATAGCAGATATGTCTGCTACCCAGACATTAAAATAAGTAAAGCATAGCCGCGCGATTTTGTCATGGAAACTAGCATAACGCGACGATAACCAAGAGAGAAAGATGATTGAATGGAGAGCCGATAGCTCCATATTGGGTATTCATGCGTATACTTATGCGCCACAAATAGCCGTACTTTTCATTTTGTGGAAACCAAACCTCGATTTGTGGACAAAAGGGACCTCAACGTTATACCTTAAAACAGGGTTATTGTTTTAGATAAATCAAACGTTTTTGGAGGAAAAAATATGAGCAGTGGTTTAATGAAGATATGCTATCAAGGAGATACAGGGGAGTCAGATTTGCGGACCCTACTCGTCGATGATGTCCTTCATATTTCATTATGGGACGTACTGGCAACATTAGAACGTGAAAACAAAACGTTAAACGAAAGCAATCCTCAGCAGTCACGCATGAATATCATTAATGGAATTATGGAAACAATGGAACCAGAGGAATATATTCATATACCGTCCAGTAATCGTGACCTTCCAGAAGAAGTATTTGTTACGCAACCTGGCATGTACCGGGTACTCTCTGCTGACAGGAGCAAGGCCGGCAAAAAATTTCAGAAGTGGTTATTCCACGAGGTGGTCCCATCGATAACCCAATACGGAACTTACCCTCCTCCACCTAAACCAACAGGTTCTGTGCTAGCTCAAATGGCAGAAATTCTTGCGCAGAATTCCAGAATGTTAGCTGATGCCATCGTTCGACAAGACAGACTGGAAACCGAAGTCAACAACGTCAAAACAAAACTGGATAATGTAGAAGATCGGATCACGGCCATCGAATCCGACGGCCAGGATTTAAAGCAAATAATTACCGTTAAAGATCGATTTGAGCAACGGAACATAGCTGCAAATGCCCAACGCGAACTCGACGTCGTCGCTTGGTGTGAAAATCTTAGTTTAAGTAAAGGACGACGCAAAATTAGCTGCCCCAGCGGGAGCCGATTAAAAGCAAAATATTTTATCGAAATAATCGACGAAGCAATTGAGTTTGTTTTTGCTTCAAGCCAAGGAGTTTAAAAAATAGCCATGCATAAGATGTACTAGCTCAGACCTGATCTGACAGTTACCAGTTTTTTTCTAGGTGCCTGTCAGTTTAGATTTGAGTTAAATTCTTTCCTGCCCAAACCTTCTTTCCATCAAGCAATGTTTCCATTGGTGTACAGCCACAGTAAACCTTGTTCTGATGAGTTCGAGTATTGTTATAGTATTTCATCCATTCGTCCAGATCCTTTTGCAATTCATCCAACGTTACATAAAGGTTTTGCGGAATGTGACCTGATAAAACTCTTGTAATATCGTTTTATGGAAGCGCTCGCAGATCCTATTGGTCTGAGGTGATTGCGAGCTTTGGTTTTGGTGTAATCAATATCGTTGAGGGCCAAGTACAATTGATAATCATGTTGATCCATCTGGCCACAACATTCAGCACCACGATCAGTAAGGATTCTCAGAATTGGCAGCTGCTGTTGAGTAAAGAATGGCAACACTTTATCGTTGAGTAAATCGGCTGACGTGATCAGTGTTTTGCTAGCATAGCTTTGCAAATGCCACTTTACTGTAAGTATCTATAAAGGTTTGCTGGTAAATGCAACCTACGCCTTTGAGGTTACCCACATAAAATGTATCTTGCGATCCAAGGTAACCAGGATGATGCGTTTCAATTTTCCCCTTTAGCCACTTTTTCTTCCAGTGCCTGCAATCGCTTTTTAAAGCTTTTCAACACCATGCCTTAACCAAATAAAACGAACACCACTGCCGAAGACAAATACGTCAACTTTACGTAATTCATTGCTGGTGCGATGCTGGCCGTGAGCAAGCTGCTCAAGGGCATAATCAAGAACCGCTTTTTCAGTTGCAGAATCGATGCGATTTTTAACATTCGGAGTACGTTTGTTCCGATTAATCAATACATCAACTCCACCTTCCTGGGTTAGCTCTTGATAACGATAAAATGCGTCGCGGGAAAACCCATTACCTTGCAAGCTTGGATACATTGCCGAGTTCTTCCGCCAAGTTTAGCAACCGGCTTTGTGTTAATGGGGTTGTTAGTATGTAGCATGAGAGTTAGTTAGTATGAAACTCTCTAGCGGCATCGGAACAACGCTAACGGTGCTCTATGGGCACAACTACTCTTCGGCCAAGAGCGGAAATTTCCTTTACCTAACTACTTGCTCTTTACTGGTACTTACGAGGTTGTTGCTGCTGTTCTTTCTGCCTGTTGTATTGAAGCTAAGGGCATCATCATGCGTTGACTCTCTCGAAACTGTTCAGCGGGTGCTTCATGAGTCACTTCAACTACTGCATCGTAGTTTGCACGAATTATAGACTCTATCTCAGTTATATCTGCACGGAAGAATTCTTTTCGACCGTTTACTTTATTTAGCCGACCAGCTGCGAACCGTTCGTGCAGTTTCGCTTCTAGTGCTGGCGCATTTTCCGAAAAAATCATTGCGTGAACATCAAACCAAAATGGAACAGAGGCATCTCCAAGTTCGTCTATTCGCTCCATAGGATCAAGACGGCGCGTCATTCCAATTTTGTACACTCCCTCACCGAAAGCACCAATATTAGAAATGACGTAGACATATCCTGCTTTAGCATTTTGTTCACGGTAATCGATTACCTTTTCTTCATTATCTAGGTTGACTTTGCTAGCTTCAATTTCAGCAATCTTTGTAAGAAGTGATTTTCGCGTATCATCGTCTTCGGATTTTTCCAACCGCACATTTAGATCACGAAGCGCAGCCACGAAATGTTTTCGCTCTTTTGCAATTTTGTCACGTGCTGCGCGTATTTCTTGTTCAAGCCTTTGTTGTTCGCGCAACTCCTCTCGAACTCGCTTCGCATCTTCCTTCTCTTCCTGCTTCTTAATCTGAAATTCGTGAGAAAGGCGAAGCTCGTCCAATTTTAAATTGAGATACTTTTCCGAAAGACTCACAGTCATTACACGCCCCAACTTATTGCATGTTTCGAAAGATTTTCGGATACGTTTCTCTCCCAATTCAATATTGTCAAATTTGACATTATCTACACAGTAGTCGGCCTCGTTATTAAAAGATCTAATAACTAATTTGATCATGTCATTCACCAGCTTACGGCCTTCAGCTTTACTACCATTTACTTCCCAACCTATATTGCCAGTAGCAGCTTGACCATTCTTAATTAAGGTCTTTTGAGTCTCGCGAACAGAATCAAGTCGAGTTTTATATTCATGGCTAGCATTGAACTTAAATTTAGGTTCATATAAAGCGAAGCTCTCTAAAAGCAAAGTCTCTTCAAATACCAAAACTTGACTTCGTAACTCATCACTTTTTTTGCGAAGCTCCGCAATTTGACGATCGGATTCTTGCTTAGCCATGCGGAGATTCGCCAATTTTACATTTTCTTGATCTATCAGATCTTGAATCTGAATCGACTCCATCGCTCTAAACTTTTCAGCTAAAATCTGCATCTGTGTGTAACGCTGTTGTAATTCAGATAGCTGTTTATCCAGTTCTTGGATGCGAAGGAGATATTTTGGTCCGTTTAAATAATCACGAATGGGCATCCCGAATTTCCTCATGTTGTTATAGGTAATAATTCCACTGAAAGTATTGGTAGTAGTTTGAACTTCCGCTTTGGGCAAAAAACCTGACTAATAATAACGTCGGCCCCTACCGCTTCGCTTATACACAATTAAAGACTATCGCGCCAATTCCAGCAAACAGGAATTACGCGCCATTACACCAACACCCTAATCGGAATAATCCCCTCCCCGCTTAGCCCACAAAGGTCTCGCGAACCGGTAAGAATTCAAATTATTTGCAACACATAAGTGCTACCATCCCGCAGCTGAATATGGCCTTGCTTAGCAAGAAGGAGTTGGTTATGGAGCAGTGCCTTCCTGTTAGCACATACCCGTCGCAGCTCTCTCCGTTGTTTTTGTTATTGATAGTACCCACGCGATACAAGCGTTTGTGGATTTTTATCTACAGCAAATACTTACCAATGTTTTGCCTTGAAAATGGGCAAGGAGTAGAGACATGAAAGCTATTTCCAGTGTACTCGCGATACTTTCCTTTGCTTTGATGGCGCTTCTCTCCGCCCATGCGGCGGCCTATCTGAAATTCACTTACCAATCAGCCGATATGATGTATATGGGCGAGCAAACTGCCTATACACCAGACGATTATTCGCCATCCAGTTTTTTTGAGCAGGAAGCATTTCAGTGGGAGGTGACGTTTGTTGTTCCCGATTTTGAAGTCGGTATTAGCAACTACTTCACTGTTGAGAATCCCGTCGTCAGTGTGACTACGTCCAACTTCTTTGAGTCATTCACCATCGACAGCAGCTCCGTCACCTTCGAGTTGTGGCCGCTACCGTCGGAAGAAGATTTTTTTTCATCGTGGAGTTTAACGTTTTCCATTACCGAACAAGATAACCCCAATATCGGCGCAACCCGGCATGGTATTTTCAGCGCGTCGGGAGGCCTGCACCCGGACACTTTAGGACAAAGTACCTTCACGCTATACCAGGATAACTGGATATGGACTCATCACAATATTGATTGGGAGTTTGACAGCATTGTGGAATATTGGGGCGAAGGAAATTATACAACGATTGAAAAAATGTCCGTTCCTGAACCAGTTGCACCATTGTTGTTGTTATCAGGATTGACTTTCATCACTGTGGCACGTACGGCAAGAAACCAAGGTATCAAATCAACGTAGCAGCATTTTATTGTTGCACTTTTCCTTTTCATCCTCCGTCAATTTGCTTTTTGCTCAAGGAGAACGTCATGATTGGTCTTCAACGTATTTTTGCAGTAACAATTTTTGTAGCCAGCAGCGTGTGTGCAACTTATGCACAGGCGTATTGGCAATTTACCTATACCTCCGATGAGTTGCCATGAGTGGCGGGTTATCTGGGTGGCGAGCCGAGTGATATTGTTGGAACGCGGGAACCACCCTATCCGCGTTTTCATGCAGTCTTCAAAAGCGAAGCAACATTAGTAAACAGCGGACCGACAACCTTTGAACTTGA